>JBDRFJ010000186.1:0-11910 GCA_043818915.1 Pseudomonadota bacterium | reverse complement strand
AGAACGGTTTGTCGTATCATTTCTTTTAACCTCGTTGGTTACAGTATTTTTTGTTTTTTGTCGAACTTATCATACTGAATCAACGAGGTTTTTTCAATTCTTTTCCCTTTGTTTTTTTGCTCAATATCGGAGTTACGGTTTTCAGCCGTCGTAGCCAGGGCTACTATGGCGAAGTCGGCGGCTACGACGGCTGAATCTGCGTCAGGCTCAGATTTTAATCCTCGAAATACCCCAAGTGTTCCTGCGGTTAAAATCTTCGCCTTTCTTGACCTTGGACAAAACTGAACGTTTTGAAACTGCCTCGAGTATATCGAAAATGTCTATAAATATATTATTCGTCTGCACAGGGAATATTTGCCGGAGTCCCATGGCAGAGGGGATATTAAGAAAACTCGTTGCAAAGAGACAATCTGACCAAATAAAGGCAGCATCTGCGGGGCTGTATGCTCTCCCCGGAAATAGTGTATCCAGGCTCTCCCGTCAGGTGGCTGAAGAACATGGTGTAGATCTTTCACAACATCGTGCCCAACTCGTTTCTTCAAACCTTATTGCCTGGGCGGACCTTGTCTTGGTAATGGAGCCTGCACACAGGGAAAGCTTGATTGCATGTTATCCTGAAGCAAAGAGAAAGATCTTTATGGTTCGTCATTTTGCCGATTCCGGTTCCAGCCCGCGATTGATTGCAGATCCTTACGGTCTTCAGCACGAATCGTATCGATTTTGTTATCTTGATCTCGAAGACGCAGTCAAAGGGTTGTTATGCTATTTGCGATCCTTTAGGTATGAGACCATCCAGGTTTCGTGTTATGGAGGATATAAGGCCGATGAATACCCAAAATCGTTTGTGCGGGAGGGGAGGGCCTTTATCGTAAGTGAGATTATAGATCGATGGTATGAAGGAGGAATAGAGTCTACTTCTGATATAATCGACTATTTCAAGGTGCGGACAGATGACGGAAACGTGTATATTATACGGCATAACCGACTGTTTGATGGATGGGCGATTAGGAGGACGTAACACTTTTCTTACTTCCTAATTTATGTTACAAGCTAACAAACAGGCGCATAGCGCAAAAAGGAAATTCAATATTAGGGATTAGAATCGTGTAGGATTCCTTTAATTCGGAATCACTAACTTCCTAAATTCGTAATTAAACGTATATGTCAAAAGATCTCTTAAGTCACGTAGGGGAAAGCGGTGTGATTCGGCTGATACAACGGTTTTTCCCGAATCATGCCCCGTATGTAAAGAAAGGGATCGGAGATGACTGCGCAGTGTTGGAAACAGGTGGAGAAGACCTGTTGCTGGTCACCACTGATATGATGATAGAGGGTATCCACTACACCACGAAGACAACCTCTTACGAGGATGTTGGGTGGAAAGCTCTGGCGGTAAATCTCAGCGACATTGCCGCTATGGGCGGAACACCCCACACAGCCTTCCTTTCCATAGGGTTGAGGTCTTCTACACCGGTTTCCGTTCTCGAGTCATTTATGCGGGGATTTCAGGAAATGGCTTGTGAGGCCGGGGTTTTTCTCGCCGGTGGCGATACAGTAGAAGTGACATCGGACTCCGTCATTAGTGTAACTCTTTTGGGAAGATGTTCCCCCGAAGGTTTGGTATTACGTTCCGGAGCACAGGTTGGTGACGATATTTGGGTGTCCGGTTTTTTAGGCAATGCCGCCGGTGGGCTGGAGATCCTGTTGACAAACGAACATAAAGAGGAAGAGGATCGTCAAATACTTGTCTCATCCCACCAAAGACCGGCCCCGCGTTTAAAGCTCGGGAAGGCTTTGGGGGAGAGCGGACTGGTTCATGCTATGATCGATCTTTCGGATGGTGTGGCAAAGGATCTCAGGCATATATGTGATGAAAGTGGTGTGGGGGCGGTCCTCAATCAAGAATCGGTTCCGATCTCTGAACCTTTGCGAACTCTTGCTCAGAAGCTGTCTCGCGATCCGTTCGATTGGGCTTTAAGCGGAGGGGAAGACTACGAACTTCTTTTTGCGACCCCCCCTGAATATAGAAAAGAGATAGAAGAAATTACCAAAAATGTAATGGGCAAGGCTGCCACGCGGATAGGCCTCATAGTTAAAGAGCAGGGCTTATGGCTTGAGAGCGGAGAGGCGAGAATCCAAATTCCGTATGGAGGTTATGTGCACTTTTGAATCTTATATATAACAAGAAGATTACGATATCGGCGGTCCTTTTTGTGGTGGTTGCCGTATTGCATCCTTTTGTTGCTTATTGCCGGTCCCAAAATGTTATCGAGCCAACAATGGTATTGATACCCAAAGGCTCCTATATTATGGGGAATGAAGAAGGCGATTTAGATGAAAGCCCGGAACAGCGAGTATACCTTAGCGCTTTTTATTTAGGAAAATATGAGGTTACAAATGAGGAGTTCGTGGCATTCTTAAATGATTTGGGAAGAGAAACAGATAGCAGGGGAAGAGCGCTGATTAAACTCACAGGCGCGTGGAACGATGAACGGTGCCGGATAAACAGATATAGTAATTTCTTTTTGGTAGAGACCGGTTATAAGGAGCACCCTGTTATTTATGTCACCTGGTATGGTGCATCAGAATATTGTGCATGGCTGTCAAGAAAGACCAGGGAAAAATACCGCCTCCCTACTGAGGCGGAGTGGGAATATGCGGCTGGTGGCGGAGATAAAGAGTATAAATACAGTTGGGGAGACGGCAGACCGGTAAAACAAAGAGGAGGAAATATCGCTGATAAGAGTGCCAAAAGAGTATTTCCTGCCTGGACTATTTGGAAAGGTTATGATGATAGATACATTTATGTCGCGCCCACTGGAAGCTTCAGAGCCAATCGATTCGGGCTTAATGACATGACAGGCAATGTCTCCGAATGGTGTGGCGACTGGTATGGAGAGTATTCCGCGGGAATATCCACAAATCCCAGAGGGCCGGGGAGAGGAGCTGACAAAGTAAAACGAGGTGGGAGCTGGTTTAATTCTCCAGATGACATACGTGTTACCAGGCGTGAACATGTTGTGCCGGCATACGCTGATTTCAGCCTCGGATTCCGCGTTGCCAGGTCTGCAAAAGAATAATACCGCCTCTTCTGATATTTTTTGCTCTTCTTTTTAGTTGACGGTGTGCCATCTTTTTAATATGTGGTCTTCAATACTTGAATCAATGTTGTCTACTTAAGGGTGCGAGGGGTAGTTTCGGATTTCGATATTCGGATTTTTGTATGTAGGGGGAATACCATGGACTGCATTTTTTGCAAGATTATACAGGGAAAGATACCTTCTATTAAGATGTATGAGGACGATAACGTCTTTGCTTTTATGGATATTAATCCTCTCAGTACCGGCCACACGCTTGTGGTTCCTAAGACTCACGCGGCAGACATTTTCGAAATTTCAGAACAGGACGCAATAGAAGTGCTCAGAGTAGTTAGAATCCTTTCTACCGCAATAAAGAAAGGGGTTCAATCCGATGGGATCAATATACTTCAATTGAATGGGAAAGCAGCCGGTCAGGTTGTGCCGCACCTTCACGTTCACATAATTCCTCGTTGGTTTGATGACGGAATCACAATTTCACACTGGCCGATGAAGCCTGGAGATATGGATAAGCTCAAAGAGATCGCAGAGAAGATTAAGGCGGAAGTTTAGATATGTCTTCGCTATTAGATACAATTGGCAATACACCTTTAGTCGATATAAAACGATTAAATCCGAATCCGGGTGTTCGAATTCTGGCGAAACTGGAGTATTTTAATCCCGGCGGTTCGATCAAGGATAGAATAGCTCTTGCCATGATCGAGGCAGGAGAGACTGACGGTATGTTGACCCGGGACAAGATCGTGTTGGAGGCTACCAGTGGCAATACCGGCATCGGTCTGGCAATGGTCTGTGCCATCAAGGGGTACCGTATTTTGTTGGCAATGTCAGAGGCGGCCAGCATTGAACGGCAAAAAATACTGAAAGCGCTGGGGGCGGAACTTCTTCTAACGTCTGCTCATCTTGGTACTGACGGGGCTATTGAAGAGGTGTACCGGTTGGCCCGAGAATATCCGGACAAATATTTTATTACAGACCAGTTTAACAGCAAGGCGAACTGGTTGGCGCACTATAACGGAACAGCAGAGGAGATCTGGAATCAGACCGGAGGGAAAGTGACACATGTTGTTGCAACCCTTGGGACTACCGGCACAATCATGGGGATCTCAAAACGGCTTAAAGAATATAACCCTGCTGTACAGATCATTGGCGTGGAACCCTATTTAGGGCACAAGATCCAGGGCCTAAAGAATATGAAAGAGGCTTATTGCCCGGGGATATATGATAAGAATCGTCTGGATAGAAAGATCAATGTAGAAGACGACGAAGCCTTTGATATGGCACGACAGCTTGCCGGGGAAGAAGGCCTTTTTGTGGGAATGAGCTCCGGGGCTGCCATGGTAGTGGCAAGGCAGATTGCCGAAGAGATGAACGATGGCACACTGGTTGTTATTATCCCTGACGGCGGAGAGCGGTATTTGAGCACATCCCTTTTTGCTGTAAAAGAAACATCTGCTCTGAAGTTCTATAACACGATGACCAGGTCTAAAGAATCATTTAGCCCCATCCAACCGGGACGTGTATCCATCTATTCGTGCGGCCCAACAGTTAATGATCGTATAGACATAGGACAGGCCCGGCGCTTCATTATGGCTGATCTGCTCAGACGGTATTTTGAATATAAGGGAGATGAAGTTGTCCATGTCATGAATATTACCGACTTAGACGACCGGACAATTCAGGCGTCGGAGCAGGCCGGTATGGATCTAAAGCCGTTTACCGAAAAATATATTAATGCTTTTTTTGAAGATATTGAAGCGATTGGAATTAAGCCCGCCACGGAATATCCAAGAGCAAGCGAGCATGTTGAAGATATGGTAAAGCTTGCCGGACGCCTTCTCGAAAAAGGGGTTGCTTATGAAAAATTAAAATCAGTATATTTTGATATTTCAAGGTTTCCTGAGTATGGAAAGTTGTCTAAGCTCGATTTGAATAAGATAAAGTTGGGAACTACCATCGACTTAGATGATTATGAGAAGGACAACCCCCGAGATTTCACCTTATTGAAACGGACCAAGCTTTCAGAACTTAAGCGTGGCATATATGTAAAAACTGAATGGGGGAATATTCGGCCGGGATGGCATATTGAATGCGCTGCCATGGCTATGAAATATTTGGGGGAAAGCTTTGATATCCACACAAGCAGCCGCGCATTAATTTTTCCACATCATGAGAACGAGATAGCAATTTGCGAATCTTTGACCGGCAAACCATTGGCCCGGTATTGGCTCCACAGCGCTCAGGTCCTGGTGGACGGCAAAAATGCAGACGTTAGAGGCCAGCAAAGGTTAACTGTCAGAAAACTTTTGGACCGAGGCTATACAGGGAGGGAAATCCGGTTTTGGTTCCTTTCAAAACATTATAGAAAGCCTCTCTATTTCTCTGATGAGGAATTGCAGCAAGCTCGCCGTACGTTACTTAGGTTGGATGAGTGTATTAACGGATTGCGACGGCTAAAAGATGGGCGTCCATACGAGGAAATCGATCAGCTTATCTATGATCTCAAGCAAGGGTTTGCCGATGCAATGGATGACGATCTGAACATCTCAGGGGCTTTTTCTACCATTTTTAATCTTGTAAAAAAGGTCAACAGGCTCATCAGAGACGGTTGTCTGGACAGGTCCGGAGCGGACTCCATTGTTGATGTTCTGAAAAAGATAAATACTGTTTTACACATATTTAATTTTGAATCCGATGAGCTGACTCCGGAGCTGGTCGTTCTTCTTAAAGAGCGAGCTGATGCAAGAAGTCAAAAAGACTGGGCGCGCGCCGATCAGCTTCGGGACCTGTTAACAGAAAAGGGATTTATCGTCAAAGACACTCCGGGTGGATCAGTGTTGAGACCGATAAAATAGAAAATATGAACGACATATCAAACACAATTACACCTGTCTATTTCCCGTTTACTTTTATTAGTAACAAACTACTTCGGGAGATTGCCACTTTCTGGAGAGAGGTGGTAGTCTATCAACCTTCTAAGTTAATGATACCCCCTTTGTTCCAGCCCTGGATAGATCAAGGATCTTTGAAGATAAGGACGCCGTTGGCAGAGACTACCGATGAAAAAAGACTTAAGCATGCACTGAGGTCCTTTCAAGACTGGGGAGAGATGCACCAGAAGAGTGATATCGAGTATCTTAAAGCAGCCAACGTGGATTCGCCTTATCTTGATACAATGACTTCCGGAATTATTGCCGATCTTAAGAGCTATATGGGTTCGTCTCGGGCGACCTCTGCGAGTGAGTTGGGTGATAGGGAATTTTCAGCTCAACTTTTTCTTCATCTTGCCCAGGATTATGATCAGAGGTCAAGTGAAGTGATAGGAGGAATTGAGGAGTTTGAGCGTAACCAGGAACTTTTAAAAGAGGTCCTTCACCCTTTCTCAGAGGAAGAGGACCGCCTGGAAGGGTTTAAACGTACAGGTATTCCGGTGTTGACAAACGATGAAGAACAAACAGTGTTTATGATGAAGCAACGTATCCGTGCCTGGAATCATTTATTTCAGCAGGATGCTTATGATACGGATTTTCTGTTTACCGATTCTCGCGAGGCGCTTTCGTTGCTATTGGGGGAAGAATGCGAAAAATTAGAGATATTGCAGTGTAGACCGGATACTCCATTTTCGTTTTATTCGCTGTTTTTTGAGCTTATGACAGAAAAATGGTCTGACGCGATGCGAGCAAAGGTCAACAATGCCACACGAGACTCGGATGTGACGGAAGGGCAAAACCAAGTATTATTAAGATGCTATTTGGTCCCGGATCAATCCGCGCGTACCCTTTTGGGGAAGGCGTGCTCCCCGGAAGGTAATATTTTGCCTGCCGTACCACGGTCTGATACCAGGCAAAGGAATGCCCTTATCGGACTATTGGAGCGTGTTGGCAGGACATGAAATTTAAACTATAAATTATTGAAATGCTATTGACATAACTTATTGAAAGGTGTTGACAATTTGACCAAATAGACCCGTAATAGCAGCGTATCTCTTTGTGCCTCCCTTAGACATCGGAGTGGCGGTTTGGAAAAATTCTACTTTTCCAGATTTAACTTTTCCCTCACCTGCGCAACCCTGCTCGCGCTTCCGTCATACATTTCTCTCCTTGATCTCGTTGTAAAAATATATGTAACTCGTTCTCAACACATACGGCGCATATCTTCATCGGCGCGGTGACCTCTTCCGGTCTCCAAAAACGTCTTGTCCAAACGTCCATAATCCTGATGTTCATGGGGTAGCGACACCTCAAGCACAGATACACTCTCTGAGACACCTGACACCTTAAACCTGCCTTGAGCTTTCAACTTTGAGCTATCACCCCCCGACACCTGCTCCCTGGTGTATCACTTCTACACACTTTCTTCCCTTCATTTCCCTTAGAATTGTAACGTTTCGTTACAGTCCGATCGTTATAACCGGCAACATCCAAAATCTCTGGACATTTCAAAAGGATACAGGTATGGTTTTTTAGATTTCTTCTGCCGGTAACCTATAAATTTGATAGGTGTCCCTGTGGCAAAAAAGCTTGCGTACGAACGTTACTTCTGGTTCCATAGCGAGATTAAGGCTGATCGCTATCCGAATGCTCGCATTCTTTCTGAAGAATTCGAGGTGTCCCAGAAGACAGCGCAGCTCGATGTTGAGTTTATGCGGGACAGGATGAGTGCGCCTCTTGAGTATTCTTATAAAAACAAGGGATATTTTTATACCGACGATAGCTTTGAACTCCCTTCCCTTTCTAAAAAAGCACTTGATTTTTAATCAATATTTGGTCATGTTAAGTAAAACTACCACATGAATGAAAGAACCATACCTATGGAACAAAAAAATGAAAAAGAGATCACGCATCTTTTGGGACAAGAAATAAAGAAACGACTTGGTCATCGGCTTAAAAAAATTGTCCTTTTCGGGTCCAGGGCGCGTGGAGATAGTACGCATGACTCTGATTATGATTGTTTGGTTATACTGAATGAAATGTCGCCTTCATTAAAGGACGAGATCGATGAAATAGCCGGAGAATTTCTCTATCGATATAATGTTGTATTATCTGTTTTGCCTAAGTTGGAGGAAGAGATTCGTGAGCATCCCTACAACCCTCTTTTAATAAATGCTTTTCGAGAAGGTATTGTTTTATGAATGATCATAAACGACTAAACGATCAACTTCAGTTAATGATCGAAAAAGCTTTTCGTTCTATAGCAGCAGCTTATCGCAACATTGAGGAAGGCGATTATGATTTCGCTTCTTCTCGTGCATATTATGCCGCCTTTTATGCAATGGAAGCAGTTTTGCTCACAAAGGAGCTTTCATATTCAAAGCATGCGGGAGTCATCAGTGCATTTAATCAGCATTTTGTTAAAACTGATATTTTTCCAAAAGAATTTAGCAAGTCAATTACCAGGCTGTTTCGTGAAAGACAAACCGGAGATTATGACTTCGATCTAAGCATTGATGAAAAAGACGCAAAAGAAGATGCCCGGATTGCAGAGAAGATAGTTAATGCGATTGTACAATATTTAGAACAAGAGGGATATCGATAGGAATGTTTTGTCTCGTCATAGCCTTAGCGCCGTGTGGCATTTTTTTTACTCTTCAATGAACCATTCCAATATTCAAGTATTCTCTCGCAATAGCGAGATGAGAGAAGCGAACTGAGTTTCATTTGACCGCGCTTTTTTGAGGGACTCAAAAAGTGGGCAAGAGGCCAGCCACATTAATAAGAAAATAAAACCCCATTTCTTCAGTGATATGAAGGATGGGGTTTTTTTGTTCCCCCTTTCTCCGATTCTTAAAATTTTGCGGTGAAAAAAATTCTTACTCGGCAATTATTTGGGGGAGTGGGCGTGGTATACTAAAAAATATAGGAGAAATGGTTTAAGAAATGGCGTTTTAAAACCAAAAGGTTTATGCCCAGGCTCAAGACAGGAGATTTTGGTTGAAAAATTGGAGATGCCAATTTGGCGCCTCCAATAGTGACAAGATGGGGTTAAGATATAGTCCTATGGTTTTCACGGAACAGGGTGTTGCCATGCTCTCCAGTGTGTTGAGAAGCAAGAGAGCTATCCAGGTAAACATCCAGATTATGAGAGCCTTTACTCAGCTCCGGCGGATGCTTTCAACACATAAGTCACTGAAGAAGAAAATTGAATCCCTGGAGAGAAAATACGACCAACAGTTTCAGGTTGTGTTTGAAGCCATAAAACAATTGATAGATACAGATGATAAGCCCAAAGGAAAATTGGTTTTTAGAGGTGGGGACCGGCTCACCGTTTCTCCGCTGCACCAGTTCAGTCTATCACCGGTTCTCAGAATTTTGCACCGCAAAATTCTTACTCGGCAATTATTTGGGGGAGTGGGCGTGGTATACTAATTAATAAGTGTGGAAGAATTCTGGAATGAATGAGGTGGTGGTGAAGAAGAATGGCATACGCCAGCACCGGGTACTTGATGACGCAAAACTTGCGGCTATGATATGGCTTGAAATGGGGAAGATATGAGTGGTTCAGTCCATAGGCTGGATTGAATGAAATGAAATCCGGCAAGAACGATCGCGCGGAACTTGGAACAAAGTTAGCTACAAGTGATCTTGCGTTGGGTTTCGCATTGCTCAGCCCAACATACATACTGGCTTGAGATGGAAAAGATATGCGTGGTTCAAAAGATATTATTTATCGGTATTGGGGAAAGGCCCGGCCTGATGACGAGGATGGCCCAGCCTATCATTTGTTACCATGCCATTGTCTGACTTTGCCGAAGGTGAGAAACTATGCATGACCTGTCACCATCAGACTTAAAAGCAATCCTTCACTCCAAGCGAGCGAACTTATACTATCTGGAGCACTGCCGTGTCATGCAAAAAGATGGCCGCGTGCTGTATCTCACCGAAGCTAAAAAAGACAATCTTTATTTTAATATTCCCATCGCCAATACCACGGTGATTCTGCTGGGAAATGGAACTTCCATCACCCAGGCCGCAGTGCGCATGCTGGCCCAGGCGGGAGTGCTTATTGGTTTTTGCGGCGGAGGCGGCACTCCGCTTTACATGGGCAATGACATCGAATGGCTGACCCCGCAGAGCGAATACCGGCCCACGGAATACCTGCAAGGCTGGCTGAGTTTCTGGTTTGATGATGAAAAGCGTCTGCAAACCGCCAAAGCATTACAACATGCCCGCATCGACTATTTACGACAAGTCTGGCGCAAGGATCGCGAACTGAAACTGGCGGGTTTTGATGCCGGTGACCCCGCTATTGCGAATGCCCTGGATGCCTTTCATGCCCAAATAGCCACCGCAACAAAAACTACCTACCTGTTAGCCACCGAAGCCCAACTGACCAAGCAACTCTATAAAGTCGCCGCTCGGCAAAACAACATGTCCGACTTTGTCCGTGAACGCGAAGCCACCGACAAGGCCAACGGCTTTCTCAATCATGGCAACTATCTCGCCTACGGTCTTGCCGCTACCACGCTTTGGGTCTTGGGCATACCCCACGGTTTTGCCGTCATGCACGGCAAAACCCGCCGCGGCGCACTGGTGTTTGATATTGCCGACCTGGTGAAAGATGCTATCGTTTTGCCTTGGGCATTCATCTGCGCCAAAGAAAACGCAACCGATCAGGAATTTCGCCAGCAATGTCTGCAAGCCTTTACCGATCACAAAGCGCTGGATGTCATGTTTAATCAGGTCAAGGCACTGGCCCTACAGGGTAAAGAGCAGAACAAGGAACAGGGCAGGGAGAACAACGCGTTATGAGGGTGACCTTCATCTCTCAGTGTGAAAAAAACGCCCTCAAAAAAACACGCCGGGTGCTCGACGCCTTTGCCGACCGCATCGGCGACAATACCTGGCAAACCGTCATTACGGAAGAAGGCCTCAAAACCGTCAAAAAAATACTGCGCCAAACTGCCAGCAAAAGCACCGCCGTATCCTGCCACTGGATCAGGAGCCGATCCAGAAGCCAGTTTTTATGGGTGGTGGGGAATAAAGGCAAGTTTGATGAACAGGGTGTGGTGCCGGTGAATAGTACAACATCTGACCTTAACCATAGAAAATGGGAAAAGGGTTGGCGTACAACGGAAGTGATTGCCATTGCATCGGGTATAGCAGGGTTATTTCATGACTTTGGCAAAGCCAATGATTTATTTCAAGACAAATTGAATCCGAACATTAAAGGAAAAAATTTTGAGCCTTATCGACATGAGTGGGTTTCGTTACGATTGTTTCAGGCTTTTGTGGATGAATTTGGCGATGAACAGTGGCTAAAGAGACTGGCAACTATTGATGTGGATGTTGAAAAGCAGGTGTTAGATAAAATCATTATTGATGACCCGCAGTCCTGCGAATTTAACAACCCAATAGAAAATTTACCAGACTTTGCCAGGGTTGTTGCCTGGTTAATCGTTTCGCATCATCGTTTACCGGTTTATCCAAAGCAAGGTGACACCGAACCAAGTATTTCAAATATCAATGATTGGCCGATATCCGCATTTGATCCATTATGGAATTCCGTCAATAGCAATAACCCAGATTGGGACGAGAAAACCAGAACCAATAACTGGTCTTTTTCAAAAAGAACACCCTTTTTCAGCAAAACCTGGCAACAGAAAGCCGGGCATTTTTCCAAGCGTGCTTTGCGTTGCCTGGGCTTAATTGGCGTAGATTGGTTTAGTCAGCCATTTATGATGCACCTATCACGTCTGGCGTTGATGTTATCTGACCATCATTACTCGGCAATGAACGTAACACCTGATTGGCAAGGTTTCAACTATCAAGCCTATGCCAATACCGATGAGCAAAAACAATTTAAGCAGAAGCTT
>JBDRFJ010000185.1:0-22857 GCA_043818915.1 Pseudomonadota bacterium | reverse complement strand
CAAGATCAGAGCTCGTTTGAGACTCTCAAATACCAGGATCGGGTAAGATGGCTTTCACATGGGTTTAGAACTTTTTAAGAAAGCATTGGGATATCCCAAATGACTTTCCAATTAAAAAATACTTGACTACAATAAACCAGGATCGGGTAAGATGGCTTTCACATGGGTTTAGAACTTTTTAAGAAAGCATTGGGATATCCCAAATGACTTTCCAATTAAAAAATACTTGACTACAATAAACCAGGTCTCAAACAGTCACTGCTCCATGTCCGTTGATTCCATGAGCGCTTAAATAGAGACCTTGGAGTAATGGAAAAAAATAACCGATACTCCCATGAACTTAGGTCCCTATTTTGGGTAATTAGCGTTGTGACCAATCGGACAAATGGGGGACTTTTTGCAAAGGAGTCTTTATCGTGCCTTCACGTTGTATTTTGATCCTCCTTGACGGCCTGGGCGACCGATCTTTTTCATGCCTTGGTGGGAAGACTCCACTTCAGGCAGCCCACACCCCTCATTTAGATGCGCTTGCCGGCCAAGGCGCAAACGGCCTCTTCCATGCCGACCGGATGGGAGTAGCCTTACCCAGTGAAAACGCCCACTTCTCCCTCTTTGGCTATGACCGTGATGAATTCCCGGGACGGGGTGTTTTGGAGGCCATGGGCGCTGGGATCGAAGTCTCCGCCGATGATGTATATATTTTAGCACACTTGGTTGGCGTAACAGAAAGAAGTGGAACACTGGTACTTCAAAAAGACCGGCCGCGGGCGGAACCGAGCGAGGTATCGGCCATAGTCCAAGCTATCGCATCTTATGAATATGACGGAATCCGGTTCCACTTCAGGCCAACCCATGGGCTGGATGGCATCCTCACCCTGACCGGGCCGGTCTCGCCCTATGTGACCGACACCGATCCCATGTGGGAAGGGCATCCGCTTACAGAGGTTCAACCATGGCGCTCCTTTGCAAAAGATATAGCTGCCCAGACCACGGCGCGGGCGCTCAAGCAACACCTTGTTTGGTGCTATGAGCGGTTAGTCAATCATCCGGTGAACCAGTCCAGGCAATTGCGTGGCGCTGCACCGATTAATGCCGTGGCAACACAGCGCCCGGGGCGATTAAGAACCGTTCAATCCTTTAAGAGCCGTTGGGGACTGCGGGGCCTTTCGATTTCATCGGGGCTCGTCTATTGGGGGCTTTGCACCTTTCTCGGAATGGACATTGTCAAGGCCCGGGAGACAGGCGATATCGGAAAGGATTTTGCCGAAAGGCTCAAACTCGCCAGGGATGGGTTAAAAGAATACGACCTCATCCATGTCCACACCAAAGCCCCCGACACAGCGGCCCACACAAAGAATCCGCATACCAAAAAGGCGGCTATTGAAGCTCTGGACCACGGTCTCGGCGAAGCGCTCGGCCCCTTAATGAGTGACCCTGAGACCCTGATCGTGGTCACATCCGATCACTCTACCCCCAGTGCCGGTCCTCTTATTCATTCGGGAGAACCCGTTCCTATAGTAATAGCAGGCGAGGGAGTTCGCCGGGACGCAATAGAGCGCTTTGACGAGATTCATTGTGCCGGTGGCGCACTTGGCCTCGTGCGGGGCAACGAGTTTATGTACCTGTTATTGAATTATCTCGATCGAGCAAAACTTAGAGGTATCATGGACACCCCGGACGATCAGGCGTTCTGGCCGGGAGACTCCAAGCCTTTTAGAGTGGAGTGATGGAGTGTTGGAGAACTGGAGTACCCCTCAAGACTATTCAAGACAAAGCAAAGATAAGAGGTACCTAAAGATGATTGAAACAGGGGTCATCCACGGTCGATTTCAGGTGCTGCATAATGACCATATGAAGTACCTGATGGCCGGCAAATCGCGCTGCCGGCACCTAATCGTAGGCATTACCAACCCTGATCCGATGCTGACCCGAGACGATAAGGCCGATCCGCACCGAAGCAGCCCGACGGCCAACCCTTTGACCTATTATGAGCGTTATAGGATAGTCAGATCGACTCTGACCGCAGAGGGGCTCAGCCTCGATGAGTTTTCCGTGGTTCCCCTGCCGATTAACATCCCTGATCTGTATCAATATTATGTTCCTTTGGATGCCACCTTCTTCCTTACTATATACGACGAATGGGGAGAAAAGAAGCTTCGTATGTTTGAGTCTATCGGCCTGAAAACCGAGGTCCTATGGCGCAAACCACTGACGGAAAAGGGTCTCTCTGGCGCGGAAATTCGTCAGCATATTGCCTCGGACCGGCCGTGGGAGCACTTAGTGCCCGCTGCCGTGGCACGAACGATGAAGGAGATGGGTCTCATAGAGCGTATCAGGAGGCTCATGAGGTAATAATTTAACGACTTTTTACAAAATCATCAAATTTTTCTTGCAAAAAAGGCAGAGAACACAGTATATCAAAAAAACTCTCTTTTGGACGTCTGAAAAACGAAAAATCAATATGGTCTAATCCACGAAGAGAGCTTTGCACAACTGCTATTTTCCCGTGATGCGGCGGCAGGCTTCAAATTTTGCACGGAGTGAAGCGTTAGCGCTATCCTCGAAACCCCGCCCCGGCGGGGTTCCTCCGGTTAATCCCGCCAAGATCACCTTTCTTGCCTGACGAAAAAATGTCGCGTTGTGCAAAGCTCTCGAAGTGACCTTCTAAAGATCTCAAGGTGAAGGGGGCAACATGAAATGGTTTTTATTCGGTATCAGCCTGTTATGGGTTATGGGGGGAACGCTGATTGTGTTTAATACGGAATTGGTCAGAAGAAGGTTTTTTGACAAAATAAAGACGACCAGCCCCAAAAAATTGAGCCCCGTTCCCATAATTGTGGGCGGGCTTTTGATCCTGTCTGCTTCTGCGAGTTCTCAGGACATCATCATCTTCATCATCGGAGTACTTGCGCTATTAAAAGGGGTTCTATTCCTGATGGCTCCGGAAGAGAAGGTCAAGGTATTTATCGATTGGTGGTTGTCCGGAAGTGATCAGATGTATAAGGGTTTGGGAATTTTCATGACCATTTTAGGTACTTTTATATTAGGGACCATGATCGCGTAAAAACTACTCCTGATCCAAAACGTCGCGAATTACTCTGAGGATCTGTTCCATCTCATAAGGCTTGCTAATGAAGCCTTTAATCCTAATCTTCAAAACTCTCCTCCAATTCCGCCTCCCCCTCGATTACCGGAAAATAGATTGTGAATACGGTGCCCTTGCCGAGTGCACTGGCACACGTGATGTAACCACCATGACTCTTCACAATACCATAGACCATGGAAAGCCCAAGACCGCTTCCCCTGCCGGGCTCCTTGGTGCTGAAAAAGGGCTCGAAAACGCGTTCTATTGTCTTGCTATCCATGCCGTGACCGGTGTCGGAAACGGAAAGAAGCACATACCCACCCGGATTTGCCCCCGGGTGCGTTCGGCAGTACTTTTCATCCAATATAACATTTTCGGTCTTAATAATAAGCTTCCCACCGTCGGGCATGGCGTCCCGCGCATTGAGCGACAGGTTCATCAAAACTTGTTCAATTTGCGCAGGATCGGCATTGACAATATTGAGCTTGTCTTCCAGATGTAGTTCAATCGTGATCATTTTGGTAATGGTCCGGGTCAAAAACTTTTCGGCCTGCTTTGCATGGTGGTTCAGGTCAATGGGACGCAGCCTGCTTTCCACTTTGCGGCTAAACGTGAGCAACTGTTGAGTCAAATCCCCACCACTTTTGACGGAACGAGCGATCCCTTTCAGTGCTCGATACCCTGGCTGGTTACTCTTCGTATTTAAGAGAATCAAGTCTACATAGCCCTGGATTCTCTGAAGCAGATTGTTGAAATCATGAGAGAGGCCCCCTGCCAGCGTGCCCACTGCCTCCATCTTCTGAGCTTGGAGGAGTTGGGCTTGGAGACGATGGCGTTCGGTTATGTCGTTGCCGATACAGAGGGTTTCCACAATATTTCCATTTTCGTCATGGACAGCCCTGTTTGTCCACGCGACCCGGACTCGTTCGCCGTTAGAATGCATGTTTTCGTTTTCGTTATTTACATATCGCTCCGGATGGCGCCCGATATCTTCGATCATGGCCGCCAGGTCACGCCCGGAAGTGTCCGTCTCCGGCACAATTGTACCCACCACGCTACGGCCGAGGATCTCATCTTCGGAGTAACCGAAAAAACTCTGGGCAAACTCATTAAAAAACGTGACAACTCCATCGCGGTCCATACGTAAAATAATGCTGTTCGCATTCTGGACAAGCTCTCGATATCTTGCTTCACTTGCCCGAAGCGCTCTTTCGGTTTCCGCACGCTGGGCATACTCTCTCTTTAGTCGAGCCTCTGCCCGTTTCCCTTCAACAAGCTTATCGAGCCAACGGGCAAGCCGCGCGGCCGGAGGATTAGAGTTGAGCAGATCCTTGGGCGGCACATAAAAAAAATTGTTAACGATCTCTGTTCCGATAACCACAAGAGGATGGGCGGTGAAGATTTCCAAAAGAAGCGCGGGATCGAAACGCCGCCGGTCATATTGACAAATAGCCAGGCATTGGCTGCCTTGAAAAAACTCGTTCAGCTTTGTCTCGTACTCGATGAGCTGCTCGGCCATTGGTAGTTCTCGCAGTAGCCACGTCATTTCTCCGGTGACGCGAAGCGCTGCATAACCCTCCCCCACAGCCTTTTCTGTCTCAGCCCTCAGCAACGCAATCATTCTGTCAGGATCAAAACTCCCCTCCCGCATATAACACTCATCAGCGGTAAGGATATTTAATTGTCTGCGAGCCAGGTAGGGTTCGGTTTCCAAGCCGTCGTCCAGCAGGTAACGGAGGACATTCTCGGAGGTGTGCGCGTCCACAATGTATAGCACTTTTTCACCCCTCTCAAGCCCCTGACGCAAGAAGGGCGTGAGCACAGCCCGGTGTTCTTCCTCGGTTTCATAAAAACAACAGAGATGATCACCAGGTTCTAAAGCCGTTATCTCATGTAAGGAATGAGGAGAAGGCATCGTTCGTGTGCTCCTGCGCCATCAATTTGGTTGTGGAGAAAAAACTTCAACCAGTTGAAATTTTACATATACACAGCAGATCAACTCGAGGTATAGACAACCAAAACATTGGCACAAAACAAAGAGGATTGTCAAGGTAGGTTTTTTAATGAATACTATGCGCTAATGGAGAAAATAGGAATTTTTATTCTTAAACGGATGCCAAAGGATCGGATTTTTTTGAACCGTGATGGGTCCGGCCAAGCAAGCGAGTAATAACCTTTTGCGACTGACCGCCGCAGAAACTACCGGGCTCACGAAAATCCACTTGTTGCGCCCGCACAACTGCTTCCGAGTATGCCGGTAGTACTGAGAACTCGTTTTACCTGTTTCGCACCACACTTGGGACATACTATCTGTTCATTGTCCTCTGAGCTATAAACCAGCCTTTCAAAAATCCGGCGACATTTTTCACATTGATATTCATAGATTGGCATATAACACCCCCAACGAATTGTGGTCTTATGTCTTTTTCTAAAAAATAATGCAGGCTGGCTGGCAAGTCAATATCTGATCGGAGAAACAGAAATTTTTTTTAAACATACTTTGACGGGTCCAATTGGTGGAGGCGGCGGGAGTCGATGTGTAAATATATTGACATTTATTTCTAAATGTCTGTAGATTTGCACATGCTTCCGAAAAAACTCAAAAAGAGCAAGTCCTCGATCTCGTAAAAAAATGAGGGGTCGTTCGTGTTCGGGGTCTATCTGCGAGAGGTCTGCACTACGAATCGCTTCGGCCGCTTTGTAGGGATGGGCTTCTTATAAAGAGTGGATCGCAATTGATCGACGAGCCGGAAAACCACAGGCGGGTACCCCCATAAACACCGTTAACGATATGTCAGTTATAGAAATTATTTGAGTAAGTGGTTGCCTTGAAGGACTTATTATCAATTGATGCAGAAATTAAGGCTGCTGAAGAGGAACTGGCCGATCTGGATGTAAAACGGGCTGTTCTGAAGAAGAAAATTCAGCAACTTAAAAAGATCAAGCATTCAGTATCCGACAACCGGTCCTACATCCCTCAAACATTTCCTGTTAAAGTCACAAGTGAATCACCGGAGAAAGAAAAAATATCCCTTTTCCGCGCGTTATTCAGGGGTAGAGAAGACGTCTTTCCCAGACACTTCGAAAGCGCAAAATCAGGAAAAAGTGGCTACCAGCCTGAATGCCTAAATCAGTGGATTCGGGGGCTATGCCGGAAACCAGCTGTAAAGTGTTCGGATTGCGACGCACGCGATTTCATACCCATTTCCGACGAGATCATCTTCAACCATCTTATGGGAAGGGATATGTCGAAACGCTCTGCCAAGGATTTTACCATAGGCGTTTATCCTTTGCTCACAGACGAAACCTGTTGGTTTTTGGCCGTAGATTTCGACAAAGAATCTTGGATGGCAGATTCAAAAGCATACATGGAAACATGCCGACACTTTAATGTTCCTGCTGTGATAGAACGCTCCAGATCGGGACATGGAGGACACATTTGGATTTTTTTCTCTGAGCCAATCCCTGCAAGACTTGCACGCCAAGTGGGAGCGTTTATGATGACCCAGGCTATGGAAAAACGTCCGGAAATCGGCTTCGAATCATATGACCGATTCTTCCCGAGTCAGGATACAATGCCAAAAGGGGGTTTCGGTAGTCTGATCGCCCTCCCTCTCCAAAAAAAGCCGAGAGAAAAAGGAAACAGCGTATTCATTGATGAAAAATTCAACCCCTACCCGGATCAATGGGCTTTTTTTTCATCCATCAGACGGATGACCTTGAGAGAAGTTGAAAATGTCGTCGAGCAAGCTCCCTTTAGGGGAGGTGTTCTCGGTGTTAAATACGTTGGAACGGATGATGACTTAGAGCCGTGGAAGTTGCCGCCATCAGGTCGAAAACCGGATATTCCAATCGAAGGGCAATTGCCGGAAGAGATAGAGATTGTCCTGGGGAATCAAATTTATATTCACAAAGAAGGGCTTCCCCCATCACTGCAAAATCGTTTGATTCGATTGGCGGCGTTTCAAAATCCAGAGTTTTATAAAGCTCAGGCAATGCGTTTCCCGACGTTTGATAAGCCGAGAATCATACATTGCTGCGAAGATTTTCCAAAATACATTGGGCTGCCAAGGGGGTGCCTGGAAGATGCGGTTGATCTGCTTCAGGCGCTCAACATCAGAGTCAAAATACATGATGAGCGGTTCAACGGTACACCGATCAATTTTCAGTTTAGCGGTACCCTGAGGCCGGAGCAGAAAGCGGCCGCTGATTCCATGCTGGCACATGATATCGGTGTATTATCTGCATCCACTGCATTTGGTAAAACAGTCATTGCAGCCTATTTAATCGCAAAGAGATCCGTAAATACACTGGTTGTTGTTCATCGAAAGCAGTTGCTCGATCAATGGATAGCGCGCCTGAGCAATTTTCTCGATATTTCACAGGAGAACATCGGTCAAATCGGCAGCGGCAAACATCAACCAAAAGGATTGATCGACGTTGCAATGATTCAGAGTCTCAGTAGAAAGGGCGTTGTAGACGATATCGTGGCAGACTATGGTCATCTGCTTGTGGATGAATGCCATCATGTTTCGGCCAGAAGTTTTGAAATCGTCGCCAGGCGGAGCAAAGCAAAGTACGTCACCGGTCTATCTGCGACGGTCATCCGCAAGGACGGTCACCACCCAATCATTTTTATGAATTGCGGGCCAGTTCGTTACAGAGTAGATGATAAAAAACAAGCTGCAAAAAGACCATTCGCCCACAAGGTGATCGTCAGAAAGACTGCCTTTCGGATTCCACACTCCTTTGACGCCGAAAGCTATGCCTCCATCCATGAAATTTATGCAGCCCTGGTGGATAACGAAGAAAGAAATCAGATGATTGTTGAGGACATCATGGATGCCGTATCAAACGATCGATTTCCGGTCATCCTCACAGAGCGCAGGGAACATCTCGAAAAGCTCAAAACCTTGCTCGAAGGCAAAATCCAGAATATGATCGTCATGAAAGGCGGAATGGGAAAAAAGCAGAGGCAAGAGGCACTGAAAGCGCTTGAAAACCTGCCGTACAATGAAGGCAAAGCGATTCTCGCTACTGGCCGATATTTAGGCGAGGGATTTGATGATTCGAGATTAGATACACTCTTCCTTACGATGCCCATTTCCTGGAGGGGAACTTTGGCTCAGTATGCCGGGCGCCTGCATAGGACGCATGATATGAAAAAAGAGGTGCTTATTTATGATTACGCCGATCTTAACGTGCCGATGCTGATAAGGATGTACGAAAGACGTGTTAAGGGATATCGTTCCATCGGTTATGAAATTACTGCGGTGTTAAGATCTTGAATAATTTCCCCAAAAGCGGTAAAGACGTAGCGTTTGAATTGATCCTCATCCAGCCCCGGGAACGCGGAAGATGGGCGTTGTTCCGCAACCAACAAAACGCCTTCGGAAATAGGGCTCTCAAAATAAAGGCCAAGGTTTTTGATGAATGTCCGGAACCAGGCAGGATACTTCTTGGACAGGTCTTCAAGACCATCCATAATATCCGGTTTTATCTGGCTGCATCCAGTCATGATATCAAAAATATAATAAAGATCCTTCGCTCTTTTTTCACGATCTCTTCGACGCATAAAGACCAGGCCCTTATGAAATATATATGCCGAAGGAGTTGGGACCTTGACTTTCAAAACAAACGGGTCTGCCTCAGAAACAGTATCGTCAATTGTCACTTCGATCGCATTTTCAACCACAATTGATGTGAACCTAAGAGCTTCAGCATGAAGGCCATTTTGAACCTTCAAGATTAGGTCAGACCTTGAACCTGTTTGGTCAGTCAAAAATTCGATTTCGACATCCAAACCGTCTATGTTGCCCTCGTAATGAATGAGAGGCGGAATATCTCTGCTTTTGAATATTGCTTCAAAGCCTGCCGCTACAAGTAACTGATCGACTGTCTTCGAACCGATTACTGGAACCTGAGTCTGTACCATAAAATCAATATCACGAGTATGTATGGGCTCATGCTCTTTGTCCTTCAGGAGATAGCGGTAATAAATGAACGGTGCCCACCCCCCACCGACCACAATTACAGGAAGGTAATCTTTGAGTATCCAGAGGGTTTTGAGAAATCCGGTAATAAATGGATCGTTCATTACGAGTCAGGCCTTGCAAATATATCCTTAAGCTTCTTATTAAATAGATGCTCCGCTTGCTCCAATCCCCTAACCGGATATCCATGCAGATCCAGGTAAAGCTGAATGTCTGATACAACGCGAAGCCTCTGTATTATCCGGCTGTCATAAAAAACGGAATGCTTGTAATATGGGAGCATCAGAACAATATTAGCCCCTTGTTCGGCCTTACTAAGGTTCAACTGCTCCTCAAAGTAAGCAAGGGTCTTTTGGTTACCTACATAAATATGGACTTCTTTGAAGACAGCATACGGGGCGACCAGATTGGCTCCAGCCTGGATGCTGAGTGCGTAATCAATGCTGTCGGGAATTCCCAAACCGCGAAGCTTTTCTAAAACATCAGCAGAACTTTCAGCCATGCAAAAATAGCCAATAAATTTATTTTTTTTTAGATTATAATTTCTGACCCAATCATCAATAATACCTTCTGGATCACGTAATTTCATTTTGGAATTCACGCGAGCAATATAATGCCGGCTTTCGAGTTCCTTAGCCATACGTGAAACATATCCAGGGTTGAGATTGGTTGCTTGAGCTAACTCTCGGATACCCCAAAGATGTTCCCCGCCCTTAAGAACAGCTCTTAGGATTAGACTCGCTTTATCTGAAAATGGGTCTCTTCCCCTTCTTTCCTCGGGGAATTTATTTGAAAAACCAATTCGTTCGACGTATAGGCTCTTGTATCTTATGTGCACATTTCCCGAGAGGTCAATAAAGCAGATGCCTGCATCCTGACACATGGCCCGTCTCTGGGGGCTCAAGTAGCGAGCAACCAAAACGGGCACGGCATCATTATGATTGACCATGGCAGCCTTGAGTCTTGCAATTTTGTTTTTAAATACAGGCATGCTATTCTGGGCCACAACTTCAATTAGCAACCAAAAGCTAAGGTTTTCATAATCAACGCGAGCGACAATATCAGGAATGTCTGACACGCTTGAAATCGGCTCCAAGTCCATGTTGACATTCAAACCTTTTAGGGGGAGAAGCTGCTTTATAGACTCTTTCAGTGTTTTTATGATTTTTTGTTCAGGTTTCATGTTGCTTGATTTATAATTGTTGTCCAATTGGGCAACAATATATTAACTGACAACGCAAAAGTCAAGAATTAAACTCAAAAAAATTCAAAATAGGCTTTGGTATCGCTGGGGAACGCACTGACGGGGCGTAGTTGAATTCGTTGGTTTATTTTTCTGTTGCCGATTTTCAACTACAAAATACTTGATCGATATTCTGATCATTGAGCAAAAGAAGTATTAAGTCCAAATTCAACTTTAAAATCAGTTGCTTTAACAACTGGCCTAACAGATCTGTTCTGTCTTACTAAATCAACAATGCCGTATCGAGACATCATTTTGAGCGTTCGAGACAGATTGCCGCTTTTTCTTCCTGTCGCTATTTCCAATTCCTTTAGAGATGTCGGCTTTTGCAAAGTCCTCTTGACATCGTTGATTGCGGTGTTATTATGTAAATATAAGACGCTTGTGAAATAAATTTCATTTCTCATTTATTTCCAACACACACTGAGGCCTTTGAAAAACAAAGGTCTCACAAGATCTTTGAAAATTGGGGGCGAAACGGCTTCGACGGGGGTATGGAAGCACAGGTTGCATGCCGGGCATCTGCCAGCCCGTATAAAAGGCGGAAACTAAATATAATCGCAGACGATTATAACTACGCTCTAGCCGCTTAAGGCTAGCGTCCTTCCGGATTTTTCCTGCGGCTCCGGAAAGGGCGTCGACTAGCAGGATAGCCGATATCGGTCGCCTATTCTGATTGAAGCGAAGTTCTCAATAGGCTAATCTGTTTGAGACCCTGTCTGGAGGGGATCCAACAGGTGAAATCAAAATCCAGAATAAGCATGTAGAAGCCTCTGTGGAATATTTTCGGACGCGGGTTCGACTCCCGCCGCCTCCACCAATTTGTTACTTAAATTTCAATAAGTTATCTTTCTCGATATCCTTGTTTTGGTATCCCACCGGTATCCCCCTTTGGGATGCTCGGTAAATCTCTCGCACGTCCTCAGTTTCAAATCTAAAATACCGTTCAAAAGCCTTGTTGGTTGAATGCATCGAGGCCTTTCTTATCTGTTCTGGTGTGGCAAATTGTTTCATTGCTATTGCTGTGCTGTGCCGTGTGCCCCCGTAAAGATCCACGCCTTTTATGCCTAAATTGTCACAGGCTTTTTTCCACCACTTATACAGATATTTTGGCCCAAACTGTTGACCAGCCTTTACTCCACTCAACCCGGATACGTGCCGAAAGAAGGGCAAGTCTGGAAAGCTCTTAGGGAAGGAAGCCACAAGTTCAACGTCTTCTTCTAATATTGGAACAACCTTGGGCTTTTTTTCTTTGGGGTGTGGGATAAAAATAAATCCGTTTCCAAGATCGAAATCTTTCTCCTTAATCTTGATCAATTCGCCTGGTCGAATTGAAATATAAGTGCATAACCATTTGATCCCGATCCAGATTTTAGGATTGATATGTAATGAGATACTGTGAACTTCTTCAACAATGGCTTGTTGTGTTTCCCTGGCTATTGTCCTACGCCAGCCGAGTTCAAAACTAATCTCGGGAAACTCCGGCATCTGGTGTAGTTGTAGAACCTTGCGCTTTCTGAGCCAATTCCAAAAATCATGAAGGCATGATTTCATATTAGCCCGCGTCTTATCTGACACCGGTTGACTATATAAAAAATCCTCAATCTCTCCGTAACCTATGGCCTTGACGTTCATCTGGCCCCAGGTATTTATGGCCTTGCTCATATAATTTTTGAGGTTGTTATATGACTTTGGTTTTACATCTTTCTGTTTGATCTGCAGCCAGTTAAGGGCCAATGTTGAAAACCCCAAAGGATTATCCGCCTTGTAGTCCCTCGGGTCGTACGTCCCCTGGTCAACCTCCCACCGGAGACCGTCAAGGAACCGTTCCGCTTCTATATAATTATTAAACCGCCTTCTTGTCTTGCGACCGAATTGAACCCGGAACCGACCAGTTCCCCTTTGTTCTGGGTGATCGAGGCAAAATAGGCCACGTCTGCGTTCATCATGCTCAAAATTTCCACCACATATAGGACACTTTTGACCCGAAAATATACGCCCACGCATACAGACACCTCCCCCATTGTTTGGGAAAGGATTATCATGCATATGAGCCGAGGTCAACATTGTCTCTGTTTTCCCCTTAATACTCCGTATGGTTTGTATTATCCGCCAATCAACCGCTTTAGTTGATCATGTTTGCAAATTCATCGTAATATTGTATCATTACAAAGAGATGTGTTACCAAGAAACGCTCTACGTTCTCTATCAATTGTAGTGTAAATCAGCCTTTTCCGGGGCTGAGAAAGCATCTTGGATTGCCTATACATTCATCCGAGGCAGGTTCTTAAGAGATTCTTCCAAGTTATTGCGAGGAGCATCGTTTCTTTACGAAACGGCTTCCTGTTGTTGTCATTTAAGGAACCAATATTCTTATTCATCTTCAATACGCCCTCAATGTGGTTCACTGCCATCTTTATTTTCCTTTCCATCACCACCAAGCAACCTCTTGACCGAACGAGGGACCGTATAATCCAATCCCGCCGTTTCACACATCTTCTGTATGACTTCATGCAGGCTCAAAACGATGTCCTTGTATTCCTCCAGCAGGGGCAGCACTTGCTCCGGTGTCAAGGTGATCAGCAGGCGGTTTCGCAATGCCCGTACACTCCTGTCAGCGTGCCTGGCCAAATCGGTAAGACAATACGTGTCGGGGGTGTTGCACATTATCACCCTGGCGTTTCTCTCGCGTGCCATTATCTCCCATCGAGACGCTTTACTTGCATTTTGTTCCGTCATTTTGTTGTACCTCCTGTGTCCAGTTTTCGATTAAGTGTTTTTGCAGCTGTGCCACGCGCTGGGGCGTACGGTCGATGCGGTCAGCCGCATTGCTGGACGGCAAAGAACACCGCAATATATATTTCATGGCGGCATTCTCGCACATCTCCCATACATAACTATCATGGTCATTGCCGCGGGCCTCATCATGCTGTTCATCCTCAATGTCATCTCCGCAAACGTCGGATAGAATATCCAGCTTTGCCTTGCCTGCCAGTTCCTTGAAACGATTGTTGACATACAGATATACCCAGGATGACATGCTTGCTGTTGCTTGCCGCTTTGCCCGATGGCGCATCCAGCGCTTGAATCCCTTCAGTGCGGCGAGTCTTCCTTCCTGAACCAGATCCTCATAATCCATGTAAAACAGCAGCGTGTCCTTGTATCTGGATGCAATAGACCGAATTAGCAAATCCAACTGTGGAAAACTGCTCTGAAACGTCATGTCCGCATCTTTCTCCGCGTCTTGAATTTCAAGGGAAGCTTAAGTTGTCTGTAGTCGTGCAAACACTTCTGGCAGAACCTTACGTTTAATTCGATTGCCCGGCGCATACATACATTAATTGAGCGCCAGCAGTCCTTCTTTTTGCACCACCTGTTTATCTGCTCCATTTGTGTCCCTGAGGCCCGGCTTGACTTTTCCGGCAATCTCCTTTGCCTTCTCGCGCTTAAACAAGGCGTCTTGAAAAAGATTGACTGAAATTATAAACCAGTTGTATCGCTTCAATAGATCCTCCATTACTTCATCGAGGATGCCTCCCTGAACAAGATCGGTGAGATCCTCGAAGAATTGCAGTGTTTCCTTGAACCCCTGCGTGACATCGGCCGGCAACTCGTCTAATTTGGGTGGCTCTTCTTTTTCCCATGGAGGGCGGATGCCGTCGTTAAGGCATTTTCGGTAGATTGCTTCAAGCCTCATGATGTCAAGGAGGCTTCCGGGCGGGATATTATTATAATCCTGATAAGGTGCAGCGTTATTGGCGAGCCAGCGGAATATTGTCGCCCTGTCCGGCAGGACCCCCGGAAAGTGCAGCACGAATTCGTTGAGGTAAACGACCCTGTCATCCGAAATGTCGAGCCCCTCTGCTATCTGATCGGTTGTGCGCCCCTGGTGTGGGTGCTTATCGGTTTGTGACTGATGTATCGCTATGAGAGCGGCAGCGGTGTTCCTGACCCACGGGTCTGTTTTATCGAGTTTTCGACTTATGGATGCTACATCCCAGCCCGCATGCGCCAATTCCATTGCCCGGATACATGTCTTTTCTCCGGGCTTCCAAGTGCCGTATTTTGACAGTTCAGGGATCGCTGATGGGGGCTCTTCCAGGGTGTTGAAGACGGTGATAGCGTGATCGGAGGATGTTCTACTGCTAATATCCGACTTGTTGTCCGCTGGATCGGGATTAGACCCGATTAAACCGGTCATTGGCTTTGTTTTCTCGGTATTGTGGGGTTCTGCTACTTTTTTCGGGGCGGCCCATTTCGAAACTGTTTCGTTTTGGGCCACCCCCTTTGAGATGATACGTTGCACCGTTGTCCTCGGTTCCCCTGTCCTCGTAGCTATTTCCCTTTCAGACAGTCCTTCTTTTTTCAGTTCCACGATGTCCTTTTTTATCTTATCCTTTTCTGCCTGTTTGACGGATTTGAGAACGCGCCTCACATATTGCACAGAGCAATTAAGTTCCTGCGCTATCTCCTGCGTATCTCGAATGCCGTCTATTTCCCAGGCGTCCCGAATCGTTTTCTGCAGCTCCTTGCCTGTCAGGGGCTTTGACGACACGTTGTTAAACCGGGCTGCGGCCAGTCTCCAGTGTCGCTTTTCAATCTTCCATATTTCAGTCCTGATCTTCTGTTTTCCCTGCCGCCGATGCGCCTCCAGACGATGATGACCATCGAGCAGGATATAAAATCCGTTATGCCGAACCACCTTGATGGGCGGGAAATGAACATCGCCGCATTCCATTAATTCGCGGAACAGGCTGATTCTGTCCGTGTCTGTGTTAAAGCGGGGATAAATTCCCTGATCCTGCGTGATCTTGTTAAGCAAGATATCGGCTATCTGCATTTTCACCTCCCTATCTATTGTATCTTTTTTTTATTCGTGCTAAAAATAAGCATAGATTCAAAAGTGCAGGGGCAGTTTTCTTCCATGGACAAGGTCTGCTTGTTTAACGTTGCATTGTTTTTGGTGAACTTCCGGCGACCAGGACCGAAGATTGGCGGCCAGCCGGGGCAGTTTCATGACGAACAATAATAACTGGCAATATTTAATACAAGTAGAACTCGTAAAAGTCAATAAAAAAAAGTAGCGGCCGTAGTCTGATGACATGTTGCCAGGAAGATATCTGAGATGAGATCACTTGGAAAAAGAATGAAACAAGTAAGACGTGCCTTGAAGTACACCCAGGCACAACTGGCCAGTCATCTGAACGTAACCCAGCAACAGATTCAGAGATATGAATCCGACAAGGATAATCCGAGTATTGAAGCGCTGGTCAAAATGTCGAGGCTGTTTGGGGTGTCACTTGAATATCTCGTTCTGGATACCGATGAAGATCTCCAGCTAAGAGACGCGGAAGCGGCGTACCTGATTGAAAGACTCTTATCTCTCAAGTACAAGGGAAAACAGTTTGCCGTAAAAAAGCTGATACAGATGGTGCTCTTTTTTGCGACCATATGTGATATAAACAAGACAAAGCTCAACAAGCTGCTGTTCTATGCCGATTTCATACACTTCAAAGATCACGGAACTGCCATCAGCAATATCCCCTATGCGAAACTTCCGTACGGCCCCACTCCCGAGAATTACCAGGGTATTCTTGGCGCTCTCGAAGCCACAAATATAGTAGACATTAAGCAGATCGTCTTAAATGGGGAAAAAGAGATTATAGAAGAAAGGATTGAGGCAAACCAACCATTCAGAAAAGAACTGTTTGCGGACAGCGAATTGAGTGTTCTGAGAAGAGTCGCCTCTCAACTTGGGGGCAAGAACGGAGCACAACTTTCTCGAATATCGCACGAAGAGACCTTTTTTTCAAAGATCGACATCGGCAGGGAAATACCATACAAGCTGGCAGGCAGCTTAAAACTCAATCTCAAGTGACCAGTTGTGCCGTTCCCTTCCGAATTTCAGGGGGTTGTTTCTTGAAAAAGCCGGTCAAAATCACCCGCTCCCCAAGCTCTTTTCCCACATTCTTCCTTGCCGCTTTAAGGGTTTTGTCATCCAGAGAAGAATCAGTAGCTATCACACATTTGTGGCCCGCCTTTCGCCAGACCGGCGCAAACCTGTGCCATGGGATCTCCCGCTTCATCAGGGCGACCGGAAGGTTGATTGACTGGCGCGACACATACACATTTACCGCTGACCGGTCTCTTTCAACACGCAGCACATACACGAACATGGGTCTTCCGTTTCTGTAGCGCTTTTCCGCTTCGCTCAACACCCATTCCTCCCTGAGCAAGAATCCGGGCTGGCTTCCAAGGTCCAGCGTGACTTCATTCCCCGTTCTATCGATTACAACTCCCTCTGTAACCGACCGTCTCTTTGCCCGCCACTCTTTGTATTTGACCGATGCTTCCATATCGAGCAGGACGCGAGGAAATATCTCACTGCACTGCCTCACCACACGTTTAGGGAAGCTTGCAAAATCGAACCTTACCGTCACAATATCCTGCCCAACCACGCCTTTGTTGAAAACCAGGGCCTCTTCAATGCTTATATCCTGTGATACACGAAAGACTCCCACAGCGGTTCTTTCTTTCAGGTCGATATCGCAGTCGTAAATACCGAGGCAGTTGTACAGACTCTCTTCAATGGCCGCTTCAAGTGATGCTTCCACCATGTCCCTTGACAGGCCTGTTTTCTTGATAAGTTCCTCAAACATCCTACTTTAATAATGACAAAAAGTGAAAATTTCACCCCGCGGCTATTATATATACAGAAGATACTCTCGGTATTTTCTGGCATTTGTGAATGCCGATGGTAGTGGTCTACCTCATAGCCAGAGTGAGTGTGGAACAACGGAGTTTGCAGGATCGCCCCTGTAACCGCCCCGATAACAAGCAGCGTGGTAACGGGTCACATTTTCAGCTTTCGTAAATTGTGATGGCCAATGCGGCCAATTGCTGGCGGGATGCCGGGCCAACCAACGCACGCGGTGTTGAAAGCATCCATGAAATTCATACACTATAAATGTGTCTTGACTCAGCCGTCTTTGGGCGCAATGCCGGACAGCAGAATCAGACACTGAAAATAGCAGCTTTGAGCTGCACAAGCTGACCTTGATTGAAGTTGACGCAACATGCTGACTGCAATCGAGGTCTTTTTGTTTTTAGACCGTTCAGGCGAGACGCCGAACGAAAACATTTTAACAGCGTCAGGCGGGATGCCGGCGTAAAAAGGAAGGAGGCTTATTATGTCGAGTATGAACAAGGTAATGTTGATCGGTTATGTCGGGGGAGACCCTGAAGTGAGGTACACGCCAAGCGGAACCGGGGTTGCGAATTTCAGCCTTGCCACCACGGAGAATTGGACTACCAAAGACGGCGAGAAGCAATCGCACACTGAATGGCACAATATTGTGGCATGGGGCCGATTGGCGGAGATTTGCGGAGAATATCTTTCAAAGGGCCGTCAGGTTTACATTGAAGGGCGTATCCGCACGGATCAGTGGGAAGACAAAGAAGGAAACAACCGGCAGAAAAAGCTGATCGTCACGAACGTGATGAAGATGCTGGGCAAATCAAACGGCAATGGCGATACCGAGCAGGACGACAACTTTCCTGCTGGAGACGACATCCCGTTTTAGGCCCGCTCAGGTTGGTTAAAAGTGAAAAGCACGGTCAGACGCTCAAAGGCGAACATCAAAGGCGCCGCGTCAGGCCGTGCTTTTTTTAAAGAGAGCAGAGAGGAGAAAACCATGCTGAAAGATATTATTTTTCAAGGATTGACAAGATTAGCAGAAACACCCCCGCCTGAATTAGGCGACAGGAGTGAGTATGTGGGAGCTTCCGATATAGCGGGATGCGCCAGAAAAGCGGCTCTGGATAAAAAGTACCCTGCACGGCATGACCTGGGCACCTTGATCAGATTCAGGCGCGGCCACCTTGCCGAGCTTGTTTTGAAGGACGCCTTTGACGCAATGCGGATACAATACACGCACCAGCAAGAATTTCGTCACCCCGATGCGCCGTTCAGGGCTCATACTGATTTTATTTTCGAGTCCAGGGTGCATGTGGGAGTTCTGGAGGTAAAATCGACCGACGGCATACCGGCGGATCCTTACGATTCGTGGTTACAGCAACTCCATTTCCAGATGGGGCTGGCCGCCATGAAGTATCCCGCAAAACAGGTCCGGGGAGCGGTATGCTCCATAGACCTTAATGCGGGCAGAATAGAGATGTTCAATGGCTACTGTTTTGATCCGGAGATTTTCACTGGCCTGCTGGCCAAAGGCGAGATGATCTGGGATTGTGCCAACAATGACGTTGATGAGAGCGTTATCCAAACGGAAAAAGGCCCTCTTTGCGCCTGGTGTCATCATCGACATGGGTGTCCCGCCTTTGAGGTGGGAGAAGAGGTCCCTGAAGCGCCCGTACAAGAAGAGATCCAGGAATACCTGGGCCTCAAGGAGCGCCAAAAAGACCTGAGCGGCCAGATCAAGAAGCTGTCGAACTTCCTCAAGGACGTTGTCCTCAATACAAACCCTGACCAGGGAAAGGTTAGGGTCGGCAACAATGTTGTTACCCTGAGGAACCGATTCAGGTTTGATATCGACGGCATAAAGCTGAAAAAAGACCATCCCAAGATCTACGAAGAGTGCAAGAAAGAAACCTCGTATCCCGTTCTCCTCGTAGATTAAGCCTACCGGATTTTCCAGCCAATAATTTTTCCAGACACAACAGACAACAGGATTGCCACAGGAGAGGCGCGCCCTTTTGGGAGTGCTTTAACTGTTGGTAATTACAAATTATAAGGAGGCACAACATGGCAGTCGCAATAGAGAAGAAGAACACGAAAACAGGTGAGGTGAACACCAAAATGTATGAGACCGTTGCGGAACGCGCAAGAAAATTCAGGGAAATCTGCTCGATCCAGGAAGGATGGGCATTGGTAACGGATATTTCGTTTCCCGACCCTGAAATAGTTCTGGCCGTGGCAAGAGTGGTAAGTCCCGACGGCAGGGAAGTCGCCAAAGGGACTGCGGAAGAAAACCGCAAAGCCAGTTACATCAACAAGACCTCCGCGGTCGAAAACGCCGAGACATCGGCCATAGGTAGATGCCTGTTTGCCGCAGGGTTTGGCGGCGGCGAATTCTGCTCGGCTGAAGAGCTTTTAACGGCCTTGAGACAACAGGAGGACATCCAGAAAGCGGAACTTCAAGCTGTTAACGGAAATAAAACTCAGACGAAAAAACCGCCGCAAGGCAATGGCGGCAATGGGAAGACCAAACCTGGACACCTGGGACCCGAGATCAAGGGGATCATCTACCGAAAGGAAGGCAACCTGATAGTTGCGGACGGCAACACTTTTCAGTCCAAAGGGCTGCTGAAGTCCGCCGGATTCAACTGGAACGAGCCTATGCCCAACGCATGGGCCAAGAAGGAGGTAGCATAATGCTTGCTGTGCAAGACATCGACCTCCGTTGCTACGGATGTTCCCGATTTCATGTTGAGTGCGAGGGGACAAGCCCTGTCGATGACGACCTGGCCTGTTTCACGCCAAGCGTCGACATTGTCGGGGAAGAAACCATTCGGGATCTGGAATGTCTAAAGATTGCCTAAGGAGGAATCATGAATAATCGACACGGAACAAGTCTTTGCATGAAGATAGCACAGGATGAGCCGTTGGGGAACGATCCCTGGTTGATCGCGCTGCAAAAAGCGAGCGGCTTGCTTGAATCTACCGCAAGAGCCCTGGCAAACGGCGGTCACACATTCTTTACCGCACAGGTGAAAGGAATCCGGGACGAAATCAACGAACAGATTCAGGGAGAAAAAGAATGGCTGAGAAAGGAGTAGCGCTTAGCCATAGAGCGGGAAGGAACTATGAATTGAGAACTTAAATAAGATAAAAAAGTCGGGTTTGAATCAAGGGAGTGTCAGGCGGTTTGCTTTACTCCCTTTTTTTATTCCCGAGGAGGACAAAGAGATGAAGCATACCGAATTGAGCAAAACATGCGAGGCATATCTCGAAGATTTGATCTCCGAGGTGAAAAGCGAAAGTTCAAGCGGGGTCCTGCAGGAGTATTTCGACTTTTGCGCCAGGTTTCACAGCTATTCTTTTCATAACAAGCTGTTGATCTGGATGGCCAGGCCCAACGCCACCCGTATCGCAGGATTCAGGACATGGCAAAAGCTTGGACGCTTTATCAAGAAAGGCGAAAGAGGCATTCCGATCTTTGCGCCAATGATGATCAAGAAGAAGCCGGAAACGGAATTAGGCGAGGATTTGGCTGAGGAAGAAGAGATAACCCTCTTCAAGGTTGTCTATGTGTGGGATGTATCCCAGACAGACGGCGAACCGCTTCCCGAGGCCCCGGACATCCTTGGCGTTTCCGGCAGCGCAGAACATATCCTTCCGGCGCTGGAGAACCTGGTCCGGTCCAGGGGCATTGCCCTTGAGTACGCGGATCTCTCCGGAGCTTACGGCGTTTCGCAAAAGGGAAAGATTATCGTTATCCCTTCTGCCAGCGATGAGGAGAAGTTCTGTATCGTCGCGCATGAGTTTGCGCATGAACTGCTGCACGGCCTTCAGGAACGGATGAACATTCCCAGAAAAGTCAAGGAGCTTGAGGCAGAGGCGACAGCATACACTGTCTGCCGGCATTTTGGTCTGGAGACAAAATCCCCGGCCTACCTTGCCCTTTACAGGGTTGGAGAGGTCGATATAAGGGCGTCTCTGGACCGGATTGTGTCGACCGCTTCAAAGGTAATCCATGGCGTTACAGCCAGGGTCAGGGAACAGCAAAGAAAAGCAGCGTAACAAAGGAGAGCTTATGGAAAAACACAGATATTTGCCTCCAAAAAAAGGAAACCCGAGAAACATCTTCGGGGCAAAGTACGAAAACGGTTTCTATTATATCGCGGAATGCACCTGCGGCCTCTTTGCAACAGGCAATACCAGGACGGCCGCAACAGAGAAGCTGATTGAAAGACACCAGATAAAAGAAGGCCCAGGGAACAGAAAAAACCCTGATACGCCGTAAGACAGACAAGAATCGAAACATAACAAGATGTAATCAAACCCCAGGAGGGGATATGACATTATTCCCTCTTCCGGGGGAGTCGTATCCCCTCTTTTTTACAAGGAGGGCAAAAAATGAGACGCATCAAAAGAGAAAAAGACCTGCCGGAACAGAAAAACGCAAACACGTATCGGCAGACAAGTTACGCATACAGAATATCTCTGGTCAGAGACAAGCACGTGAGGTTTTTGAGCGAACCGGTAACCGAGCCGGGCATCGGCGCCAGGGTTATCAGAAATACAATAAAAAAAGCCGGCCAGACCGACCGGGAGAACGTGGTTGTCATTATGTTGAGTTCCAACAACGAGATTACCGGAACCAACATAGTATCGCAGGGGACTTTAAATCGAAGCTTTCTCACCATGCGGGAAATCTTCAAGCCCGCGATCATAGCGAACGCCGCCGCTATCGTGATGGGTCATAACCATCCGAGCGGCGACTGCAGCCCGTCTAAAGAGGACAGACTAATCACGAAAAAGACGAGAGAGGCTGGCAGGCTTTTGGGCATAGAGCTGCTCGACCACATCATTGTCGGCAGAAACGGAAAATATTTCAGCTTTAAGGAAAACGGGCTGACGGACTGAAGGAGATAAAGACAAAATGGCAAGATTAGCTTCGCAGATCAAGATGGGGTTCTACAAAACCCCTGCAAATGTTGTGGAACAGATCAAGACGAACCTGACAATCAACCCGAGGGCAAGGCTTCTCGACACCTGCTGCGGTGAAGGCGAGGCCTTAAAGAGCATAGCCTCAGGCACGGACGCTGAAACCTGTGGAGTCGAACTCGACAGGGAAAGGTTTGATAAGGCAAAGGAGGTTCTCGACAACGTTGTGTGGGCGGACTCCCTGCATGAACTGAGGGCATCCGCAAAGGAATTCGGCCTGTTGTGGCTGAATCCCCCTTATGACCTTGATGAGGGGGCCTATGAGCAGGAAAGAGAGCGTGTGGAGCATCAGTTCCTCCTCCGGAACTGGGGTTATCTCCAGGATGGGGGGGCGCTGGTCTACATCATCCCTTTTGCAAGCCTCAGGAAAGCGGCCCCGTTTTTTTACAGGCGGTGCACAAGGCTCACTGTTTTCAGTTTTCCTGATGAAGAGTTTCAAAAATTTCATCAGGTCGTTGTCATGTGCGCAAAAGGAAGACCGAAAAAGGACCAGATCAGGCGGAACATCGAAACCCTGGAGTTTGCGGCAAACCTGAGCCTTTACGAGGTTCCGGACAGGCTGCCCGCAACGGGCATTGCAGGCACGAACTATGATGTGCCGGAGGCCGACGACACTGGCGGGTTTTACTTTCGTTCCGCCAGGCTCGATCCCCAAGAGGCGCTTGAACAGGTCAGGGAGTCTCCCGTGTGGCCTCGCGTCATAAAACACGTGTTGCCGCCGACAGGGCATGCACACGTTCGTCCTCTCATGCCTCTTCGTGAAGGACACCTCGCCATGCTTCTTGCAAGCGGCATGATGAACGGAGAGGTTGTTGGAGATGACGGAGAGAGGTTGATAGTCAAGGGTTCG
>JBDRFJ010000184.1:0-3473 GCA_043818915.1 Pseudomonadota bacterium | reverse complement strand
TGTATCAAGGTTATTGACGGTATAATCTTCGTGCCCGCCCCATGCATAGCTTAAGTCATCGAGATATGAAAGGAGCACGTCACTGTCTGCTCCGGAAACTGAAAGGGCATGGATTCTTTCGGCAAGATAGTCGGTGGTTTCCAGGGGCTGGTTTTCAAGCCATGATATGGCATCAGCATAGCCGGTTGTATAGGTCTCATCCAATGTATTCAACGTATTGATCACTGAAGCAGTAGCAGGGAGTATATCTGTGCTTGAGGTGTCACTACCCCATGAACCGTCAGGGTTCTGGATGGTTGAGAGATAGTTTATGCCGTTTGTGATTTCTGGTGGGTGTGCAAAAATGTTCGGAATGAATATGAATTGGATGAGTACTGCTAAAAATACTGCCGTCCTTTTCATGATCCCCTCCCGCTCCTTGAATAGGAGCTTTATGTAGGGTCTTAGAGGCCGTCTTAAAACATCCCCTTTTGCCCAATCTCTGCGTCAGGCTTAGATTTAAGTCCTCGAAATACTTCAAGTATTCCTGCGGCTGAAATCTTCTCCTTTCTTGACCTTGGACAAAATTGAACGTTTTGAGACGGCCTCCTTAGTTAAAAACAAAAAATGCAGCAAAGTTGATAATCAGCAAAAGTAAAATCGCAATCCCCATTCTTCGTTGTTTTACTTTATCGCTCGAAAGACTCTTTAGTCTTTCATTATTAGGTTTTTCTTGTCCTAAAAACACACCCCTAAGTATGTAGAGATACCCAACCAAGAGGCCAACAACATAAATAGAAATTGCGATTTTGTAATTCAAGGGACTAATAGACACAAACCGCAAAACTATCCTAAGTGCTTCAAATAGGGCTACCCACAATGCAAGATAAATCTTTGTCTCAAAGAACGTGTATAACAAAAACAACACGCCGGTTAGCAAGCTAAACTCTTTGATTGTAAAAGTCATCTACTTTACTCCAACAAAAAAGCAACAAGGTTGATCAAAACTATAAACGCCCAGAAGATTATATTCTCTTTTGACAACGCAAGAAGTGCACCAAAATCTAATGGAGGTTTTTCTGTCTTTTTGGATCGCCGCTTTTCAATTTCTACACCCATTAAAACTATAAGTGTTAAGAATGGTATCCCGACAATTACTAAAAAAACCATATATTCAATTGTTGGCGAAACAAATGGGATATCAGGAAAGAGCTTACGAAAAACCGCTACACTGCCACCCAAGAAAGCAAAATAACTCAACATCCACAAACAGATTCTATCTCTCGTTTTCCAGTAGAGATAAGCAATGATAAGTAGCATTGACAGCCCTTTTGCAGTTTTTACATACATTTTTTATACCTCGATAGAATTACCATTAATATACTTAGAACAGTGAAGCCTTCGTTTTCATATTGACACTATATCTTATAAGCCTCTACAGGAAGAAATTGATCACCACCAGCGCAACCACTGCTACTCCAAAGGCATAAGGGAAACCTATAGCAGCCAGATAAGGTAAAGCGCGTTCTAGTACAAAGGAAGCGAATAGTTTTATTTCAGCCTTTGCGTTGTCCGATAATACCTGTGATAGCACTGATACCCCGGCCAAGCCAATAAGTATTTGCCCTATTACCGCACAGCAAAGAGGCGCTGCAAGGGCAAGTGTTGCTGTAATCAACAATATTCCAAATATAACTAAAGTGAACGCTAACAAGCCCAGAAATACCAATGCCCCAGCAAGCCCCCCGCTTATCATATACGCCCCGGCACCGGTTTCAGGATCAATGATGATATAACCGCAGCCATTCCAGGCGTTGAAAGTGATATTCGTCTTTGAAACCGTCACCAACTTTCCTGCATTCACTGCATTCTCAATGTCCATCTTTGCTAAAGGATCGATCTGAAGCTGCGGAAGGATGGTTGCTATGTTAGACTGCTTTATGGTGTAAATCGGTATTCCCTGATCATTGGCGATCTTCAAGGCTTTTACCGCTGATATGCCCTCTGCAGGGTCGTTGGGGGTCGAAAATAGCTTTTCAGGGACCTCGTGTTCCAGCGCTGACGAGTTCATGCCGGAGCTGAGCATAAACTGTATCGCCTTGTTATTATCTCCATCCAGCGCCTTTACAACGTTCAGCAACCTGTCCGCGTCCATGGCCAGGCCTCCCTCGCTTACGGAACGGGGTATGCCAAAAAATGTATCCACTTTAAGTTGGGAAGAGAAAATGGCCTCGGACGGGAGGGTGTTCGCTCCTACGCCAATAGTCTTTGCAGCGATAAAGTTAGTGACGTCAAGTTCTGCGTGGTACATCAGTGCTGTGGTATATAAGAGATCGCCCAGAATGTCGTCTTTTGTTATGTTTGTATAGTCCTGAGACTCCAGTTTTGCTTTTGTCTCTTCGAGTTTTGTCTTTAACACGTCCACCTGATTCTTAGCTATCCTTCCAAGGTTAAGTCCGATTGCCATATATGATCCGGCATCTATGGTATTGATGATTGGGCCTTCGGAGCCCGATGGATCATAAAACCGCATGGTAAAGGTCTCGGTCGACCCGAGCCCGACTGCCGCTCCTGTTGCTGCAATCTGTCCATCTATCCTCAATTCTGGCATTACGTTTATAAGATAGGCCGGCAGAGATGCCGGCAGTTCTTCAGGCTCGATCGGAGTCCCGTCCGGATGAGGCTCGGGAAGATACGAAGAGATCACTGCTTCGTCCTCGGGAGTGGCCGGGCTGTAGCTTAAGGTAATCTTCTTTCCTGCCAGTTCCGGAATACTTTTCGTTATATACAAAGGTATATCACCAAAAGAATCCTTTGCAACTTCAAAGGTAATCTTGTGCCTGAGGGTGTCGGGAAGGCTCGCATAGCTTCCTCCCTTGACAGCTGTCCTATATGGCAAGGTACCAAGCAGATAAGAAAATTCCTGTGTGATTATTTCTTTCTTGCCAAGGACATCTCCGACGGTTGCATCAGGATGGTCCTGTGAGATGTAGTTTTCTACCTGGCTCTGGTAATCCTGGAGGGTGTCCTGGATCAGCAGAGAATCTATACCGGTGGCGTATCCCTCTGCCTCGTTGATCGTGGCCGAAGCCTCGACCTGCTCGATGAAGGTCTCGGCGTCAAAGGGAACCGCCGCCTGGATATCCATGCCCTCAGTGTAGTTGTACTGCTTGAAACTCGGATCAAGACTTATCCAGGTGTCTCCCACCTTATGCCTGGCTCCCCGTGATGGGATGTAATCGACATAGGCCTCCACCCACACATGTTCCATCTGCGCTTTTTCTATCTTGCTGCCGGATGTCAGGCCCTTTATCGGAATTCCCCCGCTGGCGAAAAAGTCCAACGCCGCGTAGGGGTCTGTAAATCCCCCGGCCCAGTTCATAAATTTCTCCATAGGGATTTCTACGGTTCCAATGGCATATCGTGCATGGATGCCCGATACCCGAAGGAGCGCAATAAGGAGTGATGCGGTATCAAAGGCATTTCCCTGTTTG
>JBDRFJ010000183.1:0-3077 GCA_043818915.1 Pseudomonadota bacterium | reverse complement strand
GATGGGGTTGCGCAGCTACAAGGCCTTTTGCCGACTCGTTGAAATCAAGAAAACAAAAGAAGCTAAAAAGAGTGTTGAGGCTGTCAGCGTAGTCCGGCAGGAGCATGAGTTGATTCGGCCGGCAACGGACTATGGCGAGTTCTTCGATCAATATGCGGCCAAGGCCGAAAGTGAGCAGGATTTTATAATATCGCGGGCGCAATTGCCGGCAGAACAAAAGCCGACCGTGGCTGTAAAAAGCAAACCGGAAAACAAACCCATCAGCGTTGATTTACGACCTTTTTTAAGACCTGAACCAGTAAAGCAGCCGGGCGTTTCGAAGGCAAGCTGTCAATACCTGGGCTGTGGTTATCTGCCGGAGCGGCCGTCGGGCAAGGCACAATCTCCTCTCAATGGCCGGGTGGTGTTTCAAGTGCGCGGTTTGGTGGAAGAAGGAGCGGTCCTAAAATCTGTGATCCTTGGCCATATCGGTCGTGCATTGACAGATCAACAGGAGGCCACCGACGGCAAGTACTGGGGTTTCCCATTTCACAAGAGGCTGGAGATATACAACCAGGACAAGTTGTTGATGGATCATGCGGCCAAAGAACAGGTGAAAGAGTTCGGACTGGTTCTGGTGGAGGGGTTCTTTGATGTGGCGGCGCTTGTCGAGGTTGGCTGCCTGAATGTGGGAGCGTTAATGGGAGCGCATATCACCGCAGAGCAGATCGACCGGTTGAAGTTCATCAATGCCCATGCGCCTGTTCCGCAAATCACGCTTTTCCTGGACCGGGATGAAGCCGGCCGGCAGGAGACTAAAAGGGCTGCTTGGCTGCTTGAACAAAATGGATTTGTCGTTACAGCCTTTGACTGGGACCATGTCTTTACTCGCCCGGGGCTGCCGCCATGTCGGATCGGACCACATATCAAGGATCCGGGAGATCTGTCCTTCACCCAGATCAAATGGTTGAGAAAACAAGGAATGATCTAAAAAGGCTTCTGCCCTTCGGGGTAGATGAAAAAAATAAAAGGAGGATTTCAGTATGAGCATGTCAATGGTGGAAATTGAAAAACAATTAAAAGCGCTGCGACTTCATGGGATGTTGGCCACCCTGGAAAGCCGTGCCCTGCAGGCCAACCAGGGGAACGCCCCATTTTTAGAGGCCTATGCCTGGTTGTTGCAGGACGAACTGGATTACCGTTTTTCCCGTCTCAGGCAGCGGCATTTTAAGGCATCGAGCCTCAAAGAGCTCAAAACATTGAGCGACTTTGACTGGAGCTTTAATCCCAAACTACCCAAGAAGGAGATATATGAACTGGTAACCGCAAAGTTTGTCCAAGACGGACAGGACGCTCTTTTAATCGGCGCTCCGGGTACAGGCAAAAGCCACATCGCCAAAACCATCGCCCATGCGGCTATTCAATCTTTCCATAAAGTCGTCTACCGGGAAGCGCATACGTTTTTTGAAGATATCTTCGAGGCAAACCAGACCGGCCATAAAAAACGGCTGTTTAAAACGTTTTCTGAGGCGGACCTTTTGATCATAGACGATTTGTTCCTCCGAAAAAAGATGCCTGAGGATGCCGCCGATTATTTGCTGGATATAATTATCGAACGTTATTCGACAAGAAAAAGCACACTCCTTACGTCAAATCGGCCTATAGAAGATTGGGGACTGCTGCTGAAAGATAACGCAGCCTCATCGGCAATTCTCGATCGGCTCCTCCATCATGGTCATCTGTTGAAGTTTGAGGGCAAAAGCTATCGGCTCAAGGAAGCGGCTACCCGACTTTCCCAAAGAAAAGAGAAGAGTGAAAGTGAGGGATGAAGAAGAGAATAAGCTTGCCGATTCTCAGAAAATAAAGTAAAAGTTACACTCTGCCGCTGGGGGATTTTGACCCGGCCACAGGTGGGGGATTTTCAAGTGGCCATCCGGGCTACTTACAACACCTACAAAGCACCAAGCATGGTGGATTAAATATTTTGAGGATTTACGATTGAAATAATTGATCCACAACGCACCATTGGATGGTGGGCTCTCCTATTTCTCTGGTACACGTATGTGCCCGTGTCTGCAGGCCTCGCGATAGATGACCTCTTCCTCTGGACTGGCTCGTCGAAAAGATATGACACGCACCGTCTCGTCGGCGCGCATCGTGGTGACAAAGAAAACGACGTTTCCGCTCGTATCAATTGTCAGGTGCTGATACCGGAGCTCGCCCTCACAGTCAATGGGATCGCTTGTGGCAATTATTGGCCTTCCGAGAGGGAGAAGCATGCCTTCAAAAAAATAAATTACACTCTCCAGGGAATAATCGTGTTTCTTTCGATTCGACGCCTCTTTAATCCAGTCGTAATCGATCTTGGTCCTGCCGAAGATCAGGCGAAAATCTCTGTCACTCCAGGGGCCTCTGGGAGGATTGTCTTCTTTCATAGTTATGTGCCAAACGCGGAGGTCACCAGGAGCCGGATTTATCGGCTATCCGGTGTACCGCCTCGTTATGGTTTCTCTATATACAACATTTTTAAGATGTTACCCACATAGTGTCTTCGCAGTTCGTAACCTCGTTTCTGTCTCTCTGATTTGCTCTTTAACCATTTACACAAAATTATCTACACTCCCCAAATTTATCTCAATTCATGGCTATTCTTATGGCAACCAGACACGGGATGATCTCTTTAAGGAAGTTTTACCCATGGAAAAACCTAAAGAACCAAATTCATTTTTAAGTTTGTATTGAACACCCTTGCATTCCCCGTCAACGTGATTCCCATTTTCATCAAAAATATCAATGCAAATAGAATATTTATTATATGTTTTCCAGAACCAAAGCGGTAGAAGTTGGCAATATTACCACACAATGTCCTTTGATCTTAAAAAATCTTGTGACCATCCGTCGCCTAATCTGGCGACGACTTTAATATCCTCAATTCCTTGTTGATAATTGCCAAGTATGCCATAAGCAAACCCTCTGTTACTGTAAGCCATTGCATCCAGAGGATCCAGGTCTATGGCTTTGTTGTAATCCTTAATTGCCTGCTGATGATTGCCAAGCTTGCCATAAGCAAACCCTCTGTTATTGTAAGCTATTGCATC
>JBDRFJ010000182.1:0-8440 GCA_043818915.1 Pseudomonadota bacterium | reverse complement strand
GTGCAGTCGCCCCCCATGCGGGGGCGTGGATTGAAACCCGCTGATGTGAGAGCAGCTATCCAGGGCATGTCGCCCCCCATGCGGGGGCGTGGATTGAAACTACGTCAAGATACCATATACTTTCGGTTAATATCTGTCGCCCCCCATGCGGGGGCGTGGATTGAAACAAGCAATCGGCAATAGATGTGCAGAGGGTTAAGGGTCGCCCCCCATGCGGGGGCGTGGGTCGAATTATTAGAAACATCAAAATAGCTAAATAGGATTTGAGTCTTTAGCTAATTTTTTTATCATTTTAGATTGTAGGGGACTTTTATTAATTGCTGATACAATTTCCCGCTTTAGATATGTTGGAACTTTTTCTTTTTCAGCTTTAAATCCTTGTTCCTCATCAATTCTATGGACCATTTCTTTAATGCTTAAATATTCTGTAACATTACAATTAATCGCACTATTTTTATCTTTATGTAAAAAGGGAAATTCATTATTCCCAACCCTTACAAGGCAATTAGCAGCAGTTGGCTTATCTGTATTTTTATAATATTTTATTCTTCTTGCTAGTTGCGATGTAATCATGATGACAAGGAAATTCTCGGTGTTTCGTATGCGAATTAAAATATACCAATGAGGGCCAGGATTTTGTAAGGTATTATCTTGAAACCATGCGATACTAAAACCACTTATCCCTCTAAGTTGGATTTCTAATTGGATTTTAAATGGAATTTTAATCAATTGAACCGGTGGCTATTTGACGAGATTCTTCTATATGCTCTTTTGGTATAGAAAAATATTTATCATTTGGACTTAAAAGAAGGTCTGTGATTTTAATTGATTCTCTTTTTGTCTTTTGACTGTTAAAAAGATGTTCAAATTGTTTCCACTCCTCAAGCTTATGGGTATAATTAACTACATCCCATTTATCCATATAGCCAAAATTTTCTATAGCGAAATCAAGCGCTCCAATGTCCGACTCGGAAATCATTTCAAAATCATCTATAAAACATTTATCACTGGGTTTATATTTTAATCCGTCACTTGTTTCGATAAGATCTTTTGCACGCTCCATATATTCGCCCAAGACATAAGAATCAAATTCAAGAACATCCATAGTACAAGAACCCGTAGGCCCATGTTGTAAAGCAAAAAAATCATCCCCAGAAACTGTTCTACCATAATTCATAATATGGTATTTATCGGCTAAATACATTATCTTCACAAGATGTATTTTATCAGCCTTCCGGAGTTTAGTGAGTATATAACAAAGTGCTTCTATGATTACTGGTACTTTATTCATGGGAATATCCATTAACTAAATAATAACTATAATATAATTATTATATCGGTAGTAAGGTTAATTTTATTTAATTTTATTGTCAAGAGCGCAATTTTCATGCCAAATATCGCTATTAATTTTATTTGAAAAACTTTATTTCAAAATGACCCATTACCGTAATTTGAGGACCTGAAAGTGAACTGGAGACTGGTTAGAACAATTATCGTGTTGCCTGGCACAGTGCTTGTTTTTGTCCCTGCAGCTATCATGTGGATTTCGGGACACTGGAAATGCATTCCGGAACCGGCAGCTCCCGGCCAGCTTTTGTTCTGGTTGGCTCTATTGGCAGCAAGCATCGGTCTCGGTTTGAGTATCTGGTCAGTCACACTTTTCATGAAGTTTGGGGAAGGAACCCCCGCTCCCTGGGACCCTCCGAAAAAGCTGGTTATCCGTGGCCCTTACCGTTATGTTAGAAACCCGATGATCATAGGCGTGTTGCTTATGCTTTTAGCTGAGGCAATGCTGTTTCAATCTTGGCCGACAGCGGTATGGATGATGGTCTTCTTTATTGGTAACGCGATCTATTTTCCGTTTGTCGAGGAGACAGGCCTGGAAAAAAGATTTGGTGATGACTACAGGGAGTATAAAACCAATGTTCGCTGCTGGATCCCTCGACTGCGAGCCTGGTCAGGCTCGGATAGGGCAGGATAGAAAGCTTTATATGTTGCATGATGAGAACAGGGATGATACGGTATGGAATGATGGAATATTGGAATGTTGAAGAACTCGTAAAAAGTCTTTTGATCGTCATGCCGGACCTGATCCAGCATCCAGAACATATTGATTTTACTGGATTCCGGCTTTCGCCGGAATGACGAAAATCCAGGAAATCTGACTTTTTACGACGACATCAATGTTGGTTTTCAAAGGAAGTTTTTCATTTATAAACATCTTGAACTTCCTTGTTAATATGGATTTTGCCAATAACCCCCGTCTGCGTGTGGACACGCACAGGCAGGCACTTTACCACTTCCCCATAACCCAGTATTCCATCGTTCCATTATTCCAACATTCCAATCCACCCTCCGCAGTAGTACTGCTACGGAGGACGGGTTGGGGAGCGAAGCGGAGCTAAACTTTACTTAAGCGAGGAAGGAGAAAATAAATGAAGTCAGTAAGACTCGGTAAAACAGGCATTCAGGTATCAGAAGTTGGATTTGGGGGTATCCCCATTACTCGACTATCTTTCGATGAGGGTGTGGATCTGGTCAAGCATTGCTTTGATCAGGGTATCACCTTCTTCGATACGGCTTATGCCTACGGCGACAGTGAGGCGAAGATCGGCCCTGCGCTTGAGGGTGTCCGTGACAAGGTTGTTTTGGCAACGAAGACTTTGGTTCGTGATGCGGCTGGCGCTAAGGCTCAGCTCGAAGAAAGTCTCAGCCGGCTGAAGACAGACCATATTGATCTATATCAGCTTCATAATATCTCAAATGATGAGTCACTGGACAAGATCCTTGCGCCTGGAGGTGCTTACGAAGCGGCTGTTCAAGCACGTGAAGAGGGCAAGATAGGGCATATCGGTTTCACTGCGCATAACCTGGATATCGCTGAAAAGGCATGTCGCACAGGTCTGTTTGCCACGGTTCAAGTGCCCTTCAACTTCATCGAACATGATCCCGCTGATAAGCTGTTTCCTCTTGCCCGCGAAAATGATATGGGCATTATCGCGATGAAGCCTTTTGGAGGTGGGCTGCTGGAGAGGGCTGAACTCTGTTTTGGCTTTTTGCAGCAGCATGGGGCTGTGATACCGATACCCGGCATGCAATCCAAGCAGGAGGTAGATGAGAATGTAAGACTCTATGAGAAACCCCGGGTGCTGACACAGCAAGATCGGGATGAGATAGAGAGCATTCGATCCGAATTGGGCGATAGGTTTTGCCACCGTTGCGAATACTGTCTGCCCTGTCCCGAAGGTGTGGCAGTATGGCAGGTCCTCCTCTTCAAGGCTCAGACGAAACGTTTTCCACCCGAAATGGTCATGAAGTTGAGTGCGGGGCCCATGGAAACGGCTGAAAACTGCATTCAGTGTGAGGAATGCGCTGAGAAATGCCCCTATGAATTGCCCGTGCCGGAAATGATCAGCGAGAGTCTTGAGCAGTATCGGGATTACAGGGAGCAACATGGCCTATAGTGCCTCTCGCTAAACTTTCCTTTAAATCATGCCCGGTTTTACAAAGCGATTTAAATCCACAGCCGCCGTCGCCAAACGGCTATGGCGGGCCAGGGATTTCGCAGATTACACGGATTACTCTAATCATTTGAAGGACGATGCGAAATCTGTAGGGTTTAATTCCCCGCAGCTTGCTGCGATAGAAAAGATAACACACTCATTTTGATACCCCGCCGCTTGCGACGGGGTAGTTCATTTGGGTGTGGATTTTTTACGATCATCTCAGCTCTCTCCGGATGATCGCCATAGCTCTCGCTTATTCAAGTCGTTAGGATCAAGGGACTGAGAATAGAAGAAAGAAGAGGAGGGTTAGGCTGTATGAAAAGAGAAAGGAGCTCTAAAAAATTGAAGATTTACTTTTCAATCGTTATTTATTTTTTCTTTTCAGTTGCATTTGCTTTTGCAGATGACATAAAACCGATAACGCACAGTTTTGAAATTGGCCTTGAAACCATTCTTTTTGATTATGAGGAGGAGGATAATACATTTAACATGAGCATTGATGGCCCCATGTACGGTCTCCATGGGGGATATGCCTTCCACGCTGAAAATAAGATAATGATCGGTGTCAGTCTTGAATACCTTTTTGGCGACCTCGAATATGAAAATGTGAGGCGGGATGGCACTTCCCTGAGTGCAGACTCAGATGATTGGATTGTGGAATTCCGTGGTTTGGTTGGCTACGATTTTGATTTCGGAGGCCGGCATGTAGTGACCCCTTTTATAGGTTTTGGTTATCGTTACTGGAATGATGATGTTGATACAATGGGGGCCTATGAAAGAGAGATAGAATACTGGTATTCTCCTATCGGCATAAAAACAGTTAGTCCCTTGTCGGATGATTGGACATGGGGGGTGGGTGTAGAATATGATCTTTTTTTGGGCGGAAAAGTTAAAAGTCATTTTAGCGATGTCCTTGCCGGTTATAATGATCCTGAGGTTGATCTGGATTTAGGCGATGGGTATGGCTTAAGGCTTTCGCTTCATTTTCGGCGAGCATTTAACAAGCATTACGCCTTGTCTATTAAACCATATATAAGATATTGGAATATTGACAGATCAAGTATAGAAACGCTTAATTACTATGGGGCCCCAATATTATATATATGGGAACCGGAAAACGAGACTACGGCTTATGGATTGCGTCTTAGTTTCGAATTCTAAAATCAAACTTGACGGCTTCGTAAAAAGTCGAAAATCACCATTTTTTGTCATTCCGGCGGAAGCCGGAATCCAGTCTTTTCAAATGGTTACAGATGGTCTGGACTCCGGTTTTCACCGGAGTGACGACTTTTTACGAGACCATCAAGTTTTGTAAATGGAGAAAAAAGGCCCATGGACCTATTAGCCATACTCCCCGCCCAGGTTTTACACGGCCTTGCATACGGGATGCTGCTCTTTCTGGTTGCATCCGGTCTGACGTTGATTTTCGGCATGATGGGCGTCTTGAACTTTGCCCATGGAGCCCTTTACATGTTAGGGGCCTATTTCTCCTTTTCGATCTTGATGTGGACCGGCCAGTTCTGGCTGAGCCTCATTTTAGCGCCGCTTATGGTTGGGGTGATCGGCATCATTATCGAACGCTTCCTGTTACGAAAAGTACACATCTACGGCCATGCTCACGAACTTCTCCTCACCTTTGGAATCGCATACATCGTTGAGGAGATAGTGAAAATAATATGGGGGAGCGAGTCTCTTTTGGTTGAGCTACCGCCAATCCTGAGCGGCTCGGTTTCATTGCTTGGCTTGGAGTATCCCGTTTACCGGCTATTTATGTTGGCAGTCTCAATTCTGGTTTTCGTATTATTGTTCATGATCCTGTTTAAGACACGAGCCGGAATTATCGTTCGTGCGGCGGTCGCCAACAAGGATATGGTCGATGCACTGGGCTTTAACGTGCCCCTGGTTTTTCTCGTCCTCTTTGGTATTGGCGCCTGGTTGGCCGGGCTGGCCGGCGTGATAGGGGGACCATACCTTATTACGAACCCGGGCATGGCATCCATTATTATCATTGACCTCTTTGTGGTGATCGTCGTAGGGGGGTTAGGTTCTGTCGAGGGTGCACTTATCGCCTCATTAATCATAGGTGAGCTGCAATCCATCGGCATTCTCTTCCTGCCACAGTTTGCGATAGTTTTCGAGTTTCTTTTGATGGCATTGGTACTCATCTTCAGGCCGCATGGTCTTCTGGGAGAGAGCAAATGAGGCAAAGCTGGATCAAGAAAGGATTTTTTTTGGCAGGGCTGTTGGTCTTATTGGGTTTCTTACCCCTTTTCATTTCAGAGTTTCACCTTAATCTGGTCATCACCATGGTCATCTACTCGTTGTTTGCCTTGAGCTATAACATCCTATTCGGCCAAGCAGGGCTGCTCTCCTTTGGCCATGCCGCCTATTTCGGGGCCGGTGCCTATACTGTGATCAATCTGTTCAGACACTTTGAAATAGATATTATTTCTGGAATCCTGGCCGGCGGGCTGAGCGGGGCCCTTTTGGGGCTCATTTTTGGCATCTTCATAGTCAGACGGGGAGGGACCTATTTTGCCCTGCTCACCCTGGCCTTTAATATGCTCATCTACGCCGGAGCCGAAAAATGGAGGTTCCTCACCGGTGGAGAGGATGGTATAGCGGCCCAGCGCCCCGATCTGTACCTCCCGGGCCTGGGCAAAATCGACATGTTTTCCACCATGAACTGGTACTATTTTGTGGCGGTCATCGTAGTATTGAGCGCCGCTTTCTGCCTGTTTTTTACCAAAACCCCTTTAGGCCGGCTAAATGAGTGCCTTCGCGAGAACGAGGACCGGGCCAGATTCATCGGGTATAATGTCTATGCTTCCAAGGTGGTCATCTATGTCATCTCCGCATTCTTTGCCGGGCTTGCCGGCGGCCTGGCCGGTTCGTTCCAGGAGATTGTTACGGTAACGTTTATCAACCTGGACAAGGCGGCGGAGGTTTTGTTCATGACCTTCATTGGTGGCGCAGGAACCTTCTGGGGCCCGATCATGGGGGTATGCTTTCTGACCTATCTGAACGATACCCTGAGCAGTCTCACCGAGCACTGGTCCATGATACAGGGTGCCATCTTCATACTGCTGGTTATGTATGCGCCCAGAGGCTTGAGCGGTTTGTTTGTTAGTCTCAAAGAGAGGATTACAGGCAATTGGAAAAAGGGGTCCCTGAGACATGAGTCTTAAGGATATTAAAAACATGCTTGAAGCGAAAGAGCTGCGCAAGCGGTTCGGTAAAGCCTGCATCATAAACGGCGTAAGTTTTGGCGTGCGCGAAAGTGAACGCCATGCCATCATCGGACCAAACGGTGCAGGCAAGACCACGCTGTTTCACTTAATAACCGGTAATTACAGTCTTGATAGCGGAAAGGTCATTTTTAACGGAAGGGATATAAGTGGTATGCCTCCCCATAAGATTAATCGGATGGGTCTTGCCCGCTCCTTTCAGGTTACCAACGTCTTTCCAGGGCTCTCAGTTCTTGAGAACGTCCGGGCGGTAGTTCTCTCCAGGCACAAGATCAGGTTCAACTTTCTCAGAAACGTATGGAGGATGGATGAAATCAATCAAGAGAGCATCGGGGTCCTCGAGAAAATCGGGTTGCAAGACAAAAAGGATGTTCTGGCAGGGGAACTTGCATACGGGGAGCAGCGTGCCCTTGAGATAGGTCTGACTCTGGCATCAGAGCCTAAAATGATTTTACTTGACGAGCCGACCGCCGGTATGTCCATGGATGAAACCAGGGAGGCGGTGAAGTTGATAGAAAAAGTGTCGAGGGGTAAAACCATGCTCATCATTGAACACGACATGGAGGTTGTATTCAAGCTTGCGGATATCATTACCGTAATTAACTATGGTGAGGTTCTTGCAAGCGGAAAGCCAGACGAAATCAGGGGCCATGAAAAAGTGAAGAAGGCATATTTAGGAGATCATTAAATCGATGCTGGAACTGGCAGAGGTCAACACATATTACGGGAAGAGCCATGTCTTGTTTGATCTCTCTCTCAGGGTGGAGGAGGGCGAGATTGTTTCTCTATTAGGGCGCAATGGGGTAGGCAAAACGACAACACTCTGTACTATCATGGGGCTTGTGCCACCGAGGAGCGGGAAGATCGTATTTAAGAATCAGGAAATATCAGGTAAAAAGCCCCACCAGATCGCAATGGCCGGTATTGGGCTCGTGCCCGAGGAGCGGTGGATATTCCCCAATCTTACCGTCCATCAAAACTTGCTGATGGGAATTAAGCCGGGCCAGATGGAAAAAAAAGTGGAAGATGGCTGGACCTTCGATCGCGCCTACGAGTTGTTTCCCACTCTGGCCGCTCGGAAAAATCAGAAGGGCGAGGTAATCTCCGGCGGCGAGTCACAGATGCTGACCATAGCGCGAACACTCATGGGTAATCCTGAACTCATTTTAATCGACGAGCCCACGGAAGGGCTTGCTCCCTTAATCGTCGACAAGGTTAACGAAGTCATTCGTGAGATAAATGCCCAGGGTAAAACAGTGCTCCTGGTGGAGCAAAAGCTGTCGGTCTGTCTTGGCCTTGCCCATCGTATTTATGTCTTGAGCAAGGGCGGGATAAGGTGGGCCGGGACACCGGAAGAGCTGGAGAAGAGAGAGGACATTCGAAAAGACTACCTGGAGGTGTAAAGGGGGGGCTTGGAGGTGGAGGGTATACATTGCAGGACTACGTCATTTAAACAGGTAATTGACTGAATTTAAGGATGATACTTGCTCAATGAAAATCATGAAAATTCCAAGCACCAAAAACCAAATACCAAACAAATACCAATGACCAAAATTCAAAATTGATGGTCTCGTAAAAAGTCCCAAAACCGTCATGCCGGACTTGATCCGGCATCCAGAAGTAATTGGATTTACTGGATTCCGGCTTTCGCCGGAATGACGTTTTAATGAGAATCTCGACTTTTTA
>JBDRFJ010000181.1:0-13792 GCA_043818915.1 Pseudomonadota bacterium | reverse complement strand
TTGCATGTGAGCCAAACAGGATAATCTTGTCAGGTTCGGCTACCTTGACAATAGTTTTTATTGCCTTTTTTAATGAATCATTCATTTGACAACCCCTCTCTCTCATGCCGTAGTCAGTTGTTTCTAACGCATCTTTATCATAAAGAATTTTCTGTTCTTACTATATCTCTGCTTTTATTATCTATCACAAGAATTAATTCCCTTCCAGCTCCATTCGCAAAAGCAATAATGGTTTTTAACCACTTCGCTTTGGGCGGCAGGGAATTTTTCCAACAAATTGTTGGAGAATTGATTTCAATCCGTATCATTCAACCACAAACGATTTTTTTAAAAATCTGTCCAAAATATCCGTTTTTGTTTCGCCATCCTGCTCCGGCCTCAGGTTGAACTTATTCAGCCTCAAAAACCGGTAGCCGTAGCTTTCAAGCTCTATCTGCCGGCTGATGTCATAATCAAGGTACTCTTGCGAAAAATTATGTTTGGTTACGGTATCAGGATCTTTCATATGGTATTCCACACCGTCATATTCCAGGATCAGGGTCTGTTCTTTGCCGCCTTTTGAAAATGTCATGAGAAAATCAACTCTGTATTTGGGTATCTGCCTCGCGTATTCGGCCTTGATGTATTCTCCGATCTTAAACTGGGGAATGATTTTGACAAATTCTCTATGCGTTTGCACAAAGCTCGTGCTGATCAGAAGGTTGTACAGGTCTTTTTCCGGCGGCGATTCAAAAATTGTCGTGTCTTCGATGAAAAAATCATTCTTTTTGTTTTCGTTCAGCACCTTGTCATAATGCCTTATGGCATCGCCGAGCCGGGTTTTACTGTACTCATTAACCGGCATGCTGTGGACAAAGACCATTGTGTCCTTGGCACGGCTGAAGCCCACATTGAGCCGCTGCATCTTTAACTTCCTGATATTATCAGCCGTCCCGTCGATGACCGGGTAAATGCTCCGCAAATCAGCGTTGCCGTACTTGCTGTCTTCGACAAGGGAATAATAGACAATATCGCGTTCTTCGCCCTGCACGTCGCCCACAAACCATACTGCCAGATCATGGTTCTTTTTCAGTTCCGGCATGTTGAGCCTTTCGTTCAATGCCTGCTCCATCCGCGCCTGCTGTTCACGGAAAGAGGTGATAATGCCGACACTCCCCTTAAAGCCGTTCTTGATACGGCCGGCCAGATCATGAATGATGGCGTCTATTTCATCATAGTTTACATTGCTGCCGGAATTGCCTTTGGTTTCCACGGGAATAAACTGCAAGACTTCACCTATCGGTTTGGTGCGTATCCGATTGATGCTCAAATCAAGCTGGGCGGGCTTGTAGAAGAATTCATTTGAATAGTCTATGATCTCAGGGAAACTCCGGTAATGCTCACGGAGAGAAGTGGTGTAATTTGCAATGGCCCTGGCAAAACTCAACGTTGATGTGCGGATATTGAAGGTCTTGAGCCACAGGATTTCGCCTGCGTTATCCTCCATGGGACGCAATAGCTGTTCAGCTTCCTGCTCTTCCTCTTTTATCTCTTTTGAGACCTCTTCAATCAGCTCATTTACCTCCTGATCCGTCGCAGAGGCGCTATAATCATCCTGATACGCATTTATTATATCCCTGAAATATGCGGCAGAATATTTTGAACTCACGTTAATCGCGCCTACAGCGCCGTACTGGTATTCATCGCCAAAAACAACGACCTGCTTTGCCCGCAGGATGAGGGAGATTGACTCGGCAATAGAAACTTGCGATGCCTCGTCAATGACAAGAAGATCTATCAGGTCTTCATCCATCGGAAAGTGCCTGGATATCATGTCCGGTTCGGCAATAATTCCTGATACGTTTTCCAGTAGCACTCCGGCCTGCTTGCCCGTGAGCCTTTTCCCGCCGGCAAAAGAGGCCTTGATCCTGGCGATATCTCCCAGGAAGTTGTTAAGATTCTTCAACCGAAGATCATTTTTGTGTTCAACCTCTTTCTGCCTGAGCCTATGGAAGGCATTCATGTCCTCTCTGCTGAATAGAGCAACATCCGTTTTTTGGGAAAGAGCGCAGTGCAGTTGAATCCATCTCCAGATATCGGCTTCGATGCCCGTGAGATTGTTGAGCCGTGATAAAGCGCTTAAATTCTCGCTTGAAATTTTGAGTTTGGCAAGTATTGACCCATAGTGTTTGAAAAGCGCATCGACGGCGTTGAAAAGCTCCGCGTCCACCTTTTGAAGAGCATCTTTTACTCCCCCAAGGGTGTCGTAAGTTTCAGAAATACTCTTTTCTTTGTTTCCGCTTACTTCGCGATATTCGTCAATGATGTCTCTGTGCTTCTTCAGAGAGATGGCCGTTTGAAGCGCTGAAATTCCCTCAGAAGCCATATATAGGGTGAGTTCGTTAGGCGGGATGTTTTTCAAACGAGCAATTTCTTCAATAACCCTTGCGTGTTTCAGACCCCTTAAAGGTTTGATTAGTTGCTCCAAACCGTTCTTGTCGGGAGACTTCCTGAACAGCTTTTTGAAGAATGCGCCGGAAACATCGCCGGGCTGTAGGGAAGAAATAGGTATATCCTTTTTGAACGATTTTGCGGATGTTTCTATTAGATCGACAAAAGATTTAGGGACTTCAGTCAGGCTTGTCTTAAAATCAAGGTCCTCGCCGGAATGAAGGTTTATTGCTTCGCAGGAATTGAGAAACTTCGGAATATCTTTTTGTCGTTTTAGAAGAAATCGAAATGCGGGCAGGCTGATGTCGTTAAAATTATCAATAGCCGGATCTTTAGCGAACGCCTGTATCTTTTCAAAATTAATCGTTGCCGAAGCATCGCTTTTGGGAAGGGCGAAATCGTCGTCTGAAAACTCGCCGGAACCAATAAGACTGCTCTGTATCCGCTCAAATTCAAATAGATCATGAATATTCTTCTTATATTCATCGGACGAAGAAATCTGCTTTTCTATTTTTCCGGCAACAGAGTTGTTTAACTCTTTTTCATCTTGTTGCACAGCCTGTTCGTTGTAGTTGTTTGCCCGGTCTCCCGCGGCATTTATCACCGCATTTTGAAGGGAATTCTCAAGCGTGTTTATTGATCTGCCATTTTTAGACAACCTGATGATCGATGGTTTCGCATTGGGATGCAAGTCGCGAAACTTATCCGTAAGCATCCGGTCGATCACGTCAAGGGCCTGCTTTTTGTGAGATGTGATGACTACGGATTTTCCCTCCTGATTGGCCCAATAGGTAATTGCCGCAATTGTATGGGATTTGCCGGTTCCGGGCGGCCCGTCAACAACGATAATCTTATTCTTTGGCTTATTGAGAGCAAGGAGGATTCTCTTTTGAGAGATATTAAGATTTAAGGGATTATCAGAAATGTACCTGCCGGCGCTTTTGAGCGGGTATTTTTCGATAAATTCCCTGTCAACCGCGTCCTGGGTGTTTTCCACGTTTCCGTCAATATAATCCGAAATAAAATCGACGAACTTGTTCTTTTCGCCTGATTCAAGCCGTGTCATTGTTTCCGAATAATCGAGGAGTTTCTTGTTCTCGTTCCGAACGACCTGAAATCCGACGCGGCATCTGATATCGGGGTAAATCTCTTTTGGGGCCTTGATTGGCCTGAAATGTGGCTCCAGCACAAATGGTTCATTCCAGCCGTACTGAGCCTGTAAAAAAACCTCTATCCCGCCGAGGTTGGAGGCCGCGTTTTTGAGGGTTGACGATCTTGAAGTGGTTAAAACTGACGGAAACTTAAAATAATTAACAGCCGGCGTGTTGATCAGCAAGAGGTCGCGGGGAAATGAAACTTCTGCTTTATCAGTGCCTGGTGATAGATTAACCTCCATAAAGAATATCGGATATCCTTCAACGGCGTTATTGCCGGTTCGCCTGTTAAGTTGGTGAAAAAACAAATAGATTGTTCCGACGGTGTTGTATCTGGCATATTTTTGTATGCTGATAAACAGATCATATAAGACGATGTCATCAATATTTTCCTTTAAATACTGTCTGACGCTGCTGATATATTCGTCTTGGGACCGGGTATCCCGCGCAATAGACTGGAGTGAATCAAAATGCTTTTTGAGGTAATTGGCAGGATTGAAAGTTGAGGCAGGAACATGCTCAATGCCGAGTTCGTCTTTTAAACGGTCAATCTGTCTCCTCTGTAGTTCAATAAGGATAAGCTCGATCTGTTTTCTCAGGGCAAGATTGTATTTGCGGCAACCGTCAAGGAATGTCTGTGAATTCTGCCTCTCAATCTCTTGTTCTGAAAGGTCGGCGTTATCAGCGGCCCGCAGCCCTTTCTCTGTCGCAATAAAGACAGCATCCCGTTCGGAGACTCTTTGGATCTCTCGCTCGATACATGATTTAAGATATCCCAGGCCAAATTTATCCGAAAGGGCTTTGTTGATCTCCAAGAGGACTTCATCACCGGAAAGCGAAAGAACGTGCTCATTGCTTCTTAAAACAATAGGCGTGGTATCGCCGCCCTTTATCCTTTGTAAAACTGTATCTTGAAAATCCTGAAATATCCCCAGATCAAGGGTCAGTTCATTGTCTGTCCATCGATAATTTATAAGCGTCCTGAAATTAAACCTTGTTTCAGTGAATGCCGCAAAGTAATTGAGGATACTTGTTGAAAGCTTGTTGGCGCTTGGCATGATAGTACCTTATCTAAACTCAACACACCAAAATACGGTTTGAATTAAAGGATGACGCAATCAAAGACTCTACACATCTCACAAGTGCGTATCCCCGAACCAAAAGTTGATCAACAGTGACAGCCTGCTTTCGGGACTTGATGGTTTGCAAAATATACCCCTACTTGGTTAACTGATCTCCCTGCATACTGTTCCCACTCCAGCGCTCCTAAATGAGGATTAACTTACCAATTTTCCTTAAGGATTTTAATTAGTTTTTTTATCACGAACGAGTGTCGAAGTAAAGTTCAAAGGCAGAAGCCAGCACTCATGCGTACGGGATAAATAAAACCGGTAGAATGCTCGAGTCTGCCTATTAGCAAAGACTACTCATTAGTTGAAACAACTATTTTATAGCAATGATCATACCCAAAAAGCTGATTTCTAAGAATGGCAAGTAACTGGCTGTAATTCCTATCTAATTATCATATCAAGAATTAAACCGGCTTTTCTTACTGTAACGAAACGTTACAATAGGAGAAAATTTGCGGGTCATCTACTGTAACGGTTTTACACACTAAAGCTATCTTGATCGGACAGAAAAGGAATGAAAATAGAGGGTCTTGAACTAAATGAACCTCTGGTGAGAACGTCAATCGGAAGATTAGGAAATTTTGTCGGAAGATTATCGGAACATTTTTCAAGGCTTCTCTTTAAGCACATACCTAGTGCTGCGGCCCCTTCCCGTCCGCTCAACGACTTTCAATTTTCTTGGCCCAATTGGCCCATATATGGCCCAATTAATGTGTCATCCAGAACCTGCTTTCCTTTTTCGGTCAGGCGGTATTTTTGCAGGCGACTACGCGGTTTGTCTGGGATGGTCATTTCGATGAGGCCTGCATTCAAGGCAGGCGCAAGGTACTCATTGCTAAAACGCATTCGATCTCTCAGGGTAAGTGTCGCCATCAAGTCGCCACGAGTCATCTCTCCGTGCAACACCCGCAGCAGACGGTCAACTTGCGGGGTGACTTGCGGGGTGACTTCGGGTGTAACGGGTGCTTTTCGGCGAATCGTGGTTGCAAATCCATCTGAGATTGCAACCGGTGATCGGTCAATTCTGCAAAACCATCGGTCGATTATCTGGCGATTCATATCATTCGCCGGACAATTGCTTGTTTTTCCAGGACTAATCTATTTCCCACGCCTTTTCCATTTAACGATTACCGAAAATTACTTAACGATTACTTAACGATTATCATGTGTTTCCAAGACATATCTGGTAGATCTTCCTTTTCCCTCAATGCGTGCAAGTCCCAAACTTACAAGTAGGCTGAAATCGCTCGCTGCGGTGGGTCGAGAAATATCGAACATCTTCTCGCAGAACCGGCTCGTCAGAGTATGCCCCCGGATCAGAAGCTCATACATCTTCTTCTGCCTTTCATTCAATTGCTCCTCAACTGAAGGAGGAATGGTTCGCTGCACTGCACTTGCAGGCACTCTCAGGCGATCCATATTTTCACCAGGCCCTTTTAAAATAACCTGAAAATAACCGTCAGATATATCAAACTCCGGTATCTCCAACCCATGATCGAGCATGGCTGATTTCATGCGGCCCAAGCCGCTGCCACGTTGTTCCATTAGTTTCAGAAGGGCCATCGACTGCGCCAGCACCGGATTTCTGGAACAGGGACGGTATTTTCCGCGCCGCAGTTTTGCCAGTGTCAAAGGCCGCGGGGGCAGTCCAGGGCTTGAAATAACTACGCGGTCAAAAAAGACCTCTACCATAATAGACCTGGACCGGTCCTCGTAGTTTCTGTGGGCTATGGCGTTTACGATAGCCTCGCGGACAGCTTCCACAGGATACTCATCCAGCGCAATGCGATTTAATCCGACAATTCGAGGCGGATGGCGTGTGTTCTTGTTGACAAAGTCGATGACCGTCTGAACAGCAACAGGCGCGGGGCCGCTGATTGTGATCTGGTCTTCGGGGTTAGGGTCGGTTTCGTTTCCACGGTATGCATCAACCAGGATACGGCAATGCGGAAATGTGGAAGATGGATTTATTCCAAAAAACAGGATGCCGGCCGCCAGGGCAAGATAATCTCCCGACTCCTGTTCACGCCACAACATCCCTCGTGTCCTCAGGTGGTTGAGAACTACGGGTTTCTGCGCTTTCTTACCGGAAATATCACCAATTTTCGTCAGCCACTCTTTTGCAACATTATAGTCCAATTGGCTCCATGAGACCTCGGTCTGTGCAGTCTCAAACGGAGATGCCGCCTCCAATGTATCCATGCCGCTTTTGGACTCATCCTCTGTAGGAGTAATACCGAATTCCTGATCAAGTATTCTTATCAAAGATCGACGCACTTCTATGCGTAAATCAAGTCGATCATCAAACCTTTTGTATGTATATCCATCTGACTTGATCTCGCTGAAGAATTTCAGCGTCTTTTCTTCACGCAGACTGTCGTCCCGCCCTTTCACAAAAATGAGTGACGGCATTCCGCGCTTTTGAGCATGGCGATATTCGTGGTGAGTCGCTGAAAGAGAACCATGCAATTGCCCATACTCCCTGTTCATCAACAGAATGTATACCTGACACGAAACCAAACAATTGAGATAGGGTCTAGTCGCTTTTTGTCCGGATATGGGTTCCTTATCAAAAAGGACGGGCTCAAGATGCTCACTAAGAAATGGATCTGTAATGATAAGGCTGGAAACAGCTAAGCGCTCAAGTTCCATTTCTTTCTGCACCGAACTCACAAAAACCTTATATTTTCTCATGCTGTTTTCGCCGCCTGATAAAAAAGAAGCAAAGGATCAACTCCACATATATCACAAGTGTATCTCAAAACGGCAAGCCGATCCACGGTGCGCCCTCCTTTCGGAATTCAATGTGTCTTAAATACTCTCCCCTCTCCACCGCTTTAAACCACGACTATCTTGCCATTTTATTTGTGAATTTGGGATATTTGCTTATCACGAATGAGTGCCAGCGTAAAGTCTAAAGGAAAATCATCCGCCATCCTCCCTTGACCTTTCTAAAAATTATGATTTATTAAACGGTAGGCATCAACAACAATCTTTATTAACCACTCCAAGGGAGGAAGTCTTATGACTAAGGCGGATCTGGTTGCAAACATGGCAAAGGATGCAGGCATTTCAAAGGCAGCGGCCGGCAAGGCACTGAACTCGTTTACCGGTAATGTCACAAAGGCCCTGAAAAAGAAAGACGGAAAGGTCACATTGGTTGGTTTCGGCACATTTTCGAAGGTCCGCCGCAAGGCCAGAAACGGCAGAAACCCTGCCACAGGCAAGCCAATCAAGATTAAGGCGAGTAATGCCGTGAAGTTCAAGGCTGGCAAGGCACTGAAAGACGCCGTTTAAAGTCTCAATGATTTGGCGAGGTGGCTCTCGGCAATTCTGCTCCCAAAGGGCTTTTTCTACAGACTCGTTAGTGAAGCAAGGTTCAGAAGGGTTAAATATGGCCAAACCTCAATTCTTGATTGTTGAAGATGATCCGCGTACTGCCCTGACAATCAAGGATATCTTGTGCGACGGGTTCCCATCGGCGACTATTGAAGTAACTGACACAAATGGCCATGCTATGGAAATACTCAATGTTTTTGCCCCCGATCTGATTACGACCGATTTTCTTCGGCCCGGCGGTACGGGCCTGGAGTTTGTCGCCTCACTTCGCCAATCGACGGATGCGAGACTTCGAAGAACTCCAGTGTTAGCCATTTCCGGTTCAATAGGATCAGACCCAAAACGGTTTCCTGAGGCGCGAGACCTTGAACTACGCTTTTTCCGGGCTGGAGCACAAAAGGTCCTACCAAAGCCGTTTCACGTTCAGGACTTCCTGGATTCAGTCAACGAGTTGTTGCCCTTGGACGTTCACCCAGATTTTGCCTTGTTGCATTTGAAACGTAAAAGTGAATCAATCGATTACAAAGAGCCTATAGACCTATCCGACAAAGACAATGTTGCTTCGCTTGCAAAGGACGTTATCGCCATGGCAAATATCGGCGGTGGTACCATAGTGGTTGGAGTTGCCGAAGAATCGCCGGGTAAGTTCATTGATGTTGGTGTTGAGTCCGAGTTGCTCTCCTATTTTGAAGTGAGTCGCCTAAACCGCAGCCTCCGGTCCTACTTGGATCCACCTGTCTCAGTTCGTGTACGCCACATCCGCGATGCAGGCAAGGCGTTTATCATTTTGGATGTTCCCTCTGCTGAGGAAGTTCCGCTTCTGGCAGCGCGAAGCAATGAGAGAGCTTTTCTTTATACGGGGCGACTGTACATGAGAAACACTGCTTGTGAAATTTCTGAGGTTAAATCGTCTATAGAATTGCGTTCGCTGCTAGACAGATTTCAAAAAAATAGAGGTAGTACATCGTAACCACTAACAATCGAGGCCGACTGTGCGAAGCGCGTTATCCCTGCTGGCAACATATCCGCTATTGATGGAAGCCATTTAAGACACCAAGAATTTAGGGTATACAAATCATATCTAAAACAGTCCTGTTAGATTGACGGACTTCGGTAATGGCAAGAAATGTTGACTTCAAAATGTCCGGCGGGATAGCTTGCGGGGAGTTATCCGGTTTTCTGTTTAATATCCAAAATCTGGAGTTATGCAGTTAGGAGTATAATAAAAAATACGATTTTGCCTATCAATACGTTTTTTCATTGGAAAATTATATAGAGACTTTATAATCACTGGTTCCCGGCGATTATGCTTTTGGAGGCATGAAGTGGAATATAGCCTACAATTTAGTCAGCGACTCATAGATGCTGCAAGATCATTTCTCGATAAAGAAAAAGTAGATGATGAAACCGGTAGAGCTGTTTTGTACCTGAGTTTATTATCATGCGAAATTTCATTAAAAGCTCTTCTTGAACAGGCCGGTTATACCATCAAGGAATTGAAAAAGCGATCCCATGATTTCTCGGGCTTGGTTAAGGATCTTTGTCAATGTGATCTTATCAATACAGGTATTACCGGCTCAAAGCCATATACCGGCGCCACATTACTTTCCCAAGAGGTAGACCCGAATATAGGCAATGGAACTGTAGGTGCTCTCCTAAAAGGAGAGGAACAAGGTGCTTCTAAATATCCAAATGAAATTCGCTATGGTGAATTAGTTCGACATTTTCCCCCGATGCTGATGCTAAACTGCGCATCTATAGTTTGCGAATGGGGTAAAGAAAATATTTCGAAAATAAAAAGAAGGATCGCATAACATCAGCGTTAAGAAGGATGCTCATTCCGCTGTGCTCCATTTGCACCTCTCAAGCTGGGCGTTCACATGGCCTAAACTATGTACAAAAACATTGAAAAAATTATGGAGGAGCTTGCAAAGGGATCTGATAGAATAATTATTAATCCTGGAGACTTTGAAAAACTAAAGAGCCATGGTATCCCTTTTGATATCATACCTTCTCCAACCATAAGTGAACTTTTCGATCAAAGAAAAGCAAAAGCACATACGATCGCACAGTCCCTGCCAAGCCTACCACAAAGGTTGCCTCCCGTAATTCAAGCTCTTTATCAAGAGATCAGGGAGTGCATTTTCTTTGGGTTGAATGGCGCTGCAATCACAATGTCTGCGATATTAATTGAGTATGTCATTAAACATACAACATATATCGCTGAAGCTGGTGGATATGAGAACTCTGATCCAAAGAAATGGGACGAATTTGAAAATTTGGAGCTTGCAAAGGCTATTAATCGTGCAAAAAAAGCAGGCATATTGGACTCAAAGACGGCAAAAAGACTTCACTCGTTTAGAAAAGCAATTAGGAATCCATACAGTCACTACAATATCAAGGAAATAACAAAAAATATTGTAGCCAAAAATGTAAAACGGGTCGATATAGATACGGGTGATATTAAAGTAATAGATATTGACGCGAATGACAGTCCAATGATTCAGGCTCAGTCCAAACCATTCATGGATGAGTACAATGTATTGCCTGTATTTCATTTTGCTGACGAAATAGTAAAGTACCTTTTACCGAAAATATCAAAGGAGCATGTAACCACCACATGCACTTGATTCGCAGGGCTGGCTCCCTGCTCTCAAGTGATGCGAAACGTCGGGTTTGACTTCTGTGGCACGACGTTTTTGGAGTGAGGATTTCTTATCCATCTCCAGGTTTAGAATTAATATGGGAAAACGAAACAAGTCACCAGTCAGGAGTAGATCAGACGCTAAGCCCGGTATCCTTCAAAGAGGGGCTGCTTTTTGCTCAAAGACTTTAGCAGGTGCGATATTCTTATCTATTGTCTACTTCACAATAAGTTACACGCTGCTTTTCCCTTCTCCTGAATTTCAAATAGAAAAGAAGGCCGATCTGCCCGAAGCGACTGTATACGAAATTTGGATTTCGAACCCTTCAATCATGGGAATCTTTAATCTAGATGTCTATAATCTCGAATTCGTTTTGCGTTTTGATGAAAAACTACCCGTCAGAAAGTTTCAATTGAATGAAGCTAATTATTACTCTGGAATAAAACTTCTTAGCAACGAGGGTTGGACTTTGCGAGGGATCAGCAGTCGTGATCTCAAGCCATATCCCTCACCAGTCAATTTAGTCAGCGGAATTGTCGGCGCAACAGACAGATTCCCACCGGGGACAATTGTGAATATTACTGTTGTTATTGATAAGACCTATAAGGGGGAATCGGGTGATGTATTTCCACCTAACTTCATGCCCAGATTGAGAAGTAATTGTTATTACGTCCAATTCCAACACAGACCTCTTGGTGAGTTCGCCCCAATGTATATAAGTAGATCCCATTGTAGGGATTTCAAAGGGAGCCGATCTGAGATGGATAATGTCAGGAAATACATGCAGAAGACTAAGTTGCCCGACGGCCAAATCAAAGATATTGTCTTGGAGGTGGAGGAACTTAGATAATTCCAGAATCTTGAGAAACCCAACCTATCATTTCACCGGATTGCTAAACGCGCCTGGTGAATTCGGCGTTATTTGCCGTTGAAAGGTGATTAATGAATTTTGACGACATAGAGCTAGTATCAGAGAAGCAAATTGTTTTCTGTAGAAAGCTCGGTTTGGACGTATCTGGCAACTCCGTTAGTGTGGCGGCGGCGAAAATTAATGAAGTAATTCAGCGCCAGTTTTGGGGCTCGCCAATTAATGAATCCCCCACAGATAAGCAGATCTCGTTGGCAAAGAAATTTGGAATTGATATCTCTCACATGTCTCGTTTGGTTGGAGATGCGGTGATTAATGATATCATGACCCAACTCAATGCTAATGCGATTAAAGAGCAAGGTCTTAGGCCAGGACTTCGAGTTCGTAAAGTTTATGATAAAACAAGCCGTGAATACATCATTTCCTCTATACGCCCTGATGGAACGGTTTATTTCAAAGGTGGAAACGGCCAAAGAGCATGGGCAAGGAATCTAGTCAGTTTGGAAAAGGCATAACAAGCGCAGTCATCGGACGCGCTACCGCTGCGCAGCGGCTCTCCGATGATGCGGTGGCGTTGGGACACATATTTGAATGAAAACCTTTGACGATATCTGTGAACATTACGCCGAACTCGAGGACCGACTGCGTGCATTTTCTACCATCGACTTCTCCGTCGAGCCATGTGGGCAGGGCGTTGAAATAGATGTTCCTGGTGCTATCTCTCGGCTCCGGCTTGGGAAAAAACAACTGGAGGCATTGGAGAACGGCGACTTAATTAATGATGTTCGAAAACTCAAGTATCATCAGGATACTGGCATTTCCTTTGAAACCTACTCCGAATTCTTTATTACAATCGAGCATCCACAGTACCTCTTTCTTGATTTAACTTGCGAGTGGCCAGGATCAGTACCTCTCAGATTCAAAATCGGCGATATATCGATTGTCTCAGGGCTGGCATCCCCCCTGATCGTTCTACTTATGGAACCTCATTTCATGGACTCGGATATCCACCATGCTGGGTTCAATTACTTTGCATCAGTGAGGTTGCTTGGTGCCGACCACCAAATTGCTGCATCTTATTTGCATAAAGCTCTCTATTACATGAACTCGCACTATCTTAAGTCAGTAGGTTTGGTTGTTGCATTGCGTCATCTCAACCCGGGCTTTGAAGATCCGCTTGGATTATACTCTGGAATTAGGGAACCAAAGGAAGCATTCAAGAAGATAGTCAGGAGACGTGTTCGCAAGAGAAACGATTTTTTTAGTACCGAACCGCTCCTTCTCTATAATCACGCCTGCCAGTCATCTGGCAACGAGTCGTTTCTTTCTTTTTACAGAGTTCTTGAGTTTTTCTTCACACGCGGCATCTTGGCAAATATTGATGCGCTCAGGAATGACCCGTTAGCATCTGCCCAAGATATCCTTGATATCGCAACAGCTATAAACGAAGAGCAGCAACTTAGAAGTCTTGTATCAAGAATCCTGACTGCTTCACAGAAAAAGAAGCTTTTCGAATATGCGCATTGGCAATCTTTGATTGATAAAGCCAGTCTTTCAGCCTTTGTGGGCGGATTATACTCATTTAGGAACTCGCTCGTACATGCAAAAGAAGCGCACCTCCAAAAGACAACATTGCCCGATCCGTTTTCTGAGTTATCTCATACACAGAATTGGACGTACATTGTTGCTGTATGTGCTGAGCGTGCTATAAGAATACTGAATTCAAAATAGAACATGGGTCTTAACAAATAAAGGATTAGTTCCGAGTCGAGGAACGAGAGCTCGGAACTAATCCTTTATTTGTTATAAGCCTTCTAGGCTATGCCTCGAAGTAATCCTTAGTTATACCAACATTATTCCTTAATATTATTGGGGCATCTTCTTTAGCATAAGCGACTACACAATAACGGTTACTAACTACTGATAAAGACCTGAATTCTAGCTCTTCTACTTCGAACTGTGTTGGTGGCACTATAAAATGATTTACTAAATTGAAATAGCATAAGAGATCAATGTTCTTACATTCATGAGCCCCCTGTGTTAGGGTAGTTGTCACCTCTGACCGGCCTAGTCGCCGATGGGGATTCCCCATCGGCGGCGGCCAAATATCTCTCCGCGAAATTCATTTTGGGGGCGGAGGAGGTTGACATGCAGTATCCCGATATGTTCAAAAATGCGATGATACAAAAAATGACGGGTCCAGATGCGATATCGGCGACAGCGTTG
>JBDRFJ010000180.1:0-16805 GCA_043818915.1 Pseudomonadota bacterium | reverse complement strand
AATGTGCTCATTACAGGGGAAAGCGGCACAGGCAAGGAATTGCTCGCCAAGATTGTCCACCTCCAAAGCCCCAGATCTGAAAACCCTTTTGTGCCGGTGAACTGCGGCATTCTCTCCGGCCTGATGTTTGAGGACAAACTTTTCGGGCATGAAAAGGGGGCCTTCACAGGTGCCATTCGTAGGGAAAAGGGCTGCTTTGAGGTCGCTGACAAAGGGACCCTGTTTCTCGATGAGATAGCTGAAATACCACTGGAAAATCAGACGGACTTTTTACGCGTCCTGGAAGATTCTCGATTTGTGCGGATCGGGGGGAATCAATTAATCGAGTGTGACGTTCGAATTATCTCGGCAACCAATAAAGACCTCAAAGATAAAGTCAAACAGGGGCTGTTTCGGGGTGACCTCTTTTACCGGCTTCACGTGGTTCCTCTATACATTCCCGCATTGAGGGAAAGAAAAGCGGTTATTCCTAAGATGGTGGATCGCTTCCTGAATCAATTGGCGGCCAATTATAACAAGCCAAGACCATCAGTGAAACCAGAAGTCGTCGACATCTTCTGCCGTTATGATTGGCCCGGCAATGTGAGGGAATTAAAGAACCTTCTGGAAAGGGTATTTATTCTCGACGATGACGATGTGATAGCTTTAGAACATCTCCCTTCTGATTTTTTGTGGCATTTTAGAGCGCCCTCGCGTAAGATGGATCTGGAAGAGGTCAGAAAAACGGCCGAAACAAAAGCCATCCTGGATGTGATCTATCGTGTGGCAGGGGACAGAGAACGGGCGGCAAAAATACTGCGCATCAGCCCTCGAACGTTGAGACACAAGCTCCACAGATACAATATAAAAGTGGATAGAAGGGGTGAGCCTGTGACAAAAAACCTCCTTGATCATCCTGAAGAAAGTCTATCATTCAGGGCTTCACCCCGCTGAAATGAGATCCTTGAAAAATGGCAGTTATGCAAAGGGCTCATTTTTTCTCTGCTTTGCCATATATTTCTTTTGGAGCCTCATCGAAATACTTGAACAGCGCCGGACAAAGCCATCCTTCGGCATTATATTCCTTGCAAAAATACCAGTTACCGCCTCTTTCCCCTCTCACCCACGTGAGTTTTATTGTATATCCTGGAAATGGGGAAGCGGAAAAGAGCAAACGAAATCCTTGATCGGCATTTGGAATATCCTTAACAAGTTTATCTATCATCTCCGGAATCCCGGCAACAAAAGGCTCTCGGACAAGGCCTACACGAGGGTCATCAAATACCCACGTTCCATAGTATTTATATGGTGATATAACAAAAATTGAGTTGGCAGATTTTTTTGTATCGGTTTTTGAAGATTCCCGGCGAATTGTGTCACACGAACACAATAGAAAAACCAAGAATATTACACAAACATATCTCTTCATAGTAATACGTATTAACCCCAACACGGATTATTCACGCGCCGAAAGTGTAGACCCTGATCCAGTTGCTGTTGCGTTAGCCGGAAACATAACTCAGTTTAGCGTCCACGGCCGTCTCCAGCTCCCATTCCACCACCACGAGGTCCCATGCCACCTTTAGGACATGTCGCTCTGCCACCGGCAGGCGGCGTTTCCGGCAGAGTAACCCCTTTTTCCTTCGCGCGTTCCATCATTGTTTTGTGGTGTTCTAAGCGAAACGCTTCACGCTCCTCTTGGGTTTTGAGGTTGCGCATCTTATTGTGGTATTCCATGCGTTCTTCGGACGTCATCAATTGACTGCCAAACATCTGTTCTTGCTCCTGTTCCAGTGCTTGGCTCTGTTCTTGTTCGGCAGCTATGGCAAGGCCTGACAAAAATAAAAGAACAACCATTAACACCGGAATAATAAAATAACGCGTTTTCATTTTACCCTCCTTGTTTTGTAGTTAACGGAAAGTGTCCTTACAAAAACAGTTTACAAGATCTTGAGGTTTCATTCAACAAACATTTTCGACACAGACAATTTTGGTACAAAATCTGACGTCTTTGGAAGGCTCTAAATCTGTTGCTGATTATGGTTAACACACAAAAAGTGTTTGACATTTTGCGAAAAGATTGTTAGCTAATTTTTTTGTTTTATAATGTTAATGACACAGGGGCCGTTAGCTCAATCAGGCAGAGCACCTGACTCTTAATCAGTAGGTTATTGGTTCGATTCCAATACGGCCCACCAGGAAAGACACAAGCCTATGGCGCTTAGGCCATAGGCTTTTTTTGTTTTAGTAGGCAACTCTCGGCAAAGCAAAATTTTTTGAAGGCGAAAAGCAGGTAGGGGCAGAGCTTTTTTGGATTGTGTGATTTTATTGGTGCCGGAGGTCGGAATCGAACCGACACGGACGCAAGGCCCGGAGGATTTTGAGTCCTCTGCGTCTACCAGTTTCACCACTCCGGCACAGTTTGAGAGCTTTGAATGTCTCAACAATATAAAAAAAACCGGAAAATTGTCAATCAAAATCTGTCATTTCCCCCGTATTGTCCTTTTGATCCCCCTTCCGCAAACGGTTACACTCCATTTAAGCCAGGGACAATGATAATTTCTTGACACTGTTTTAGAAAGCTATTATTATTCAATCGACTTTTTTAGATTATTCCAATCTGTTATCCTCATAACATTTCTATTACCTAAGTTGAGCAATTTAGGTATTAATTAGAAAGGATTGGGATTAATATTTTTCAAGGAGACTTCCTATGTTTGGCATTGGCATGCCGGAACTTATCCTGATTTTGGCTGTCGCCCTGATCGTTATAGGTCCAAAAAAACTCCCCGACCTGGCCAGGTCATTAGGTCGCGGTATAGCAGAATTCAAAAAGGCTACACGAGAGTTCAAGGATAGCCTTGATGTCGATAGCGACATAAAGGAGACCCGCAATACCTTTAAAGAGGCCCAAAAAGACATACACAAGGCCTTTGACTCTTCTCAAACTCCTACCCCCGAAAAGGATCTAAAAGAAAAAGAGAGTACCCAAGGAGCTCCCCAGGATGGACAATGATGCTAAACTCCCTTTCACCAACCATCTTGAAGAGCTCAGAAAGCGGCTGATCGTCTGCTTTATCGCTGTTGGCATATGCTTTGTCCTCTGCTATGGTTTTTCCAGGAAACTCTTTGAAATCCTTATGGGTCCTCTTATTTCCGTCATGCCACCCGGCGACAAGCTGATCTATACCGGACTCCCTGACGCATTTTTTACCTACCTTAAAGTGGCGCTCCTGGCAGGTGTGCTCCTGGCCGTACCGGTTATTTTTTATCAACTATGGATGTTTGTCATGCCGGGACTCTATGAAAATGAAAGGCGTATTGTCCTGCCCGCGGTCGTGCTTTCTTCTATATTCTTTGCGGGTGGCGCCTTGTTCGGTTATTTCATCGTCTTTCCTTTTGGGTTTAAGTTTTTTTTGAGCTTCTCATCCGACTTCATCCGACCCATGCCTTCTATAAGGGAATACCTCAGCTTTGCTTCAAAACTTCTGTTTGCTTTTGGGGTTGTTTTCGAGATGCCGCTCTTCATTGTTATATTGGCAAAATTGGGGGTAGTGACTGTCGCTCAACTGCAAATGTATCGTAAGTATGTAATTGTGTTATTTTTTGTTTTCGCGGCCATCCTTACTCCTCCTGATGTAGTCACCCAGATCATGATGGCCGCTCCTTTGATGCTCCTTTACGAATTGAGTATTATCGCGGCAAAAATTATCAGCAAGAAAAAGGCGGAAGAAAGCGAGCCTGAGTAAATCCGGATATAGTAAGATATTATGCACACAGAAAATATTACAAAATTATTGCACATAAGTTGCAAGAGATTGTATATTCCCATGCAACAGAATGCTCATACGCCCCGTGCTGCACAAGAAAATTCCGCTTATCCAAGCTCCCATATATCTTCTCTTTACAATTTCAAGGTCTTGCACATTTACTAATTTGTGGCATAATATTTGCATATAATCACTACCAAAATACTATTGAAATACTATTGATGCGTTGACAAGTTTCCAGTAGACTGCTATTATCTGCATCTCACGTAATGAGTGAAGCTTCACGGGCAAGGGGTTTGGTCCTCTATAAGAGGAAAAATGTTATACATGCGAACCTTGAAGACACATATAGGGACTTTCTTCTTTTTACTGATTATCCCCCTGTTCTTTTGCGTTCCACCTGCAATGGGCGGGACCTATACAAGCTCGGCACACGGCAGTTCCTCCTACGGTGTGGATCGTACATCCACCGGCATATATGCCACAGGCCACTGCGCTCACTGCCATGAACAGCATGCGAGTATCAACGGTGCTGAGCCGGCACCATCAGGAGGTCCCTCTGGCTTTTGCCTGTTGGCGGACAATTTTTCGCAAGTCTCCACAGGGCCTTACACCGAAAGTGCTAACGCGTGTTTTTACTGCCACACAAGCATTGGATCTCTTCAGAATGGCGGGATTACCAACAATGACTACAGTGCCACGTTTGGTGACGCTTCAACCAGTGTAACAGGCATCATGCAGGCCTTTAACCAAGCATCTTATCACAACCTAAACGATATACTCGATTTCGCTACGGGCGTGTGGTCTTCCACATTTACTAACGACTCCAATCCTTGCAGTGGATGCCATAATGTTCATATTGCCAAGCGAAACAAGGCAAACCCGGGCGATCCAACATATACGGCTATATCCAAGCCTTCGGACCACGGCAATCTCTGGGGTGATGGCGACCCTGGTGAACGCATGACTGCTCCCGGTTACGGAGTCGATTATCAACCACCCTACTATAGCAGCCCCAACCTGGAGCCCGACGGGGTCAGCAGTGACAGAGCCACCCAGGCGGGGAAAACGCCTGACTACAATACGTTCTGTCAGGATTGTCATAGCTATGATATGAGCGCCTATGGCCTCTCTAACACACCTATTGATTGGGAAACTACGGGCGACAAACACGGCAAACGTGACGCAGATGTTCACATAGACATGGATTTGCCATATGTGGCTGGGGCTGGCAGCTTGGGTTACGTGCTTTCATGTACCGATTGCCATGAACCTCACGGATCACCAAACACTTTCCTCATAAGGAGAGAAGTAAACGGCACAGCGCTTGGCGGTACGATCACCACTAATACACTTGACTGGAAATATATCTGCACGCAATGCCACATGGATGACGCCGACGCCGATGATGCCGGATTATACCCGACAGGGGCAATGAAGTGGGAACCCCCGGCGGTAGGACAATTTCAATATATACATCACGTAGGTGGCAGTCCGGATGCCCCTTACAGTCTCAGTATGTGCAAGAATTGTCATGTTGGAGGTATGGACAGAGACCCGATCCCTTGTGCTAATTGCCATAATCATGGTGACACTGATGCATGGGCGCCAATCTACGAGACGGGAAGACGCACATTCTAAAATACTATCGCCCGTGTCGCTTTTACGTCATGTATCCCATCGCAAGCAACATATCGTGAAGACCTTTCCACCCATGACCGATCTCTTAATATCCTCTACTCCATGGTAAAAGCACAAGAGATACCTCTCAAAGGCACTAACGCGTTTCACCTTGAAAATATAATTGTCTTGGCGTAAGGTCTTGTCTATACCCTTCTCGAACAGGAACGTGTTGACATGGAAAAATCGCATAGCTATTTTGCCTCAAAAGAGGAAATTAATACGCGCATTTTATCCCTACAGACCAAACTCGAACACTGTGATCTCCCTGGCTGTCTGATCTTGGATAATATCAACACCTTTTACTACACCGGCACAATGCAGAACGGGGCACTCTTTGTCCCTGAAGCAGGTGACCCGATCTTTTTTATACGCCGCAGTCTTGAAAGAGGAAAACACGAGTCCCCGTTGAAGAGGCTGCTAAGATTCCAAAAATTCAAAGAGATCCCTCCGGCACTTGATAGTTATAACTACGACTTTTCCAGACTCGGCATTGATGAAAGTACCACCCCGTTACGCCTGTTCAACATGCTCGAGCAGGCATTCCCGGCCACCACATTCAGCGATATCAGTTTCGTCCTTGCCGAGATACGAGCCGTAAAATCAGTATATGAAATCGCGCAGATCAGAGAAGCGGGACATAGACACGAGAAGGTATACGCCGCCATACCCGACCTGGTCCGCGAAGGCATGACAGAATGGGAACTCGGGACGACCATCTTTTGTGAAATGTTGAAGCTCGATTCCATGGGGACTGCACGTATGGCCGGATTCAACGGCGAAGTATTCGGCGGATACATATGTTTTGGCGAATCCGGAAATTATCCCTGTGCCTTTGACGGTCCCGGAGGTCTTGTGGGCCAATCGCCGGCCTTTCCTCTTTTAGGGGGGGATCGAAGATTAAAAAGAGGGGACATTATTTACGTCGACACCGGTTTCGGGTATAATGGATATTATACGGACAAAACCAGAATTTTCTCTATGGGTGAACCAGAGTCTGAAGCCGTGGAGGCCCATAACATATGCCTTGCTATTCAGGAAAAGGTGCGTGCGCTTCTTAAGCCGGGGATTCGGCCTTCTGAGATATTCGAATTGGTATATGATGAAATTGTTATTCCAAAAAATTTCAAACTAAATTTTATGGGGTTTGGAGGAAACCGGGTCCGATTTCTCGGGCACGGTATTGGGCTGGTAATTGATGAATTCCCTGCTATAGCGAAAAAAATCGATTACCCGCTTAAAAAGAACATGGTTATTGCGGTAGAACCGAAAAAAGGTCTCGAAGGAATTGGACTCGTAGGCATAGAAAATACTTTTCTGGTAACGTCTGAAGGCGGGGCGAGGCTTACTCCCGGTTCGGATGAAATAACTATTCTTTAGGAAAAAATTAAGGCCTAAAACCATGCAAGACGACTTCATCAGTGCTTTAACCTACGAGGTTAAGGAAGAAATATTAGAACGATATTTCTATGAACGTCGACTCATCGAAATGCAAATTGATTATGTCCGCGAACTGGCCCAACAAGCACAAAAACTGGAACAAAAGTTACGCCTCTGTTTCGCCCAATTATATAAGCTCCTGATAGATAACAATCATCTCATGGAGTTCACGGAAATGATAGGTCTTGAGACGCCTCCGTTCAAACAACAAGTGAAATACGACGCTCCGGGATATCAAATTTCTATTATCTGCAAATTCAGGGCGCTCACCATTAAGGGGAAATTTAAAAAATTACTTTTTGAAGCGTATCAAAAGCTACGTAGATCGGCTGAAGAATACAGGCCAGCCTATGAAAATCTGAGAGATGAATGCAAGGCTGTCAATTACAACATAAGAGAATTCGAAAAAAATCACGATCTGATGGTAATCATAAATTTTTTGCAATCAATGGATTCCGAACTCGTAATGAAAAAATATTTTTTGGGCGCTAACTTTACCCCTGAAGAGATAGGTGCGGTGGGAAACGGATTGGCATTTAAGAGGCTCCACATTAAACAATTCCAACTCACAAAGCCGCCTGAAATCCCTGACATAGGACCAGTTCATAAACCGCTGGCAGCTCTGGCCAGCGCTATTTATGCTGCTCATACACATCAAGTCAAGGCAATGCTAAGACAGAAGACATAACTACGAGGAAACAAAACCACAAAAATCTATTGTGTTATTCTGTGGACATAGTTATCTATTATCTCCTTGTCCTCATGACTTAGCGATGTGAAGCCGATTCCCATTCCAATATAACGTTCCCCCTGCTTTTTCAGCCACTTAACATCACCCTCACACTGCATGATATGCTCCGTTCCCGGAAGATTGAATTGAAGATAGACCTTCTCGCCGATTTGTGAAGGCTTTTCGGTCATTACAAATAGTCCGCCTACTCCTACATTTTCCGTATACGCCTCCACAAATTCGTCATAACTCCCGAAACAGATCTCCAGTTTTTTCGCCGTCCGCTCAAATTGTCTTTTTTCTGACCCAACATCACTCACCAAAGCTCACCTCCTTATTGTAGTAACGTTCAATCGCATTGCACAGACCCGCAATGGTATATTCTTCCGGAGTGATCGCCACCTTGAAACCGAGTTCTTTTGCCGTATCCGCGGTAATCGGCCCGATAGCGGCGATAGTCACATCTGTCAACAGAGTCCGTATCTCTTCTTCAGTAAATAGTTTTTTGAAATTTTTTACCGTGGAAGAACTTGTAAACGTCACGAGGTCAATTTTCTTATCCTTAAGATGGTCCTTCAGTTCATCAAGGTTGGGGCAAACCGGCACGGTACAGTATGCGATGACTTCGTCCACGATAGCACCCATTTTCTTGAGTTCAACCGGGAGGACAGGTCGCGCCACTTTTGGACGTGGAAGGAGTACCCCCTTTCCTTTCATGTCCTCCTTTTTGAATTCCTCTACAATAGATTCCGCCTTATAGGTATCGGGCACCATATCGGTCCGGAGCCCGAACTCCTCCAATTGTTTTGCCGTGCTCGACCCCACCGTGCACAGTTTTATATCTCTCAAGGCCCGAACATCTTTCCCGTTTGCGTAAAGCCGCTCAAAGAAAAAACGTACCCCGTTTACACTGCTGAATACAAGCCAGTCATAGGTGGAAAGGTTATTTATCCCTTTATCCAGAGAATCCCAGTTTTCCGGAGGAACGACCTCTATCGTCGGAGCTTCAAGGCATTCGGCCCCCATCTCCTCCAATCGGTCCACCAAGTTACTCGCCTGTTGACGTGCCCTCGTAACCAGAACGGTCTTGCCAAACAGAGGTTTCTTCTCAAACCAATTCAGGATACTTCTCAGCCTGACCACTTCGCCTACAATAATAATCGCGGGAGGTTTAAACTCAGCCTCTTTTACGCGCCGTACAATATTCGAAAGCGTCCCCGTGACCGTGGTCTGCTTTCCGGTAGTTCCCCATCTGACCACGGCTACAGGCGTGTCCGGCGACCTGCCGTTAGTAATCAGCTTTTCAGTAATACGATCAATATTTTTAACCCCCATAAAAAACAGGAGCGTCCCTATACCGGTTGAAATCTTTTCCCAGTCGACATCGGAATTTTCTTTTGTAGGGTCCTCGTGACCTGTAATAAACGCGACCGTAGCCGTATATCTACGGTGGGTAATGGGAATACCCGCATACGCAGCGACCCCAACAGCCGCGGTAACCCCGGGAACAATCTCAAAGAGGATATCATCCGCCACTAAGACTTCCGCTTCCTCGCCTCCCCTTCCAAAGATAAAAGGATCTCCCCCTTTTAACCGGGCCACCGTCAGGCCGGCCTTTGCCTTTTCAACGATGAGTTCGTTAATTTGCGCTTGCGAACAGGTATGGGCTCCGCCCCTCTTTCCAACATATATAATTTCAGCATCTTTTCGGGCATGGGTTAACAGCTTACGAGAAGCTAAAAAATCATAAATGACGACATCGGCCTTCTGCAAACACGCGGCACCTTTTACAGTAATCAGCCCGGGATCACCAGGTCCCGCGCCTATTAAATATACCTTACCCGTTGACATAGTTGTTTCCTGTAATATGTATATCTCTATAGTTTTTTATAAAATGTCTTTGGTGTAATGCAACGACTCAAATTCGAAATCCGAAGCACGGCACGCAGTGAAGCGTCAGCGCTCAATTCGAAACAATTTCAAATGACCAAAACTCAAAATCCGAAACAATATAAATTGGAAAATTGTGCTCTTAATTTGCAGGTATACGGTACTCGTAAGATTGAGCACTGTTTTGAACATTTGATATTTGAATTTCGGATTTGTTTCGGATTTCGAAATTCGATATTCGGATTTATTTAAGCAGTGCACCATAACCAAAAACAACATCTTTTCCTGAAAGTCTATCTTAAAAAATTTTCGCCAATATCTCTCCCGCCCCCGCATCAAGTAGGCGCTCCGCCAATGTTACACCAAGTGCTTCCGACTCCTCCGGAGGTCCGGTTATAGATTGACGAATAACCTTGGAACCGTCCACTTCAGCCACAAGACCTGTCAATTCAAACTCTCTTCCATTGATCTTGCCGAACGCCGCGATCGGGATCTGGCATCCCCCCTCCAGGCGGTTCAAAAACGCCCGTTCCCCAAACACAACTGTCTTTGATTCCGGATGATTCAACCCACCGACTATCTCTCGAATAAAATCGTTATCTTCCCGTATCTCTATTCCAAGGGCCCCCTGACCAATAGCAGGAAGCATAATATCTTCTGTCAGATATTCGGTTATGCGATCCTCCATTCCAAGGCGTTTAACTCCGGCCGCCGCAAGGATAATCGCGTCTAAATCTTCTGTCTCAAGCTTACGGATACGCGTGTCCAAGTTACCTCTTAAGGATTCGAGCCTTATGTCGGGGCGTATATGTTTGAGCTGTGATCCGCGCCTAAGGCTGCTTGTCCCGATAGCGGCGCCTTCAGGCATTTCTTTGAAGGTAATACGATCCTTTGAAATAAGAACATCCCATGGCGTCTCACGCTCAGGCACCGCGCCAATACAAAGCCCGGTAGGAATCTCCGCCGGCATGTCTTTCATGCTGTGAACCGCCAGATCGATCCTTTTACCAAGAAGAGCTTCCTCTATCTCTTTTACAAAAAGTCCTTTCCCCCCAACCATTGCGAGCGGAACATCAAGTATCTTATCACCCTTAGTCTTTATCCTTACCAACTCTATAGAAAGATCCGGATAAGAGGCAAGAAGACGATCTCTGACCCATTCCGCCTGCCAAATCGCCAAGGCACTGCTGCGTGTTCCGATGTAGATTTTTCTCTTCAATGTCATCCCCTTATCGATTACCTATGACTTGGCGACACTACGCCACCGGTGGAATACGGAGTAATGGAATGTTGGGTAAGAGGTCTGCCATTACTCCAACACTCCATGCCACTCAATGCCCACATGTGGCACAACTCGTGGCGCTGCACGTACTACAGCTCGACCCTTGAGAACTCGTAAATTCTCCTTCACACTTTGAACTAAACCCGGAAAGGAGTCTTTTGACCTTCTTCCCCTTGCACGCAGGGCAAGCCACCTTCTCCTTACCCATGACTAATACCTCAAAATCTTTATCACACTTCATACAATGATATTCATATATAGGCATACCTATAACCTCCGATCGCTATCCCTAAATCCCTCAATTCCTCAATTCCTCAATTTTTTCCAGCACTGCCGCCGCCAAAAGAGGAAACATAATCTCGTGGTGCCCGGTCAAGTTATAGCCGGCGCCACCCGATGCGGTCGGGCGCTGCACGACATTGGTCATGGATCGATACTGCCGGATAAAATCCATATTAACAGCAGTAAACCGTTCCACTTTATGCCCTAAATTCCTCACCAGGGTAATTGCCTTCAAGAACACCTCCGGCAGGACAACAGCAGACCCCACATTCATATAGACTCCTCCTTCGAGAGAGGCCACTACAGAGGCAAAGAGTCTGAAATCCCTGTGGCTGGCGGCGCCCATCATCCCCGCGTCAAACCCGGGATGAATATGAATGATATCGGTCCCTACTGCCGCATGAATAGTCACAGGGACTCCGAGCTTAATACCTTCAGCAAGGATACTATCTTCATTATACGGAAAATCTTCGTCCATCAATGATCTTCCCACGGCCTCTCCAAGGCCGCAGCCCTCTGCCCCGGACCTCTTTATAGCCTTGTTTAAAAAATCCGAGGTCTCTTGCGCCATACCGAATGCTCCGTCAGTAAGGGCCTCTGCCACGTCTTCAGATGTCCTTCCCACCATGGCAAGTTCCGAGTCATGGATAATCCCCGCACCGTTCATTGCCACCGCGGAGATTATCCCCCGTCGCATCAGATCAATCACTATGGGATTAAGCCCGACTTTTATAACGTGAGCGCCCATTGCAAGCACAATCGTTTTTTCGCTCAGATGAGCGTCCACAATAGCCGACACCACGGACTTAAAATCAGATGCGGCAAGAATTCCAGGAAGCCCGTCAAAAAACGAGCCAAGGGAACCTCCCGCATTCCAGGGCCTTGCAAAGTCGGAACGATTGACCTTGCTCTTGCGACCTTTCAACGAATAGGTCTTGACCTGGTCCAACTCTATAGGCTCAAATGTTTTGGTCATATCGATAATTCACTCATGGAGTACTGGAGTATTGGAGTATTGGAGTATTGGAGTATTGGAAAACCGGTAGAACTCCATAACCCCAGTACTCCATCACTCCATCACTCCAACATACGATCACGATTTTTCTTCTGGGAAAAGCATTCTTTCCACCAACTCACACAGTACATGCCCCACCGTAATATGAGTCTCCTGGATACGCGCGGTAACGCTTGAATCGACCACAAAGATCTCATCGGAGCATTCTTTCATTCCGCCGCCACCGCATCCCGTAAGTCCCACAGTGTACAGCCCCATCTCCCGGGCTACATCCATGGCCTCTATAACGTTTGATGAATTTCCGCTTGTACTGATACCAAGGGCCATATCACCCTTTTTGCCGAGGGCCCTTATCTGTTTAGAAAAAATAGTATTAAAGTCGTAATCATTCCCGATACTGGTGAGGATCGAGGTGTCCGTGGTCAATGCCAGGGCGGCCAATGGAGGTCTTTCTACTTGGAACCTATTCACGAATTCAGCCGCGATATGCTGAGCATCAGCGGCGCTACCACCATTTCCGAAAAGGAGGAGCTTGTTTTCGGCTTTAAGACACGCAGCCAATCTCTCGGCAACCCTCAGCATTGCATCCGTATGGTCCCGTACAAATTTCTCCTTGACCTTTATACTTTCTTCAAAAATTTGTAAGACAATATCTTTCATTCAACTACATTACCCTCTCCAGACAAAAGTAGCAAATTATACCATCACCTTTTATTTGTCAACTTACTCAACGCAGCCCTCAGACAATTTTCTATCAACACATCTTCCCCTTTTTGAACGGTCCTGAAGTCGATTAAAAATCGGTCATCCTCTATACGTCCAACAATCGGCGGATCAAACCCGCGCATAAATTGTTCCAACGAACTCGCGGACACTTTATCTATTTCTATCCCTACAAGGGTAGTGGAAAGATCCTGAAGCGGCAACGCTCCACCCCCCACACGCGATGACCCATCCAAAAGAAGGATATTCAAGCGACTGTCTTCCCAATTGTCTAACCTTTTTTTCAACCTTTTCGCTCTCCGCGTAATAGTCTGCTTCGGTAGGGTCAGCATCCTCAAGGTAGGAATGGACGATATAGCATCTTGCTCATCCCTGTAAATATGCAGGGTGGCCTCAAGCGCCGCAAGCGTCATCTTATCTATACGTAAGGCTCGATTCATAGGATTCTTCTTGATCTTTTCTATAAATACCTTTTTGCCAAGAATAATCCCTGCCTGTGGCCCGCCCAGCATTTTGTCGCCGCTAAAGGTAACCACGTCCACACCTGCCTTGATCGCTTCCTGTACAATAGGCTCCTTGGCCAGTCCATATTTGGAAAAATCGACAAGACTTCCGCTTCCCAGGTCTTCCATTACAGGGACATCAAAACGTTTTCCAAGCACTGCCAGGGCTGTCAGCGGAACCTCTGAGGTAAATCCCACCACGCTGTAGTTACTGGTATGCACCTTGAGCAAAAGCGCGGTCTCTTCCGTGATAGCCTTTTCATAATCTGCCAGGTGCGTGCGGTTTGTCGTTCCGACCTCCACAAGACACGCCCCGCTTCGCGCCATGACATCAGGTATGCGAAACGACCCACCAATCTCCACCAATTGGCCTCGCGATACGATCACCTCGCGTTCACGTGCAAGGGTGTCCAGCGCTAAAAATACCGCGCCTGCATTATTATTGACTACCATCGCCGCCTCAGCGCCGGTCAATTCACACAGGACATCTTCCACGGCGCTGTATCGGGAGCCCCTCACACCCTTTGACAGGTCAAACTCAAGGTTTGAGTACTTGCCGGCAATACGAGTCAGGTGCTCCGCCGCCTTTTCCGGCAGAAGGGAACGTCCCAAATTGGTATGTATGACCACTCCGGTGGCATTTACAACATGCTTCAGGTTGAAACTCATCGCGGCCCCTATGGCATCGCGTACCATTGAAACAATCGAGTCTTCGGAAACAGGGCCAACCCTATCCGTACCTTCCGCGGCAAGGATTTCATCGCGCAACCGGCTTAAAACCTCTCTCACGCACCGGACCGCTACGCTTCTTGGCGTCGATACGGCAGCACCGCTTTGCCCCAAAAGGTCGAGGATACGGTCCACACCCGGAAGGCTTCGTAACAACTCCTGTTGAGTACTCATATTTTCTTGCCTCTTATACGTAAAAAATGATAACAGCTATGTAGCATGTAATACAAATAATTGCAATTAGTTAGTTTCTAATGATTTCCCGATATGAAAATAGCTTACTTCATAACACAACACGGATACGGGCACGCGGTCAGAAGCGCGCAGGTCATTAACGCCCTGCAGCGCCATATTGAAGTCCTGATCATCAGTGGGGTAGAAAAAGATTTCTTTAAACGATCGATTACGAGAGACTATGCGTACAGAGAAAAGGCTTTTGACGTGGGCTGCGTTCAAACAAGCAGCCTTACCGTCGACATAAAGAAGACCCTGGAGGCGTATAGCGCTACACACCGGAACAACGAGGAAGAGATCCGGGACGAAACAAACTTTCTGGAAACCAATGGGATTGACCTGGTCATTACAGATTCGGCGGCCTTTCCACTGGTTCTTGCCGACAATGCCGTCATACCGGGGATACTTCTTGCCAGCTTCACCTGGGTGGAGATATATCGACCGTATGTGGAGCAGCATCCGGATTTCGAATGGGTCATCTATACTATGTCCCAGGAATATGACAAAGCCGCGATTCATCTCCGCCCCCCGCTTTCTCTCGATATAAATTATGGGAAACGTCTCATAGAAATTCCGCTCATCGCCCCCCAAGGGAAAAACATACGGACCGACCTCTACTCCTCTATCGGCATCTCCCCCTCAAAACACCTGGCCATATTGTACCTTGGATCGTACGGCCTGGAAGTCTCCGTTGACAGCCTCGCACAATACCGTGACTGGCATTTTGTCACCTTTGAACCCCCGGCGTTTGAGTACCCCAATTATACGGTCCTTGACAGGGAAGCGTGGAGTTATGAAGACGTGATTGCCTCGTCGGACGCGGTAATAGCCAAATTAGGCTACGGCATTCTCAGCACCTGCATGGCTGCCGGTATCCCTGTGCTGTATCCGGGAAGAAAGAATTTTGTCGAACATGCCGCATTAGATCGAGCGGCTAAAGAATGGGGCGGGGGGATATCAATACCTAATGAAGAGTTCTACGCGTTGAATCTGGGTGAAGGACTTGCAGAAGCCATTAAAGAAAAACCAAAGACTATGCCCTCAAACGGGGCCGAAACCGCATCCCGGATCATCGAAACGCTCACCGCATAATCGAATGGATCAACATGAATTTCTCCAAATGCGAGAGAATATTAACTCATAAAAATTCGGGTTAACAATTCGCCATATTTTATGATATCATTACATATCTTCAATAAAATTTTCTATTTTTGTTACGTACAGTGGCAAGAAAGATGTACACGGGCTTCGCATGGCTTGGCTGTTGATATCGAGCTGAAATCTACAATCATTGAGGGATTTTCCCCATGCCTACAAACTGGAAAGACATTAATGAAGACGCTATACTGGATTTCACGGACGCCAATACCGGGCTGATGGCACAGTATCAACGTATCATGGAGCGCAGATCTCGGGATGCTATGGAATCCCTCAAAGATCAAGTTTCTCATTTAACGGAGACGTTGCAGAAAGAAAGCAATGCACTTCAAGAAAAGACACAACAACTCATAAAATCTTACGAGACAATCTCCGAGGCTCAAGGCAAGCAAAAAAAAGTAACCATAGCCCTTAGTATTGTCATTGCCATAGCTACGTTAGTTTATACAGGGTTCACATGTTGGTCTGTTACGGTCATGAAAGATTCGAATCAAATACAAAGCCAGTCTTCATTGATCATGCAAAATTCGAACGACATACAAAGCCAGTCGGTATCAGCCATGCGTGAAGCGAATGAGATACAAAAGATTTTCCTCGAATTAAAAACTAGGCCATATTTGAGTATAGAACCAGTAAAAGATGACAAAACAGGGTTCTATTTCAAGGCTAATTTGGCAGCTGATATTCTTGAGATAGAAGTACAATTCACAGTTTTTAATATGGGTGACACACCAGCTACGAAAATATTACCTCCGAATTTTCAACCCCTTGGTGGATTGACACTGGCGCAAGACGCTTCTGTAGACCCGGGACCTGCGATTTCACTAGGGCCACGTGATAAGCAAAATCATCCTCTTCATTTTAAGTTCGGCGGCAAATCGGGTAACAACAAAGCTGTAAAGGATTTTCTTAGAGATCTAACTTCGGGGGAAACCGCCATTGAAATCAGCTATTCACAAACTTATTCTTCGATTCTTCCAGACAGTAAAAGCTATAAAACTCAAATTAAGTACAGGCTCTTTCGTGACAAAGCCGTATTGCTTGAAAAGCAATTTGAATAGCCTGAACAAAAAGTGCACAGACCTATTTTTACACCGAATTTCTTTGAGAGAGATTAATAAAAAGACATAACAAAGTGCAGCAGATGGGGAAAAACTTTGTGCCTATTTCGTATAGAATGGCTGCTGTGAGAAATACTCCGGCCAACTGCTGACCTTTGGCGATATTGATACCTTTTATGTATACATATCTTTCTGGCATTCCCGAAAACTGTTTCGATAGGATTCTGATATCTGTACCATCACTGGTTTCTCTTATCATCTATCCCGAATTATTAATGAAAAACTTTCTGAAGTTCAATGTTGTCTGAACAGTCTGGAAAGTGAAAGTT
>JBDRFJ010000179.1:0-3042 GCA_043818915.1 Pseudomonadota bacterium | reverse complement strand
GCTATTCTCCCGTCGCATAAAATTGATGAAGAAGAAAGACTCATTTTGATAGCAAAAGTAGAAGGCGTTATCGACAAGCTTCTCAGGGAGAAAGGTACCCGAAGAGAAATAAGTATTCTTGATCTCAGGGGGAAGTTTGTCCCCCTGACCCTTCAGTATAAAGTCATTACCGAGGGAATACTTTTGTATGAAAAGGACACCTTGGAGAGGATTGAATTTGAAAATACCGTCAAAGGTGAATATTTTGATTTTAAGTCGTTTCTCCAGCATTTAAGGAAGAAGAAATATGGACATATACACCAGGAAGTTTGAACTCATCGAAGATTCCCTCCAAAAATTGTCAGCAATAAGGACAGAAAATCCAAGTCTTGATCAATACAGAAACGCCTGGAAAGACAGAGACGCTGCGGAGCGGAATCTCCAGAAGATCATTGAAGCGTTTATTGATGTGGGGAAAATGATCATTGCCGAGAAAAGATTCAGGGAGCCGGGGAATAATAGGGAGGTTTTTTTAATCCTTGCCGAAAAGAAGATTTTCTCCTCTGAATTCATGACCCTTGTGGATAAGATGATAGGCATGAGAAATATAATTGTTCATGGATACGACAGAATTAATGACGAAATTGTCTATGGAGTCCTCAAGAGGAACTTAAAGGATATTAAAAAGTTGATTGCTAATCTGAAGAAGATCTACCGGGCAAAAGGATGAAATACATTCACGGTACTTCCCCAACAATGACCCTCACCCTGGATTCCCGCCTGCCCGGGCAAATCGCAAGCCATTCGTGCAGAACATGTATTGAAATTGTTTAGAACATTCTGCCCGAGCGTCCTTCAACCCCCCCCGCTTCCACGTTCTTACCGCCTAATCTCATAGACGTTAATTGTAAACGTGTACTTTTTTCTCGTGACAGGCGGATGTCCCCCTTTACATTTGAGAGTCCACCTTCTGTGTTGGATAATAAAGGAAAAAAGAAAAGGCAACAAACAAGACCGGCCCCCTAAATCTATTTTCTCGTTGACCTCTGAGGATATAAGAAACCGGCTCGAATATTTGAGTTTTTGGAAATAGAAAGCCGCGGTAAGTTATTCGGAACCTACACCATCAAAAAGCAAAAAGGTCACTGCGAATCATAACAGACGCCCCTGCCAAGAGCCTTCAAAGGTTAGCAAAAAGGCCGGGATCGGAATATAGTCAATAGTGTAGGTTTGACCCCAATTTCCACCAATTTCCATATATCCTCTTCCGTAAATATCCCTTGTTGGATAGATTTCTTTTTAGCGTATTTCAAAACATCCCGCCATTCCCTTTCTTCAATATAACGCCTGAGAGCTTCGCGCAGAAGTTCACTCTTGTTCCGATTATCCTGTTTAGCTAACCGCTCCACTTTTGCCAGAAGCTGAGGAGGGGAAATAACCCTGTCAAGTGTCAAGTGTTGGGCAGGAAACTGGGCAGGAAACATACGCCAGGTGTTAAAAAAAGGGTAATTGAAAACGGAGACATTCTTATTTGGCCAATGCGTTGAGGTAAATTTTTTTTGGCCTTCTTTTAAAGTCTATGTTATAAATATAAGAATAATAAAGAGGGAGAAACTGAATGCACGATTTTCATTATCGCGGGGAAAGTCTTTTCTGTGAGGATTTTCCTATCGAGGCCATAGCCAAAGAGGTGGGGACGCCGTTCTATCTCTATAGCTTGAATACTCTGGAGAACCACTTTCAAGCCTTTGACGGCGCTTTCTCCAAAGTCGATCACCTGGTCTGTTTCTCGGCGAAAGCCAATTCCAATATTGCCATCCTCAGGGTCTTTATCCGCCGGGGCGGGGGAGTGGACGTGGTTTCGGGAGGGGAACTCTTCCGGGCCATGAAGGCAGGTGCCCGGCCGGACCGCATTGTTTATTCGGGCGTGGGAAAACGCTCGGATGAGATTGAATATGCTTTGGAATTACCCATTCTCATGTTTAACGTTGAATCTTCCCAGGAGTTAGTGGCGATCAATCAGATTGCCGGCAGAATGGGCACCGTAGCGCCCGTGTCCTTGCGGGTCAATCCTGACGTTGACCCGCATACCCATCCATATATTTCCACGGGGTTGAAGAAAAACAAGTTCGGGATCAATATCCAAAAATCCATCGCTGATTACATCCTAGCCAGTACTCTGCCCCACGTCCAAGTTATCGGAGTGAGTTGTCACATCGGCTCTCAACTTACGGAAGTCGGGCCCTTTGTGGAAGCGGTCCAGCGGGTCAAGGAGTTGGTCCTCAAGCTGAGGGCGGAGGGGATTCATATCCGCTATATCGACCTGGGAGGTGGGCTGGGGATTACCTATCAGCAGGAAGAACCTCCACACCCCCGGGAATATGCCCAATCTTTGTTGAGCGAAATGGCCGGCATCGAATGCACGCTTATTCTGGAACCCGGCCGGGTGATCGTGGGGAACGCCGGTATCCTGGTGACCAAGGTTTTATACACCAAAGAAGGCGGGGAGAAGAACTTTATCGTCGTTGATGCAGCCATGAATGACCTCATCCGCCCGAGTCTCTATGGCTCCTACCAGAGGATTCAACCGGTGCACATAAGGGAAAGCTACGAGATTGTGGCCGATGTGGTAGGGCCGATCTGCGAATCGGGAGATTTTCTGGCGAAAGATCGGAAGCTTTCCAAGGTGGAACCTGGAGAGCTTTTAGCCGTAATGAGCACGGGCGCCTACGGCTTCTCCATGGCCTCGAATTATAATTCTCGCCCCCGGGCAGCAGAGGTTTTAGTGGCCAAAGACCGTTTTTTTGTTATCCGGGAGCGCGAAGATCTCGACGATCTGATCAAAGGAGAATTTATTCCGGACTTTTTGGTTTAAAAAAATATTTTAGCAGCGAACGAGTTGAAAAGTGGCGAAGATACCTATTTTCAAAATGAGCGGTAGCGGGAATGATTTTATCCTTATCGATAATCGTCAAGGGGTTTTGAATGCCGACCACCTGGGGGATTTTGTGCCCAAGGTCTGTGCTCGGAAAGTTTCTGTGGGCGCGGATGGTTTGATTCTCA
>JBDRFJ010000178.1:0-3853 GCA_043818915.1 Pseudomonadota bacterium | reverse complement strand
GATCAGAAATCGAGGGAGCGGATATGTGCGTACTCCGCGACGCGATCTTTACAAGCGTTACGGGCTCTTTAAAGTGCCGGCTACAGCTGGCTGGAAGAGGGCGCATGCCCTGCGGTGAAGAACATCGGAAAGCCGTGTGCGTTATGTGAAGTCCGCACTTATGTTGCGTAGGCGATGTAACCTATTGTTGTTTCAATATTATATTTCTGATACCATCACATAAGTATACGATTCAGTTATAATGATTTCAGAAAGGTCATCAATTCTGGTTTATTGGACCAATGTTCAACGCTATTTGAAGCTGCATGAGGAATCTCACATTGAGCGAGCGCTTTGGCCTTCATTTCTAGATCCACCTCTGCATAGATGTGAGTTGTATCGACAGAGACATGTCCCAGCCATGCGCGGATTGTATTGATGTCAACGCCAGAGCGCAGTAGATGTACGGCAGTGGTATGACGGATGGTATGGGTGCTGATATGTTTCGTTTGTAAAGAAGGTAATTTGCGACTCGCGGTTTGTACAGATCGTTTGATAAGAGCACGAATTCCGAAACGTGTAATTGGTTGTTTACGACAGTTAAGAAAGACCGACTCGTGAGAGGCGCGTCCAGCAACAAGAGTGGCCAGATTACTGGCCGTCTGTGGCCATAAAGGGCATCTGCGCGCCTTGTCTCCTTTGCCCACAAGTTTGACTGAGGGAAAATTGCCGAGATCCAGATCTTTGATAGTAAGGTTTGCTGTCTCACTTGCTCTGGCTCCTGAGTTATATAGAAAAAGCAACAAAGTATAATCCCGCAACCCTTTTGGAGTATCGGGATTGTGTACATCAAGCAAGGCATTGATCTCAGGCTTATCGAGATAAGCCATGGTGGCTAATTTTGAAGTTTTTTTAAATGGTATGGAGTGGATCTCAGTGAGCCAGGAGATATGTTCAGGGCTTCGTTCGCCAATAAAACGAGCCAGAGAATGAATCGCTGCAAGGCGCTGATTTCTGGTAGAGACTGAACAGCCGCGTTCAAGTTCCAAATTGAGCAGAAATTGACGGACAATATCTGCGGAGATGTGCTCTATACAGAGTTGATCTATGTGCTTGCCCAGACTTTCGGCCACGAATGGGAGGAGTAAAATCAAGGCATCGCGATAACTTGCCTGAGTATTTTGAGCCAAGTTTCGTTCATCAACCAAATATTCCAGAAGAAAACGGCGGATCCATTTACCCAGAAAGGATGTGCTAGTCATGATTAACCTCCTTAGTCGCGTATTCTTGAAATCGGAGACTTGCTTCTTGAAGAAGTTCCGGGGTCATTTCAAGATACCGCTGAGTGGCCTTCACATCCACATGCCCCATGTAGGTTGACAAGAAAGGCAGAAGCCGTTGGACATCTTTACCCTCGCGGTACCATGCTACTAACCTGTTTATTGCAAATGTGTGGCGAATGTCGTGAAGGCGCGGTTGGAATCGTCCGCCGTCCATTCGGCGAATCTCTGCGCATTCACAGAGCAATCTAAAGATTCGCTCCACACTACCAAGTGTCAGGGCATTTCCGGTACAGGTAGCAAGGAAAGCAGAGCCATTCCGTGAAGGGCGAGGGAGCAGTCGCCGGGTTTTCATGTAAAATTTAAGTATAACATGCAGTTGAGGCCCAGCGGGTACCAATCTTGTCTTATAGAATTTGGTATTGCGAATGGTGAGCAGGCTTGCCGGGAGATCGACATCGGCCAACGTGAGCGACAATGCTTCGCCGATGCGAAGACCCGTAGCATAAAGGAGAATCAGAAGCGTTCGAAAGGTTATAGGTTGAATGTGGCTTCTCGGACTGTTGTTGAGGGTATCTGTCATTTCAACGAGCTTACGAAATTGCTCATGAGTGTAGATATAGGGATGAAAGAGAGCTGGGCGTTTGGGTATTGTGGTTGGTAATGGAGAGGAAGCAATGTAGTCTCGGCTGAGTGCAAATCGATAGAATCCGTTAAGTGCATCGAATTTTCGATGCCAGAATGGGGTGATTGGACCCGTCCCGTTAAGATAAGCCTGAACAGAGTCGGAAGTGACCTTTGAAATATCGATGTTTCCCGTTGCTCGGCAAAAGGCATTAAGGATGGCGGATTCTGTCCGAAAGCGCATGCCCATGGATTGCTTAAACATTATGTACTGGGTAACAATTTGAGATAGTTTCATGATAACCCTCCTAAATCAAAGTCAGCTACCTGGCGTAGCCCTGGAAGATCCACCTTGGCATAAATTCGTGTTGCGGAGGTGCTGCGATGTCCCAGGTGATCGCCAATTTCCTTGAGGGATAAACCTTTCGATACCAAATGGGTAGCACAAGCATGACGCAATGCATGAGGTCCCCGAGGATGGGTATGAAGGCCAATATTTTTCATGCGTCTGCTGACGATATTGTATAGACCGCCCGCTGAGATTGGTTTAACGGGGGCTTTGAGGGTAAGAAATATCTCACGACAGTAATTCTGCTGTCGGACATTTCGCAAGTAACTGATGATTGCGTTGCCGACGATAGGTAGTAATGGATAGATCTGGATTTTCCGTTGCTTGGGACGAAACACGGATATTAGGTTTTTTTCCCAGTCGATGTCATCGAGACGAAGTTTTGCCACTTCACTCGATCTCAGAGCATACAGCGCAAAGAGCATAACGATAGCGCGGTCACGGATATCATGAGGTCGGTTGGTTTCCAGACTGCTAATCAGGCTATTCACATCCCCCCATGTTGGGCCGGAAGGCAGGGACTCCTGAGAAAAAAGGCGAGGGCCCTGAATTCCAAAAGATATGGTGGGAGGGCACCAGCCGCGTTGTCCTGCATATCGAAAGAATGTCTTTAGCACATTGGCGATTTTCGCAACAGAAGCTCTGGTCCACCCCTCGTCACCGCATGTGGCAAGAAACGTGTCTATATCCATAATTTGGACCGTGAAAACAGATCGGTTATGATTTTCGCACCATCGTAAGAACTTTTTGACATGCCAACAATAGTTTCGGGTTGTCATCAAAGACAGACCACGTTCGGATTCCATCCATATAGTGAAGTCTTCGATCAAACCTGCAAACTTTGGAAGTTCTACCACAGGTTCATGCAGGCGGCCGAGGAATCGAAGCCAATCAGTAGCCACCTGAATAAAAAACTCGCGGGACCACTTTAGAGTACGGGCATATCCGCGGCGGTATTGACGCCGTGCCCATCGGTTGGCTGCTGTTTTAATATGTTCGGGGGCTACACTTGATGTGGTTGGAATGGAGAGGACCTGAACTACCCGGAAAAGCTCACGGGCAATACGTAGCAGGGTTTCATGTGCGCATCCCTCCTTATTCCGATGTATGAGGTAACGATTACGTTCTTGAAAGAAAGGTGCATTTTTGTGACGGCTGAGAACGGTAGGATACTTGAATAGTTTTTCTAACATGGTTGGACCTCCTTAAATTAAATTTGATGTCCAACCATTTAACAGAGTTTATTTATGTGGTGTTTATGGAAAATAAATCTATAAAATACGGAGGGTTACACCTTTTACGCAACATAAGTGCGGACTTCACATAACGTACACGGCTTTCCGATGTTCTTCACCGCAGGGCATGCGCTGTCTTCCAGCCCGCTGTCGCCGGCACCTTAAAGAGTCCATGACGTTCATAAAGAACGCGTCGCGGAGATCGCACGTATCCGCTCCCCCGATTTCGGATCTTGTACCGCCTCCGGAGATGGGTCTGCATCCGATCTTCCAGATGCGTCCGCACCTGGAGCATTCTATGGCTGCAATTCTTAAAATGAAAATATTCCACCCAACCTCGAACGGTCTCATTGACTTCCTTAACCAGTTCATCCAATGGGATTAGA
>JBDRFJ010000177.1:0-2620 GCA_043818915.1 Pseudomonadota bacterium | reverse complement strand
GGCGTTAAGTGTTTCACCCACTGTTGCCGTGATCTTGATATTGTTCTTACACCCTACGATATTATTCGACTCAAACTGCGATTGGGGCTCTCTTCCGGGGAATTCCTCGCACAATACACGACCTCCCATATAGGACCACAGTCCGGGCTCCCTGTTGTTAACCTTAAGATGGCGAATAATGCAAAACGAAATTGCTCTTTTGTAACACCGGAAGGATGTAGTGTATACACTGACAGGCCCGGCGCCTGTCGCAGCTATCCCCTGGGTAGGGTCGCGGTAAAAAGAGGGGACACACAAACACAGGAGGTTTTTTTTCTCCTTGTCAGAGAGCCGCACTGCCTTGGTTTTAATGAGGGGAGAGAATGGAAGGCAAAAGACTGGACCAGGGACCAGGAAATCGATACCTATAATAAGATGAACGACCTGCTAATGGAGGTCATATCCACCAAGAACTGTTCCAGCCGGCATACATTGAATAAAAAGCAACAGGAAATATTCTATACGGCATGTTATGACCTTGACAGATTCAGAAAGGTTGTATCCGAAGAAAGTTTTTCCAGTACCTACTGTATCGAACCGTCTATTATAGAAAAAGTAAAGGCGAATGAAATGGCCCTGATGCGATTTGCTCTAAGATGGCTTGCCAAACAATTGTCAATGGAGCTTATGAATGAAGGGTAAAGTCGCCCTGGTATTAGGCGCCGTTAAAGGAATCGGAAGGGGAATCGGGCTTGCCCTGGCAAAAGAGGGTGTTGGGGTCGCTCTTACCTATTATGACTGGGAAGAGCACGTTAAAGATATGGAAGAGGCTTTTGCGTCTGCCGACAGTGAACACCTTATAATAAAGACAGACCTGACCGAACCGGTACAAATTCGATCACTTATAGATAAAACGATCCAAAAATTCGGGCGCATAGATATCTTGATCAACAATATTGAACGGGGAGGCTGGCCTGTTGTACACGGCCCTTACACCCCCGAACAATGGGAGCTTGAAGTGGCTGCCACCCTCAAGGCCAAGTGGTGGGCATACCATTACTGCCTCCCTCATCTTAAGGCGTCGGGGGATGGGGTTGTTATAAACATCTCTTCCATTGCAGGTGTTGTCGGACGCGCGGGACCCGTGGGCAGGATATTCAACGATGCGTATTCTGCCGCAAACCGGGGAGTGTCTGCGTTTACCGAGATCTGGGCGCGGGAGGCCGCACCCAGCGTCAGGGTCAATGAAATAATGCTCGGCATCTTCGAAACGCGCCATGGCCCGAATACCCGGGGCTGGGGACTGCTAACAGAAACCCAGCGACAGGAAGTCATTGATCATACTTTATTAAAACGGGTTGGCACTATTGACGATATAGTAAAAGTTGTTATCTTTGTTATTAGAGACGCGCCATTTATGACCGGAAGCGTTCTAAGAATCGACGGAGGTTATCTTTTAGGCGGGGAGTTTATGGCGCCGATGCCTGAGGGAGTCTTATAAGTTAGGAGAACAAAATGAAAAAGAAAACTAAACCCCCTATATGCCCCCATTGTGGTAAAGAAATGCAGAAGTGGGCGACACCCCAATTCAATTTTTCAGATGGCCTCGGCTGGGGGGGACCATTTCTTTATGTCTGCTTCAACGATGAATGCCCCCTGTACGTTGAGGGCTGGGAGAGCATGCTGGAACATTATGGCCAGGTTGCCTCGTATAGGTGCATGTGCGACCCTGATACGAGAACGATAGAATGCCTCCCGGTGCTTGCTCCTGATGCCTTGAAAGGGGATATTATAGACGAAGTAGAACAAGCAAAGGAAAAGGCGCTAAAAGAAGCGGAAAAAAAGGTGCTTGAGAACCTACGCAGTTGTCGTGAATCAAATGATGTAAAGACTATTTTGCAAGTATTATTGAATGTAAGAAAGTCGGCCATAGTACGAAAGACTGCTGCAAGCTATTTGGGAGAACTTGGTGATCTTAAGTGCATAGAGCCTATCCGGAATCATACTTTCCATGATCCCGAAGTTCAGGATAGTGTCGAACATGCAATAGAGAAGATACATGAGGTGAATTATACAAAGGAATGCCCTTACTGTGCCGAGATCATAAAGGCAAGGGCCAAGGTCTGCAAACACTGTAATAGAGAATTATAACATTCTGAATTGCGAATTTAGGGATTTAGGGATTAGGGAATTAATCGAACAATTCGCAATTCCTCAATCCCTTAATTCCTCAATCCTTTTCGGAATTCCCCTGATCCACCCACTCCGGAATCGAGTGTAAGATAAAATCATAGGCGTCTTCAAGCCGTTTTACCCTGGCTTCTTTCAGGATTTCTTCCGCATCAAACCAGCATAAAGATTTCCCGTTGCGGTCATAGACGTTAAATATTCTGCGATCAGCCTCGCCGATATGTTCCTCGTCAACTACTCCGGTTACGATCTTTTTTGCTCTTTCGTAGGGTATAAATTTTGTTTCTTCCATCTATGTTTCTCCTGTATGTGAGACCTGGTTTATTGTAGTCAAGTATTTTTTTAATTGGAAAGTCATTTGGGATATCCCAATGCTTTCTTGAAAAGTTCTAAACCCATGTGAAAGCCATCTTACCCGATCCTGGTATTTGAGAGTCTCAAACGAGCTCTG
>JBDRFJ010000176.1:0-89054 GCA_043818915.1 Pseudomonadota bacterium | reverse complement strand
TTTGCTGAGCTTGCCCTGACCAGTTGTCTGCCCTACACAGATCCAATTGTCCGCCTTGTAACAGGTACCGCAGTATCGCTTAGTGTCAACAAAGGTTTCAAGCAGATAAAGCGGATGGTGGTATAGATTTTGCCAATCTTGTGACAAGCGATGACGGTTCAATGCCAATAGATATGACGCTAAACAAGAAACTTGAACCCATGGCAGAATCAAGAAACGGAGGTTATTGGCGATCAGATGAAGATTGTTCTCTCTGATCTTTTTGCTCCAGCCAATAAAACGGTCTCGTACTCCAATATACCATGGTGCTGAACCCCATGCCAGACACGCAATAGGGCGATCATGGGAAAATGCAATATATTTAAGATGCTCTCCAACTGGTTGGGTATAACCAAGATAATGGTGCTCACTTACAAGACCATTGAATATCTTCTCAAAACCAGTTCTGCGAACTTGTTCAAGCTTGATAGGAAACAGGTCGCCGACAGAACAATGAACAGGAGTTTTATCGACTATTACCCTGGATGGTTTCTTTCGCTTTGCAAGAGGGTTGGCAGGGGTGAACTTTCGGGCAGGCAGTTTAATAAAGCCATTTGATTCCAAAAGAAGAAGCAGGCTTCGGCAGACCATATCTTTGAGAACACCATTAGGCTGCCTCCAATCCCACTGCCTGCATACTTCTTGAGAAATGAAGCGTCTGCTTTTCTCCGGATGTGAGGCAATAATCCTCCTGATGGTCGCGATATCTTTCCTGGTGACCGATCGTCTCCGATATGTTATGATTGTTTCCATTCCTGACAATATAAACCATCAGGACCTGGAACGCAACTTATTTCTTAAAAAAATTTACGATGATGTGTTAAATCTTAGACGCAAAGCGATTATTGCCCGTGAACGGTTACCAAATGGTCAATGCCATTGATCGTGTCATCGGTTCAAAAGTTGAGTGCCGAACCTTGACGGATTTCGACTACAATGCGCTGGCCCCCAAAAAATATATGCGGGCGGCTCCCAGTTCTCAGCGAGATGGGGGAAAGGGAATATTCGGCTTAAAAAGGACGAAGCATATCGCTTAGGGAAAATATATACGACTGGGATCACGCTAAGTAATTGGTTATGCGATATCCTCATCCCAAAAATAAGTGTTTTTAGGCCCTATTTGGCAATTTAATATAGCCATCTTAATAAGTTAGCTTGGCTCGACCCCATCCTACTGTTGGTTGACCCCTTAACACGCTCGCAGGTAACCGTTCTCACCGGACAGACTCGCTTCCTTCATTGCCAGGTACTCGTCAAAGTCCATCATCACGTCGATGATGCCGTCCGGGGTGATTTCGACAACCCTGTTTGCCACGGTGGACACAAACTGATGGTCATAGGAGGCAAAGAGCACCACCTCCGGAAAAGCCATCAGAGCGTTATTCAAAGAGGTGATTGACTCAAGGTCGAGATGGTTGGTGGGCTCATCGAGAATGAGGGCGTTGGCGTCGGAGAGCATCATCTTGGAGAGCATGCAGCGCACCCGTTCGCCACCGGAGAGGACAGAGGCCTTTTTCATCGCCTCCTCTCCGGAAAAAAGCATTTTGCCCAGGAACCCCCGGACAAAACTCTCATTCTCCTTGGGAGGTGCAAACTGGCGCAGCCAGCCGATAAGATCAAGCTCCTCATTATTGAAATACGCATTATTTTCTTTCGGGAAATAGGCGTTGTTGATGGTCAACCCCCAGCGGAAGCTGCCTTTGTCCGGCGCAAGCTCCCCGGCCAGAATCTGGAACAGGGTGGTTTTTGCAAGGCTGTTAGCTCCGACAAAGGCGATCTTGTCGCCCTTGTTAACAGTGAGGGTGAGATCCTCAAACATGGAAACCCCGCCGATCTCTTTGGAAAGACCGTTGATCTCCAGGATGACGTCACCACAGGGCCGTTCCGGCTTGAAGACGATGTAGGGATATTTTCGGGAGGAAATCGGCATGTCATCGAGGATGAGCTTCTCAAGCAGCTTCTTCCGCGAGGTGGCCTGCTTGGCCTTGGAGGCGTTGGAACTGAAACGCCGGATGAATTCCTTGAGTTCCTCCGCCTTGGCCTTGGCCTTCTTGCTCTCGGTCTCCTTCTGGCGGAAATGGAGCTGGCTGGCCTGATACCAGAAGTCATAGTTGCCGACATAGACCTGGATTTTGCCATAATCGATATCCGCCATATGAGTGCAGACCTGGTTCAGGAAATGGCGGTCATGGGAGACGATGATCACTGTGTTCTGGAAGCGGGAGAGAAAATCCTCCAACCAGGTGATGGTCTTCAGGTCGAGCTGGTTGGTGGGCTCGTCCAGAAGCAGGATATCCGGGTTGCCGAACAGGGCCTGGGCCAGCAGCACACGCACCTTATCGCTGCCGTCAAGCTCCTGCATCTTTTTCTGACGCATCTCTTCCGGGATGCCGAGGCCGTTTAACAGCACCGCGGCCTCTGCCTCTGCCTCATAGCCGTTCATTTCACCGAACTTGTCTTCCAGTTCTCCGGAACGGATGCCGTCTTCCTCGGTAAAATCAGCCTTGGAATAGAGGGCCTCACGCTCGGCCATCACCTTGTAGAGCTTCTTATGGCCCATGATCACGGTATTGAAAACAGTGTGCTCGTCAAAGGCGAACTGGTCCTGGTTGAGCACCGCGATTCGCTGTCTCGACCCCTTGGCAATCTCGCCCCGATCGGGCTCAAGCTGACCCGCCAGGATCTTCAGAAAGGTGGATTTGCCGGCGCCGTTCGCCCCGATCAGGCCGTAGCAGTTGCCGGGGGTGAACTTGATATTGACGTCCTGGAAGATGACCCTCTTGCCATAGGAGAGAGCAACATTGGATGCGGTTATCATGGTCGTGTCCTTATAATAAAAGCCACAAGGATCTCCCCCGTGGCATAGAGTGTTCTTGGATCAATTTGTTTTTGCCGTGTTCCTAAAGCTGTTAATCTTCCTGAGGAGGAAGGTTCTTTTTTTCCCCGTCAGGACTCTTCTGTTTCTCCAGCTTGCGCTGCTTTTTTTCCTCTTTCTTCTTTTTCTTTGCCAATTCTTTCTGGCGCTTTTCAAATGAATAATTTGCTCTGGCCATGACTCTGTCCTTATTAATGCTTTGTGTTCGGCGCAAAAGACACCGCGGTAAAAAAAAGACCCCGCAGATTGCGGGGTCTTTGCAATGGTCGATATCAGTTCTTACTGCTGGACAACATTCTGTGCAGCCGGTCCTTTGGGGCCGTCGACAACCTCGAAGGTCACCCGCGCGCCTTCCTCCAGGGATTTGAAGCCCTGGGCCTGAATTGCGGAATGATGCACAAATAGATCCTTGCCGTCATCCTGCTCAATAAAACCAAAACCTTTTGAATCGTTAAACCACTTTACTGTACCTTCAGCCATCTTAAACTACTCCTTACTGTTCGCGGTTCACATCTGGAACCGCTTAAATGATAAAATGCCGGTGTATGAAAATATAAACCGGCTGTCAACCATTGTGTTCAAACAAAAAAACCGCACTTCCTCTTTCTGAGGATTGTGCGGCTAACTTTTCCATAATTATGAACTACAAATAGTGACTGCACAATAACAAATTTAATAATAGCCGAAAATTCCAGAAAAGCAACAACTTTTTGCAAAAGGGCACACCAATATCATAGAAAATCCTTCAACCGCATCATTCAGCATGCGATTGTTTTATTTCAGTTTTGATTCCTTTCCGTCTCCCAGCCAAAGGCGATCTATTATAAAAAGTGGTTGCGATATTATTTGGACTTTTGTCATAAATATCATTTAAACCGATCAAACAAGAAAAGTCTTTCTCATTTTATAAAAAAATTACAGGATAATAGGGAAGAAAAGGGGGCAGCCCCATCACTTGGGCTTTATGAGCGCTAATCCCAAGATCATTAAGATACCGCGTGCATGCAGTCAATTAATTCACTTACCTTAACAGTTGCCATGCCGCATGCAATATCAGACATGCCATAGGGAATGACCAAGTCGCTATTATGGAAAATCGCGCCGCAGGTATAAACGACATTAGGGACATACCCCTCGCGCTCTTCCTCCTGCGGAGTAAGTAACGGCTCTTCCAGGCGGGCGATGATTTTTGCCGGGTTTTCAAGATCAAGCAGCATGGCGCCGATGCAGTACTGACGCATCGGCCCAACACCGTGGGTGAGTACGATCCAGCCTTTATCGGTTTCCAGGGGTGAGCCGCAGTTGCCGATCTGAATGAATTCCCAGGGATATGTTGGCTCCTGGATGATTTCGGACTCCTGCCAGAAATGGATATTGTCTGAGAACATGATATGATTGTTTTCACCGTCCTGGCGCGAAAGCATAACGTAGCTGCCGCCAATCTTACGCGGGAAAAGAGCCATGCCCTTGTTTTGTACTGCTTTGCCGTTGAGGGTCATTATCTTAAATTTGATAAAATCCTTTGTTTCAATCAGCTGCGGCAGGATTCTAAAGCCGTTATAGGCCGTATAGGTCGCATAATAGGTAATCTCACCGTTGTCATCAAAAAATTGCACGAACCGGGCGTCTTCAATGCCTCTGCTTTCATTTTCCGAAACCGGAAAGATAACCCGTTCGGATATTCTATGATCGGGTCGGAAACTCATCTCATAATTGGACTTGGCAAGCCAGTAAATGATTTCGAAGGTTTCGTTTTGACGCGCCTTAGGGAAAAGGGGTTGTGAGCTAAGCGCTCCAATTTTTTCTTTTAATTCATTATAGGTAAAATTTTCCGGCAACTGATTAAGAATATGAGTTGTTACCTCATTGCAGGCCTTCATTTCGTTGAGTTTCAGACGGAAGAGATGCCGGTCGTAAACCGGGGCTAATTGGAGATCCGGCCTTTCGACATAATCGCTGACCGGGTCGAAGATAAACGTATTGTCCCGGTCAAGGACGCCGCTGCGAAATACAATAGAGGAAACATGGCCTTCGCCGATTGCCCGCAGGCTCATGATAAAGCGCAAGCTGCCTTTATCCAGATCGCCTTGATCAGGGTGGAGGACGATTGAAGGGTTAAAAAGGGCAGCCGATTCAATGGAGTACTCCATCGTAAAATAGGCTCCGATGAGAGCCCTTTTGGTCTCGCTGAGCACGGCATCATGAGGAACATAATCTTTTACCTCATTCAGGTGAAGCCCGAAAACGCGTCTGATGTCTTTGTGCCGCTCCGAAAAATCAAGCATTATTTGTGAAAGAAGATTTTCGGCCATCGTGTCGGGCAAGTCCATTACGCGTTGAATGATTTTGGATATGCGATGCGCGTCGAGGGGAATATGACGGCGCGTTATAACGCGTGAGGGATCACCCAGAATTTTTTTCTTTTTACGTTTAATTTTTGGATGCGATACTGTTTTTTCGGGCATTAGACATGATTCCTTGATAAATATGTTGATTTGAGGTAACTGCTCAGGTTGTCAGGTTCACGGTTACGCTTTTTCTTACAGCGCTGACCTGGTATTTGTCAGACATAACTGCACAAGGTCATCAATCACTGCCGTGCCGACGCACATGACCGTGTCGGCGCCGCCCCAGTATATTTTTACCGTACCGTCGTCTTCAGGAACAGCGCCGCATGTAAAAACAACATTGGGCACGTAGCCGCTCACCTCCCAGGGATCTTCGGGCTGCAGTATCCACTGATCGGAAACGCCGATGATTCTTGCCGGATCATTAAGACTGTGCAGGGCCGCGCCAAGGCGATACACCGCGCCTGCCATGGTCTTAAAAACCCCGTGGTAAATATGCAGCCAGCCCTTGTCGGTTTTGAAGGGTGGTGCGCCGGGCCCTATTTTCATTTCATCCCAGTGATAGGGAACCGGCTTCATAATCACCCGTGAATCGCCCCAGTGCACCAGGTCGGGGGAATAGGAAATCCATATAGACCAGGGTGAAATTTCGGAATGCGGCCGGTCAAGACGCACATACCGGCCGCCGAACTTTACAGGAAAAACGACGACGTTTCGGAGGTCGGCCTGGGTTATAAGCGCAATGCGTTCAACTTTTTCAAAATCCCTGGTGCGCGCAAGGGCAATCCGAACGCCGTGGCGAGAATACGCGCTGTAGGTAAGCAAGTAGTCGCCCTCTACGGGGCAGATTCTAAGGTCCTCGACCCCGAACTCTTCATATTCCGCGAAAATGTTGTCCGTTGCAGGCGTGAAAAAGGGTTCGGGATGGACCGTGAAGGACAAACCATCATCGCTGTCGGCCCTGCCGATGATGGAGCGGCCGTTGTGTTTGTGCGATCTAAAAAGCATTATGTACCGGTCATTGTGTTTAATAACCCCGGCATTATGAACAGTGGCTACCGGGTAGGGGACGTCATTCCTGGTAAGAATGGGATTCCCGTCATATCGCCTTACAAGGGGTTTTTTGCTGTTCATGTCCTGCAACCTTATCATTAGAGCTTTGCATAACTGCCATTTTTCCGTGATGCGGCGTCAGGCTTCAAACTTTAATCCTCAAAATACCCAATGCATTCCTCCGGTTAAAGTTTTCGCCTTTCTTGCCTGACGAAAAAATGTCGCGTTATGCAAAGCTCTCCTTAGGGGTTTTTTGAAGAACCCGTGTGTAAACGTCTATATATTTTTCGACCATACTGTCTACGGTAAAGCGGTCTTCGACCGTCCGGCGACAGTCCGATCTGTTTATATCTCTTATTCTGACTACATGTTCAACAGCCTCTTCGCAGCCCGAAACCAGGAAGCCGTTTTTGCCATGCTCGATCAACTCGGGCATGCTCCCCTTATTAAAGGCGATTACCGGGGTGCCGCAGGCCATGGACTCTATAACGGACAGGCCGAAAGGCTCATTGAAATTTATGGGGTGCAGAAGCGCGCATGCCTTGCCAAGCAGATGGTTGCGCTGAGCCGGCCCGGCGGTGCCGACATAGACCACATTGTCGTTGTCCAGGTGCGGTTCGATGTGCTGGTGATAGTAGTCTTCATCCTGAATGATTCCCGCCAATATAAGCTTTTTGTTGCAAGCCCTGGCAATTTCAAGGGCCTCTCCGGCGCCCTTGTCATGGTGAATGCGCCCGAAAAAGAGCAGGTAATCGTCCGGTTCAGGCTGATAATCAAACTGCTTTATATCTATGCCGTGATGGATGGTTTTTATATAGTCAAGCTCCGGCGACCGGTCGGCATCGCTGATGGAAACATAGAACACTTTGCCGTTATATTTTTTATAAACCGGCAAAATCCCGGGCGATGAAAAGCCGTGAATGGTGGTAACGACCGGGGTGGTGACAAGGCCGGTATAGGTCAAGGGCAGAAAGTCAAAATTATTATGGATAATGTCAAACTCTTCAGCATGCTCAAAGAGTTCCGAAATGTGCAGGCACTCCCATACCTTTGGCATAATGGAGCGGTCTTCTTCATAGCCTTGCTTGCAAACGGCATGCAGATTGCCGCTTGTTTCCGAATCAGCGGTCGCAAAAAGGGTAACATCGTAGCCGCGCGAAACCAGCCCCTCGGTCAAAAGGGAGACCACGCTTTCCCAGGGACCGTAGTGTCGCGGCGGCGTGCGCCAGGCAATCGGCGAGAGCATACCAATGCGCATAGCTACCCCTTTACAGTAATGGTCGACCGGGACGATGATTGCTTTAAAAGCTCGTCGGCATAAAGCTTTTGCAATGTCATGAGTGAAAGCAGCCAGGCTAGGGACGACTCAGCGCCTTCATTCTGGTTGATGCCATCAGCCATCAGCCCGTCGCGGCAGCCGCCCGTCTTGGGGTCATAGAGCGGCATGTTTAGGTCGTTGTGTCCGAGAAACCAGTTAAAGCACATCACCGCACTGTCGATCCAGATTTTGTCACGAGTGACGTTAAAGGCTTCTACACAGGCTTCGATCATGGAATTAGCCTCGACGGGCTGCTGGTCGAAACGGGCCTTGGGGCCGCCTTGTTCATACCATCCGTTACTGCCGATGGGCACAAAGTGGCCGTCTTCGGTCTGGACGGCAAGGAGCCACTTGAGGGATCTGAGCCCCATATCGACCATATCGCTGCGCTGCATCCATTGGCCGGACAGGAGCAGGGCATGGGGCAACTTGCCGTTGTCATAGTTTAGAGCGTTTTCAAGCCGGGGCCAGCTTTCTGTTGCATTGTTTTTAAACTGATTGAAAAGCCTATCCGCAAGGACTTCTCGAACCCTGCGCACTTCACTGTCGCCTGAAAATTTATGCAAATAGGCATGAATGCCCACCAGGGCAAAAGCAATGGCTCGGGGCGAAAAAAAGTGCTCGACGGCTTTCAGCGCCTGGTTAAAGAGCGTCGTGCTCATTGCCAGTTGTCCGGGATTGTCAAGAAAAGCCACGGTCTTGCCAAGGGCCCAGAGCGCCCTGCCGTGAGCATCCTCGGACCCCACCTCCTCAGTCCATTGCCGTGCATAGGTCATAAAATCACGAAACCGCCCCGTTTCGACATTGAAGGCATACAGTAGAAAGCTGAGATAATGGCTGCTGAGGGAATCGAAAGACATGCTGTCCGTAAGCAGATATTTCCGGCCCATGGCAGCAACCATCAGCGCCCTGGCATTATCGTCAATGCAGTAGCCATGGTCGCGAGCGGGGATGGTATGGGTGGCATGTTGCAAAATGCCTGTATCATCGGTAAGGGCTTTCAGGTGACCAAGCTTCATTTCCGGGAGATCGAAATTTGTGATGGCTTTGATGTTTTCAATATATAGATGCCGGGGGCGGGGGTGCCGGGCACGTTCGAGCTTAACCTCGCTAAAAACCTGTAGATATCTTCTGGATACCTCCTTCCAGATCGCCTCGCGACAGAATGTATAGGCTTTTTTGCGTATCGTATGACGGTTGACATCGTTGTCCAGAAGCTCGATGATTTGTTCCGCCATGGCATCAGGGTTGTTGAATGGAACAACTATTCCCCGTCCTTCGGCAAGCATCTCGGTCGCATACCAGTACGGAGTTGAAATAACGGCTTTGCCGGTGCCCATGGCATAGGCGAGCGTCCCGGAAACAATCTGGCCTTCTTCAAGATAGGGGGTTACGTATATATCAGCGACACCGAGGAACTCGCATAATTCTTTCAGTTCGACAAAACGGTTTTGAAAAATGACATGCTCGCTGATATTAAGCTTGCGCACGAGCTGCTGCAGTCTGATTCGGTATTCCTCCCCTTGCGCCTTCAAAATATGCGGGTGTGTTGCTCCCAGGATAATATAGGTGACATCAGGATGTTTTCTGGTGACAGCCGGAAGCGCCTGCAGCACATTTTCAATGCCCTTATTGGGGGAAAGCAGGCCGAATGTTAGAAGCACCTTTTTGCCTTCCACTCCGAATTGATCTTTGTAAAAGTTGGGATCAACAAAAGGTGTATCCGGAATGCCGTGATGGATAAAGGCAATCTTCTCTTCCGGCACGTCATAGACATCTTTGAGGAAATCAACGGCCTTCCGGCTCATCACGATCAGTTTGTCGGACAGGTCGGACAGCCTGAGCATGACTTCGCGATATTCCGGAGCGGGATCTTTCAGGATCGTGTGCAGCGTTGTCACGACCGGCATGCGAAGCTCTCCAAGAAGTTTCAGGAGATGACTGCCTGCCGGTCCGCCGAAAATACCGTATTCATGCTGCACGCAGACAATATCAACCTGGTTGACATTGAGAAACTCCGATGCGACACTGTAATCGGTAAGTTTGTTCAGGTTGATCTCGAATCGCACTTTTTCAGGATATGCATACCCGTCGGGTTTGTCATTCACGACAACCGCCCAGCAGTTTATGTCGGGCGCTTCTGTCGACAAGGCCTGAACAAGATCAGTAGTAAATGTTGCTATACCGCACCGGCGGGGTAAATAGTTGCCGATTACGGCAACCGAACCGATTCCCTCATAATATTGAATAACAGATGTCATACTCGCTCCCATCTTACTTGCATCTTGCTTGGGTCGGGCCAAGCTATCTCATTGATTATTCTCGGACAGCCTCCTATATTAGTTTCCCAAAAATAGGCGGTCTGATGAAAGCTGTTGTTCGGCAATATTTCACTTTGTTGGTCGAGAGAGCCAGTTTCAAAATGTTTCCCGCTATCAGCGGGACCCAAGGTCAATAAAGGCGATCCCGCTAACAGCGGGATTAACCGCAGGAATACATTGAGTATTTCGAGTCCCGCCTCGGCGGGATGAGCCTGCCGCCGATTCAGCCGTCGTAGCCAAGGCTACTATGGCGAAGTCGGCGATTGGGCAAAAGGGGACGTTTTGTAATTGGCTCTGGAGCCTAATATATAATGGGTTCTACACGCATTAAAACTTCCTGAAGTAACTCATCAGGAGATTTGGTAACAAACGCGGCTTTTCCCGAATCAAGAGGTCCGGGCTCGTTTTGTTGCATAAATCCCCCTCATGCAAATATAAGTCTAAGCTCAATATTTTTTTAATTATTGATAACTTATCAAAAATCAGCCGAATCTTCAAGCGCTATTTTGGCCCTGTTGCCGGAGTGACTTGACATAAAAGACAGGCCTGTTAATATTACACTTAAAAAGAGATCTTTGAAAAACTGCTATTTTTCAAGGGTCTCATAAATTATAGAAGAGAGCTATGACTACCTTAAAGAGATATTTAATACCATTCTTAATATTGATCAGCGCTTCTGCGTTTAATGTGGCCGAAGCGGCTGAAGCAAAAATGTTAAGTACCAAGAACTCAAATGTCAATATACGATCGGGGCCTGGCACCAATCACGAAGTCCTTTGGCAGGCAGGCAAATACTGTCCTCTCGAGATATTAAAAGAAGAAGGGAAATGGTATCACTTTAAGGATTTTGAACAAGATGAGGGCTGGATTCATCAATCGCTGGTGGCCCACATCCCCAGTTTGGTGGTAAACGTGGATGAGGCCAATGTCAGGTCAGGCCCCGGGGGAAAATATTCTCTTGTCTTTAAAGCAATGAAGGGAGTGAGCTTCAAGGTTTTAAAGACAAAGGGCGATTGGGTTAAGGTAAAACATGAAGACGGCGATACCGGCTGGATATTTCGTTCGCTACTCTGGGGTTATACAAAATGAGGACTTAAGATTAGGATGTGACAATGAAAAAAGATTATATGTGGTTTATGATAATTGTGCTTGCCCTGATCCTTTCTCTGCCCATAAGTGGGATTGCTCAAACAAAAACAATGTATGTGACCGACATGTTACATGCCAGCATAAGGACCGGCCCTAGCACTGAGAACAAGATTATTGCATTTGTAAAGTCAAATCGCTCGGTTGAGGTGATGGAAGAATCAGAGGATTGGTCATATGTCAGGCTAAGTAACGGCAAAGAAGGATGGATCCTTTCACGTCTTCTTATAGAAGGGCCTACTAAAACAAAGATCATTGAACGCCTAACAACGGAAAATGACAAATTAAAAAAAGAAGGCTCCTTTCTTAGAGAGGAAAACACACGTCTAAAGGCAAAATCTAATGAGCAACAAAGCAAACTTAAAGAACAAGACGAGACCCTGGGTACTCTTAAACAAAAGGCAGACGACCTGGGTCACAATCGACCGATACGGTGGTTGCTAAGCGGCGCTTTCGTATTGTTGACAGGGATATTTATCGGCTATTCTTCAAGAAAAAAGAAAAGAGGCATGTTTGCAGAATAAAGGTCACAAGGTTTCTTTTTTCTTATTCAGGGAATAAACAAACGCAAGGAGTTCCGCCACCGCCACATATACTGTAGGAGGGATCTCCTCATTAAGATCAAGCTTGGATATGACTTCAATAAGGTCAGGCTCGTCTTTTATGGGGATGTCGTGCCGGCGGGCGAGTTCAATGATCTTTTCCGCGATCTTCCCCTCTCCCTTGGCAGTTACCTTAGGAGCATGATCCTCACCTGATTTATATTGCAGTGCAACAGCTTTTTTTCGTTTTTTAGCCATATATCCTCAAACCTCAAGCGAAGCGGTCCTCAAGGTCCTAAGGACCGCTCCTCACGCCCGCACCGCGGGCTACACCACCAGACTGAGAAAACGCTCCTCCCGGTCAATCAGTTCCTCAACTAATGAGGCTCTTTCCAACACCTCGATCTCTTCCAGAGCGCATACAAAATCGTGAACGAAAAAACCGAGCCGCAAGAAACGCGTCTTTAGCTCCGGGATATGTTTGTTAATGAACGATTGTATTTGGGGGTCTGCAACCAGAAACCGACCCCTGATAGTTTTGTCCAAAATGGACATATCTGCGCGGAGAGGACCGATATGAGACATCTGCAGTAAAAATGAAATCCGGATTATATCTTCCCCCTGTTCCTTTGTGTTATCCGTTTCCCCTTTTTTAGGGAGTCCGATAAGGAGCTGACCAAAGCTGAAGAGGTCGTTTAATTGAATTGGAAATTGAAAAAAGAGCTTTCCCTTTTCCGCCAAAGCGGTGTGGTTCAGAACCTGAAGTTGTTCTAAGGCGTCAACGAACCTTTGAATTTCCTCCTTTGGTACTGCATCAAATGCCTTCCAAACTTGCAGCAACTTCATTGTCAACCCCTTAAGATCACCTTTCATCAGCATATTGATGTCATTGCTCGAAATGGTTTTGTTTAACATCAACTGCTTAAGCTTATGCTCCCACATCAATCCCGAGCCATCAATAAGCGTCTTTACAAAATTAGGATCATACGCATTGGTTGATTTCAAGGCAATCCTTGTCAATAATATCTTGATGTCGGATATAATCGAGGTGATCTCGCTGTTCGTTGCGCTTAGACTTGATGAAGCAAGCAGATTAAACAGTTTCACAAGGGACTTATACGGGGAGGAACTCCCAGAGGTGGTTGTCAAAAGAGGAACAGGGCCCTCTCTCACAGACCTGTGTAATCCGACCATTTTCAAAATTGTTTGCGGCGCTACCTGTTCAACTTTAAACAGAGATACATTCCCTTTTTGCAGGGGGAACAGCGTCTTTACTACGACCTTTTTCCCTTTGATGAGAAGTACGGCGTTATGTGGGGAACTGGAGTCTAAGACCCGGCCTTCTACAATCTCATTTTTCTTTAAAGAAGGACCTCTTTCGGCGCCGATGATATTTTGAATTTCAGCCTTTGCGGAAGATATTAGTATATGGCTGATATCATTCAAGGAAGGAAACCCTCGGTCTCCATTTTCAAAAACTTCTTTTTCAAGTCAAGCACCAATTCAACTTCTCCAACCGAAATTGATAGCTGCTTGGCTATTTTTTCAGAATCGAGTCCTTTTTGTGCGAGGGCTATAATCTCTTTTTGTTGATCAAATACATGAAGCTTTGGCGAGGTTTTTTTATCCTTCTCTTGAGACTCTTCGAGATACAATTCTGCTCTGTTAAGAAGAAGATTAAGGCTAATGGTTCGGTCATCCAAATATTCATTTAATTTCCGAATAGTTTGTTGTTTTGTTTTCAACTGCGATTCAAATTCCTTAGCTACTTTTTCCGCGTCTCTCAAAACAGGCTCCATTACTTCTCTTAGCCTACCAACTGTTTTGTCGGAAACATTGCCTGAGCTACGATGGCTAATCGTCCTAACAAGGTAGACAAAAAGGAGAAGCAATACAATATCAACAACGAGTTGTCCGGCTATCCAGAATTCCATAAGGGTATTTTATTGGCCTCAAACTACTATATCTAGTATATGTTCTTGTGGTTTGTTGTCATCGGGGGTCTCATCTCCCTTTTTTTTCTCCTGTTCTGATCTCGCCTCGTGTTTTGAACCCCTGGATTCATCTTTATTGTTTCTAACCTTTGCAGTATCTTCAAATTCCTTAACGCGATCTTTTCCCTCCGCTTCTTTTTTCTTTTGATGTTGAGCCACAAGAATCTGGTTCAGTTCGAGGTTCTGCTCCTTTACACTCTGTACCTCTTTGACTGAGTTCCCTTGACTCAGGACAATGTTCATATTGATGGTACTTGACATATCTAAAACCTATCCGGCGGCAATCTGTTCGTTCGATCATTTTCATAGGTTACACCAGGAGAAAATTCGTAAAAAAAACGTCGTTAATCTTTCCGGTCTGTAATTCATTGTTAAGGGACTTTAATATTTCCTTCTTTATTTCTTCCCGAGGTGTAATGTCAGCTTTGCCGCCGTTGACTATTTCTCTCAGAACGTTGTAAAGTCCCTCTCTTAAAAACGCGTTTTTTCTTTTAATCTCCTCGTATACCTCACTGTTCGGCGACATTACAGAAATACTTAAGAACCAATAGGCATCGTCTGTTCCCCTATCGATCGGAACAATAAAAGGCGATAGTGCCAAGGGGGGATCCGGCAATACCACTCTCGGCCCTATCTTCCCGCGAAAACTGCCATAATACACAGGATACACAGGGTCTTTTTGTTTCTCTTTATCAGACTCCACCCGCTGTCCCATTAACACGTATAGTACAAACGTGATGGCGATAATGAGGGCTATTGCAGAAACTGCGATTATGTTTTTATTTAAAGACCAAGGAATTACAGGAGTAGGTGGTTGCTCGAGTTCTGGTTCGGGAGTTGCGGCTTCGGCCTCTTTGATCTCTTCTTGTTCCTCTTCAAGTAAAAGATCCGCATGATCAAGTTCAACGGCATCACTCTTCTTGTCGGTTGGCTCTGCATCGTCAATCGAGGGTATATCCTCTTCTGTGCCGTCGGATTTCTCAATCTCTGCTTCGAGCTTACTCAGATCGTCTTCTATATTATCATCTTCAAAAAAATCTTTATCTTTAAGCTCGTGTTCCACCGGTCCCTCATCTGTGCTCATAGTACGATTTCAAACGAATCTTTAATTTTATGATTGCCTTGGTATGTATCTGAGAAATTCTCGATTCCGTCAAATCCATAACACTTCCTATCTCTTTTAGTGTTAATTCATCATAATAATATAGAGATATAACCATCTGCTCTTTTGACGTAAGCGTCTTGAGAGCGTTGGCGATCACTTTCCTTAGTTCCATCCTGTCTACATGGTGGGCTGGTGTTTTATTCCCTTTAATTTGGTTCTTATATGACTCTTGTGATTCTGTATTATTGGAACCGGTTTTTATAAATTCGTCCAAGCTTAGTATAGAATATCCCTGCACATCCGCAAGGAGCTCATAGTATTCTTCAAGCCCAACCCCCATCTCCCGGGCAATTTCCGAGTCTTCAGCGGGCCTGCCAAGTTTTGCGTCAGTAGCGCTGATCGCATCTTCAATTGAGTGGATCTTTTTTCTGATTGACCGGGAAAATTGATCCATACCGCGCAATTCGTCTAATATGGCCCCTTTGATCCTGAATTCCGCATAGGTCTTAAATTGAATGTCACGTCCAGGATCAAATTTATTCACCGCGTCAACCAACCCCAGAGTGCCCGCGCTTATCAACTCATCAAGTGATATGTTTGGAGGGACCTTCATGGCCATCTTGCCTGCTATGTACTTAACAAAGGGGGCATATTGAATAATTAACGACTCTCTATCCTTTTCGCACATTTTACATGCTGAATTGGCGTAGAATGTCTCTCTGCTAACTTTCTGCATCATCATTAATCACAACCCTTTTATAGGTTAATGGTTTAATAAGAGGTTACAATTTTCTTCCAGAAAAATTTTATATTGCCGTCAGGAGGGTCTTCGCGTGATACTCTTGCAATAGATTCTGCTAGTTTAATTATACTCTGACTCGATGCCGTTTCAGGATATAGCTGGATAATGGCCTGCTGCTTTTTTACAGCCTTCTGGAAATTATCATCCCGTGGGATAAACCCTGTATAATCTAAGGATATGTTACCCAAAAATCTCGTAACCGCGCTACTTAGATTTTTGTATACGGATTCGGCTTCTTTCGCCCCTTTTGTCATGTTTACGAGTATCTTAAAGGTGTCGGTTCCATGTTTTGTATACAAAACCTTAATAAGTGCGTATGCATCAGTAATGGAAGTGGGCTCCGGTGTGACCACTACGATCCGTTCTCCCGCTGCGATATTGAAATATATTACGTTCGAAGAAATTCCGGCGCCGGTATCAATCAAAAATATATCGAACGAATCCTCTATGGCATCAAACTCACTTAAAAGGTTAAGTTTTTGTCCCTCTGTCAATTGCGATAGTTCTTGTATCCCGGATCCCGCTGGTATGATATAAATATCTTCAGGCCCTTTTATAAGAATCCCGGCAATGTCCTTTTCTCCATTTATGACATGGTTTATATTGTACTCTGGATTTAGTCCGAATATTATGTCAATGTTAGCCAGTCCAAGATCCGCGTCAAGTATCAATACACGCTTTCCGAGTCTTCTAAAGGCGATAGCAAGGTTTCCCACTATATTGGTCTTCCCTACCCCCCCTTTTCCGCTCGTGACGGAAATTACACGTGGCGTTGCCGGTGATAGATGTTTTATCTTCTTTTGCGGCGTATCTTTGTTGTACATATAGCTTGCTTTTTTATCTACCAGCTGTCTTAAGCCGCTTGCTTGATCCATGTTTGTTCTCCGTTAGTCTATTTGACATCAAATAAAAGACGCAAAATACCAATTTTCGACGCCGCCGCAATATCCTCGGGAACTCTTTGCCCGTTAGTAACAAAAGATATCGGTGCCTTCATTTTCATAATCTGGTTTATGATAGCGCCTTTAGATTTTGCTTCATCCAGTTTAGTAAATACATAGCTCTGAAGCCCCAATCTGCCAAAATTCTTGGCTGCCGCCTCCATTTCCGTTTCATTGGTTGTTACGCTCAACACTAAATGCTTCTCAATAGGGATATCATCACCCAGCAATGTGATCAGCTCGTTAATATGATCGTAATCATAATGACTGTGTCCTGCCGTATCGATTAGTATTACATCCCTATCTTTCAATCGGCTTAACGAAAATCGCATATCTTTCTTGTTGAACGCAGGTAAACATGGAACACCTAAAATCCTTGCATAGGTCTTAAGTTGTTCCATAGCAGCCACTCTATAGTTGTCTATTGAAACAAGTCCGACACTCTTTTTCTGTTTCAGGCATAAATTAGCTGCCAGTTTTGCAATGGTCGTAGTCTTGCCCACTCCTGTGGGGCCGAAAAATGAAGCAATTATTTGTTTCTTTTTGTTTGCTTTAAATGGATTGCAGATCTTGATTACTTTTAGTATTTCTTTGAATGTCCTTTCTCTCAAATGATCCAATCTGTTGGTTTCGTCGTCTTGGAATGCGCCGCTTTTTTCTAAAAACTGTTGAACAAACGATTCATCAATCCCCTTTCTGAGCAACATTCCGTATAAATTGATCACTCCTGGACTCATTTTAACTCGTCCCCAAATATTCCCGGAATTATTCATGAGGTAGAGCATTTCCTTGATACTCATCAGTTCTGATCTTATTGACCCCGATAAATATAACTTTTCCGTTGGAGATGTTGCGGAATGTTCCGGCTTCCGTCCGGAGACTGCTGTTACTTCAAAAAGCAATTCGTTCGCTCCCCTAGGCCTTCCATATTCAGCAGGAAGCTTGCGAGTGTCCAATATCATGGCGTCTGCGCCAAGATCTTCTTTTACAAGAGTAATCGCATTTTGAATTGTCTTTGCCGTATATTTTTTAGGCTGCATCCTCAAGTCTAATCACTCCCATCGATTTAAATTGAATATTGTTCAAAAGTTCCGCCTGTGACAATACCATCAATGATGGCGCAAATTGTTCCAGCATTTTTCTTAAATATCTCCTCAGCATGGGAGAGCAAAGAATAATTGGCTGATAATTCTTGGCCATAAAATTTTCTACTTCTTTTTTTACCGAAGCAATTATCGAGCCGACCATTTTTGGCTCTACCGATAGATATGAACCATGTTCCGTATTCTGAATACTATTGACCAGAGCGTCCTCCACTTGCTGATCCAGGGTTATAAGCGGAAGCATGCCATCCGGAGATATATATGGGCTTACAATGGTACGCGCAAGTTTCTGTCTAACGTATTCAGTCAACACATCAGGGTCTTTGGTAAGCGGGGCGTAATCGGCTAATGCTTCAACAATAGATAGTAAATCCCGAATCGTCACACGTTCCCGCAGGAGATTTTGTAATACCTTCTGAATCCCTCCGAGAGGAAGAAGGTTTGGCGTTAGCTCTTCAACTACTTTTGGGTGTGTTTTCTTTAGATTATCAAGCAGGTTTTGAACATCCTGACGTCCTAACAATTCATCCGAATGTCTTTTGATTATTTCTGTCAGATGGGTCGCTACAATGGTTGGATTGTCTACCACCGTATATCCCGCAAATTTGGCCTCCTCGCTCTTACTTGCGGGTATCCATAGGGCCGGAAGATTAAAAGCCGGTTCTACAGTAGGAATTCCATCTATTGTCTTTGAAACGTCCCCCGGATCCATAGCTAAGAGGTGATTGATCATCAATTCACCTTTAGCAACCTCCGCCCCTTTGATCAAAACACGATATTCCGTGGGGTTCAACTGCATGTTGTCCCGTATATGAATAGGGGGGACTACCATACCCATCTCAATTGCGAATTGACGTCTTATAGCCCGTATCCTGTCAAGCAGCTCGCCTCCTTGCTCCCTGTCCACCAATGGAATGACGCCGTATCCCACTTCTAACTCTAAGGTGTCCAACAAAAGAAGGTGTTCTACGGCCTCGGGACCTGCCGGAGGTTCTTCAGCAGCTTCCCCCCTTGCAATTTCTTCTTCTCGAACGGTTTTTTCCCGGCTTACAAGATACGCGCTCAGCCCTATTATCACAGAGATAACAATAAACGGAAAATGTGGAAGGCCCGGTACAAGTCCGAAGAGAAAAATTATCAGCGCGGCAATATAGATTGCCTGAGGTTGAGAGAAAAACTGTTTAGTTAACTCTTCTCCAAGGCTCGACTCACTCGCCGCCCGGCTAACACAAATACCCGCGGCAGTGGAAATCAGGAGAGATGGAATCTGTGTTATCAATCCATCACCTACTGTAAGTAATGTATAGTTTTGGGCCGCGGTCATAAGTGTCATCTTTTGCTGCAGAACACCGATAACAAATCCCCCTATAATGTTCACAAGCGTAATAACAATTCCCGCGATAGCGTCTCCGCGAACAAATTTACTCGCACCGTCCATAGCTCCGTGGAATTCCGCCTCCCTGGAGATCTTTTGGCGGCGTTCACGTGCTTCATCTTCATCTATTAATCCCGCGTTAAGGTCTGCATCGATGGCCATCTGCTTGCCCGGCATGGCATCGAGTGTAAAACGTGCGGCGACTTCAGCAATTCGTACAGCGCCTTTTGTAATAACGACAAAGTTTATGACAACCAGGATGATAAACACGACCATACCCACAACATAATTGCCACCCACCACAAAGTTGCCGAACGATTTTATTACCGTCCCGGCCGCGGACGATCCTTCATTTCCGTGCAAAAGGATCAATCGAGTGGAAGCCACATTCAGAGAAAGTCGAAAAAGGGTAGCGACAAGAAGGACAGTTGGAAAGGTGTGAAAATCAAGCGGAGAGAGAGTATACATCGCTATCAAAAGAATTATAATGGCAAATGTTATGTTTAAAGCAAGGAGTATATCCAAAAGGGCTGTGTGAAGCGGGATAAGCATCACCATCAGGATACCGACCATGCCGATCGCCATCGCGGCATTACTCCCGCCACCAAACCTGCTTGTCCAATCCTTATTGCCGGCTGTTGTCTCCATTGATTACCCCATCAACTTCCCTTTTAACTTATAAACATAGGCCAGAACCTCGGCCACCGCCTGATAAAACTGTGCTGGGACTTCATCCCCAATATCAACAAGCTTATATAGGGCCCGAGCCAATTCTTTGTTCTCAACAATCGGGATATCGTGATCCTCAGCTATCTCTTTTATCCTTTGCGCAACCGCCCCGGCGCCTTTGGCCAAGACTTTAGGAGCATTCATGTCAGAGCTTTCATATTGAAGCGCTAATGCCAGATGGGTAGGGTTGGTAACAATAACATCGGCCTTGGGGACCTCCTGCATCATACGCCTTCTTGCCATCTGATACTGGACACTTCTGATTCTTGATTTTACTTTTGGATCACCTTCAGTCTGTTTATGCTCCTCTTTCACCTCTTGTTTGGTCATTTTGAGTTTCTTTTCAAATTGCCATTTTTGGAAAGCATAATCGGCAGCCGCCATAAAAATCATGAAGATAATTGCCCGCATAAACATCTTAAAGAAAACCTTTAGGATATAAATAAGTATATAGGCGACACTGGTATCAGCTAATGGGAGAAAATGTTTGAGCTCATTTTTAATGGTCCAATATGCAATCCCGCCGATAACGGCAATCTTCCACAAAGATTTGACAAATTCATTCAGAGAGTTGGGTCCAAAAAGTCTTTTCACGCCTTCGATAGGATTGAACTTTGAAAACTTCGGCTTAATGGCTTTTACAGAAATGGCAAAACCTACCTGCATGAAATTAGAAAGGAGGGCTGCCACAAAAACAGCGGCCATAACAGGAGAAACCATAATGACAAACCGCTCTGTGATCTGATTTGCGATTTCTAAACAACGGACCATGTCCATATCGATACGGGGTGTGCCTATCGCCAGGAAGCTATGCTTCATAACCGCCAGCGTGTTTGTATAGATAAAAGCTCCGAAAAGTAATAGGCTCATCATTCCAACAAATATTACGCAGACAGAAGGAATTTCACGACTTTTAGCTACCTGCCCCTCTTCCCTCGCCTTTTCTCTCTTTTTGGGGGTAGCTTTTTCGGTCTTTTCCTGAAAACTCTCTTCAGCCACAACCTTATGCCTTCATTAAGTTCATAATATTAATTAACAATGTATCAAAACTACCAAGATATCCTTTTGTGACTCGGAGAAGAATCTGCAATGAGAGTCCAAAAAAGATTAAACCAACTACAATTTTTATGGGGAAAGCAACAATGAGAATGTTCATCTGGGGTGCAAACTTAGAGCATATCCCAAAGGCCGCGCTAACAAAAAGAAGGGCGGCAATGGCCGGCGCGCCTATTTTTATGGCCAGTAAAAACATACGGGAAGATGCGTCAACAACTGTTTGAAAAAGCCCCTGACTCAATCTAATTGAGCCAACGTTAATAATATCAAAGCTTTCTTTTAATCCATTAAGTAAAAGATGGTGGCCGTTTAAAAGTAGAAACACCAAAACAACAATCCAATAACCGAGCTGGGCAATAATAGATGCCTGGGTCCCGGTCTGGGGATCCAAAACATTTATGATGGCAAATCCCATTTGAAACCCTATGAGTTGCCCTGCCAATTGAACCGCGGAAAAAAACATACGGATCATAAGCCCGATAATCATACCTATGACACATTCAGACAAGATCAGGTTAACTGTTGACAAAAGGGTTTCCGGGAATGAATTAATATCAGGCCTTATTACAGAGCAAAGAATAACCGCGATGATAAGCGCCAGTCCCGCCTTGAGCCGCATCTGTACTATATTGCTGCCAAATATGGGTAGTAAAAATAGGACAATACTTACCCGTATAAAAATCAAGATAAACGCTTTAATCTGTTCCGGTGAAAAGGTTAATAGATCCATAATTACCTGATATATATTGGTATTTGCTCTATAATATTCCTTGTAAATGTCATCAGCTTCTCCAGAATCCATGGAAGAAAAAATAGAAGTCCCAGCAGGACCGCTAATATCTTGGGTACAAATGTGAGCGTCATTTCCTGTATCGATGTTACAGACTGAAATATGCTGACCGCCAACCCGACTATAAGCCCTAAACCAAGCATCGGCATAGCAGTCAGAATGGTTGTTTTTATAGCTTCTTGTGCAAATCCCACTAAAAATTCCGGAGTCATTTATCCCCCAATAAAACTTTTGACTAATGAACCGACAATCAAATTCCATCCATCCACCAAAACAAAGAGCATTAATTTGAACGGGAGTGAAATCATGATCGGCGGAAGCATCATCATCCCCATTGAAAGAAGAATGCTTGCCACTACCATGTCTATAATCAAAAATGGTATATACAATACAAATCCTATAATAAACGCTGTCTTCAACTCGCTTATGATAAAAGAAGGTATTAAAACAGAGGTGGGAACTTCGCTTGGATTGTTCGGTTTTTTTATTTCAGCCATCTGCAAAAAAAGCGCTAGGTCACTTTTCCTTGTTTGTTTAAACATAAAATCCCGCACAGGATTTATTGCTTCTTTCAACGCCTTCTCCTGAGATATTTCCTCAGACATATACGGCTGGATAGCGTTTTGGTTAATTTTTTGCCAAACCGGCATCATTATAAAAAACGTAAGGAACAAAGACAGTCCCATAACGATCTGGTTTGGCGGCATCTGCTGAGTCCCCAATGCTTGTCTAAGAAATGAAAAGGCAATAGCTAATCGTGTAAAGGACGTCATCATAATCAATATTGACGGCGCCAAGGTAAGAATCGTTAAGAGCGCTACGATCTGAATAATAACGGAGACCTGTCCAGGATTTTCGGCTTCTCCCAGCACTACCTGGATAGTAGGAAATGGTACGGCTTCGGCACAAGGCGCTGCCGATATCAACAAAAAAAGCATCAGGACGAAAATAGCGAACGGCCACTTATGGTTCATGAATGCACTCCTCCGTATCCTGAGCCTGATTTGCAGAAGACCCGATTTTTGTCAAAAATCGTATACCCTCTTGTGATACGCCCACAGCCAGTTTCTCGCCCATAATTTCTATCAACACGACACGCGCCTTCGGGGCTAAATGAAATGAGGCGATCATTCTAATGAGTTTCTCATCACTCAGAGAGTGCTTCTGGTAGAAAAACCGCTTTATGAGATAAAGAATTAATATTAAAAGTCCGAGCACGATACATAACGTGCCAAATGTCTTCAGGGTTGCTCCCAAGAGATCAGGTTGTGAAGTAGCTAATAATTCATCCATAATGTAGTCCTATTCAGTGTTCGTATCCGTGTCCGTTTGGACACTATTTTAGAGACTTAATTCGCTCCATAGGGCTGACTATATCAGTCAACCTGATAGCAAATTTCTCATTCATCACAACCACTTCTCCTCGAGCCATCAATTTATTATTTGCAAAAATTTCCATGGGTTCGCCGGCGAGCTTGTTCAGTTCAATCACCGAACCGGGGCCTAATTGAAGGAGGTCATTAATAAGCATACTGGTTCGTCCCAATTCCACAGAAAGTTCCAACGGAATATCAAGTATAAAATCAAGATGACGTACCTCACCACCCTGATCTGCCGTTCCTTGCGATACACCCTGTCCGGATGACTCTGAATTCTCACCCTTGCCGTCGTCTGCAAGCGCCTCGTCCCATTCATTCGTGGACGTATCGTTGTTGTCAGCCATAGTATTATCTCCTTGCTATTTTGTTTTCTATCTTTACCGCCCTGCTACCCTTTAGGACGCCGGCAACGCCCTTAAATTTCGGCACCTCTCCAATAGTGACAAGCAGAGTATCTCTAATGTCCCCCTTAAGATTAATTACGTCGCCAACTTTCAACCCTAAGAGTTTTCTTCCTGTTATCTCGGCAGTACCCAGACGCGCTATTACATTAACCGTCGCTTCCTCGATCCGTTTTTGCAGGCGTCTCTTCCAAGCAACATCTACTTCCAGCTGATCACTTTGAAATCCCGCACTTAACTTTGTCTGAACAGGTTCAATAGTTGAATACGGTATGCACATCACAACATTGCCGGATGTCTGTTCCAACTCTATGTCAAACCTAATGACTATCACTACGTCATTTGGGGGAACGATCGCGGCAAATTGCGGGTTAATCTCGGAACGGACAACGGCCATTTTAACCTTGTGCACGTGTTCCCACGCTGATTCATAATCACGCAAACACATAATGATGACCTTTTTGATCATTTTGTTTTCTATGGGGGTAAAATCACGCCCCTCTATCTTTACATCGCTTGTTCCTATCCCCCCTAAAAACGAATCTACAAGGCTGTAAACCAACCTACTCTCAATAACGAACATGCCATATCCACGTAGTGGTTCCATGCGGAAAACATGAATGCTTGTAGGAACCGGAAGGGAACGACTAAATTCTCCAAATTTAATTACATCCGTCGAAGCGATATTCACATCTACTACCTTGCGAAGAGCAGATGAAAGACTTGTCCTGAAGCTTCTGGCAAATCGTTCGTTAATCACTTCGAGGGTGGGCATTCTCCCCCGAACTGTCCGATCCTGACTGGCAAAATCGTACTTGACTACGTCAGCATCTTCCACGGGTAGATCTGTCTCGGTCTCGACTTCTCCTCCGGATACTCCCTGCAGCAGGCTATCAACTTCTTCTTGTGATAAAATATTGCCCATTTGTCGACCTCAAAATTACACGTTGTTTTACTGTACTACGAACTCTGTAAAATATAGCGCCTGAACTTTGCCGGTACGAAGAACCTGGTTTATTCTAAAAATCAATTCATTCCTGAGCTGAAATTTACCATCCAAGCGGTTGACATCCTCAAACTTTTTGCTGGTAAGAAGTAATAATACAGTATCGCGCAGTTGCGCTTTCCGTATTGCCAACTCCTTTGAGACCTTTTCGCCGGGAACTTCTAACTCCATTTTCACCTTAAGATACCGCTTTCCGCCTTTATCAAGCAAATTCACTATAAAAGGCTCCATTGAGTACATCATGCCTACTTGTGCCTCTTTTTCCGACTTCTCTGCTTTAGCTTCGGTATTTTCTTTGGGAGAAGAGGACCCGCTTGCTGAAAAATAACGCAACGCGACAAAAGCGCCTCCCCCTATTATTACCAAAGCCAGGACGCCTACGATAATCCACTTTATAGGGAATACCGATTTTGCCGGAGCCGGGGTCGGAGCCTCTGTTGTTTTTTCATTTGCTTCCTTTTCCATGAAACCTTCCTCCATGTTATTTAATTTCTAAATATAATTTCTACGCGCCTGTTTTTTTCTCTGTTTCCCTCAGTAGTATTCGGATATCGTGGCTGTGAGTCTCCAGCGCCTCCTATACAAAACCGTTCCGGCGGAATTTTGCTTTCCTGTTGAAAATAATCAGAAAGACTCAAACCACGAAAGAACGAAAGCTCCCAATTTGAGCGATACTTATCACTATGTATAGGCACATTATCGGTATGTCCTATAATAAGAATATCATTGCTCGTTGTATCTATAATTTCTCCAATCCGTTTAAGAACCGGCAATATTCCGGGTTTGATATCCGCTTTCCCTGAATCAAATAATATGTTTGTCTTAAATGACATCACGACTCCTCGCGAATCATTATAGATATTAACGTTCACTCCCGATTTTTCCAGCGCTGATCCTTTTCCAGGATCTTTCGATTGAGAAAGCATACTTTTGAGTTTGTTTCCATCATCAAGCAATTGAGCTTCACTTAGGGCCCCTGCTTGAACAACATGTGAGAAAGTGCGTACGTTTTTTTCGCTCACAAGCTCAAGCGGACCAATTGCTCCTGTTAAAACGCTAAGCATTCTTTTCAAAGCAAGGTCATCCATGGCCGACATTGAAAGTAGCAGTACAAAAAATGTTAATAGCAGCATAAGGAGATCGCCGAATGTCACCATCCAGGCGTTCGGATCCATATCAGTCGCTTCATTTCTTTTTTTATTTCTTGCCATAAGCCGCCCACGGATTGACTATTGACGTTGGTCAAATTTCACCGTTAGTCAACAAGATCAAACACAAATTTTTTGAATGTAAAAACCCGATTCGGTCTATTTTTATAAATACGGCTTATATGTCGCCACGCATTAGGACTTATATGGATATCCACTCTTCTGTTTTGCTTTCTGGTCTCTTCTGTTACATTTGTGACTTGTGGCTTATATGCGCTGGAACCATAAGCTGTAATAGTTTTGGGATCTACATTCCCTTTTTCTATAAAATACCTGGCCACGGCAATGGCTTGAAGGCCGGAAAGCTTCCATCCCATATCTTCGCCTTGTTCTAATTCATTGTCGTCTGTATGCCCGGCTATTTCCACGTTGCTATTGTCTCTATTGATAATGCGACAAACTCCATCTAAAATCGGAAAGGCGGATCTCTTTATTTGCAGCTCCCCCCTGTTAAAAAGTAATTCCTCTTGTATTGTAACAACATCTTGCTTATCCTCCGACTTGACGGCGACCATGTCGATAGCATCTTGAGTAGGCAGTGGCACAAACGTTTCGGCGTCTAATTGTTTCGATTCCATAGGCGCCGTAGGCGGGGCCACATCCCTTCCTTTTCCTTTGAACGCGGAAATACCGCCCGGAAGAATTCCAAAGCTCCCAAGCAAAGACCCAAATGCTTTCATCTTTTTGCTTTCATCAACCACTGCTATAGCGTTGAGCAAAATAAAAAAGGCCAAGAGAATTATGAAAAGTGACACGGTCATAACCTGAATCAAACCCGAAGGCCGTTCTTCATCGCTCGTTTTTTTCTTTCTGCTGCCCATATTATTTAAAGAATGATTCTCTCATATTTGGCGGAATAAAAGCCTGGAGTTTTTGTTCCACGATTCGTGGGTTGTCACCTCTTGCTATCGAAAGTATTCCTTCGATCATCATCTCTTTTATTAGGACTTCTTCTCTGCTCCGGGTTTTCAACTTTCCCGCTATCGGCATACAGAGCAGGTTGGCCATTACCGAACCATAAAATGTGGTCAAAAGCGCTATTGCCATGGCAGGTCCAATCGTACTCGGGTCATCCATTGATTGAAGCATCTGTACTAATCCTATCAGGGTTCCGATCATTCCGAGGGCTGGTGCAAAGGTCCCCATAGTGGTAAAAATTTCGGCGCCGAGCTGGTGTCTGCCTTGAACGAATTCAATTTCTGTTTCAAGAAGGTCTCTTATCGAATCCGGTTCGAGCCCGTCTATGGAAAGTTGAACTCCTTTTTTCAGAAATTCTTCATCAATGCTTTTCATTTCCGACTCCAAGGCCAATATACCTTCACGCCTTGCCTTTGTCGCGAAATCAATAAATTTTTTGATCATGTCCCGGACCGACTCCCTCTTTTTAAAAAAGACGTTTTTTACAACGCGAATAACGCCGAGGACATCATTTAAGGGATAGTTAATTAACGTAGTGCCAAGGGTCCCACCGACCACGATCATCAGTGAAGGGACATTAACAAAAAGGCCGAGTCCGCCCCCCATGAAGATAGCTATGACTACAAGACCGAATGCGGAAACAATTCCCAAAACGGTTGCTAAATCCATATAAACTCCCTTTTCACGGTTTTATTGGAAGACTTTTCACGAAGTTGTCTTACTTCTTTTGACAATTATGCAACAAAGCAACCTCTATGCCATGTTTTTGAATATCTCATGGTCCGGATGCATGGAATTTGCGGAAGATAAAATGGAGAGGGGATTGCGTGAAATACGCTTACTAAAAATTTTACAATACGTTGCCTATTGGTGACTCTACCCTCAAATCTCGTGTCAAAGTTTAAAAGGCACGTCAACGGATTGACGGTTAGGGACTCATTGGGTTATTGGAGTAATGGAGTAGTGGAGTAATGGGAAAAAAGAATATTCAATACTCCAATACTCCAATGAATTCATGCCCCTTATGGCCCAAAAAGCAAAAAGAGGAGTCTCACAGCACGTCAGGCACTGTGAGCACTCCTCTTTTTCGGGGTTGGGGGAACTTTATGGACTTAGCCCGATCTTATAATTGGCTACATATTACCGTTTCAGTTGAATCAATTCGGCCAGCATCTGGTCGGTTACCGTAATAATCTTCGAATTCGCCTGAAACCCTCGCTGGGTGGTGATCATCTTCACAAATTCATTGGCGATATCCACGTTGGACTGCTCGAGGGAGTTGGGTGAAATGTTCCCCAAACCATTTGTCCCCGGCTTATTGGTAATGGGATCACCACTGAGCCTTGTTTCCCTCCAGAGGTTTCCGCCCTCCTTGTACAGGCCCTGAATGTTCTGAAACTTGGCCAGTGCTACCCTGTAAAGAGGGAGCACCTGACCATTTGAGTATTGTCCGGTGATCGCACCGTCCGTGGCCACCGATATAGATTGCAGGTCACCGGCCCCATAACCGTTCGCTGACTGAAATGTGGTGGTGGAGGCCGATGAATAATGAGTGGTAGTGAGAGAATCATTTACCCAGCTTGTATTGCTGCTGTTATAAGCAGCGCCAAAGTCGAGCTGGATATCCTGATTTGTACTCGTTCCCCCAAGGAAGTCTGCATTAAAGGTAAAGTAGCCATTGGTTAAATCATTAGTCTCGGTCATGGTGGCCCAACTTTGCGCATCCGTTAGGTCGTCAGCATCCCCTGCCGATACAGGGACTGTGAAGGTGTCAGCGGTTACGATGGTGCCTGCGGGGAATGAGACCTCGACACCATAAGCTGTAGTGAGAATTTCACCAGCCTTATAAGTGGTTGGTATGACAATTGTGCCCGATTCACCGCTGCCGTTGTCGTAAGCGAGCGACGCAGCGACGGTAGTACCTGAGGCGCTGATTACGGAAGGCCCCCCTACCACTGTGGCTGTAAAGGTAAAGGTGGTAGCTGGGCCATCGGATCCTGTGTATTCTCCGTATGATGTTGCGTCAGCCGTGCTAGCACCAGCCCATGCGGTGGCACTATCGACACCGCCGAGATCTCCTACGAACCTTGAAAAACTGACGTCCGCAATGGCACCGCTTGCCTCATTGAAGGTTAGGGTCCCCTTACCGAGCATACCCAGTCCTGCCTCGCCGGTAGTCACGCTTGTCCTCTTGTCCTCATCAGGATTGCAGACGACGATATACTCATATGTTGTTGCGGTGCTGCCTTTATCATAATAAACGGTGATGTCATGGGTGGCTCCCAGAGAATCGTATACCTTTAGAGTGGTTTGATACTCGTATTCGTTGTCACCAATGTATTCATCGTCGGCATCTCCGCCATCCCATACAGTTGCAAGGGTAGCCGATGCGCTTGTAGCGTCGGCATCAAGGTTCGTGATCGCCGTTACCAGGTCGGTTTCCTTGGGCGATGATGTAAAGGAGTCGAGTGTGATGTCCGTAATCGAACCCACATCTTCTCCTGTGTCCGCGTCCATCACCCACCCGCGAACAATATAACCGGCCGGGCTGACAAAGTTGCCGTCCTTGTCAAATCGAAATTCTCCCGCTCGTGTGTAAAACTGGTTCTCCTCGTTATTAGGGTCCCTGACCACAAAAAACCCCTCTCCCCCTATGGCCAGGTCTGTGGCAGAGTCAGTGGACTCGAAAGATCCCTGGGAAAAACTGCTTGAGATATCCGCCAGAGATGTGCCGCGCCCTACCTGGGCGCTGCCTGCCGTGGTAGCCACGGTCTGGCTCAGGACATCCTGAAAAGTAACCCTGCTTGCCTTAAACCCGACCGTGTTCACATTGGCAATATTGTCGCCAATTACCGTCATGGAGTTGCCAAGAGTACTTAGGCCGCTGATGCCTGAAAAAAGTGAACTTGATAGTGACATTTTAATTCCCTCCTATCTTTTTTATTCCGGAAAACTCATTATTATGATTCTATTGACTTGCGAACCTCTACAATATTGTCTGCCGCAATCAACTTATCACCTATCATTAAAAAACTCTTGCCGTTGCTGTAGGTGATACCTGTAACTTCACCAACAAGATAGCTTTTGACTGGAATCGCATAACCCTGTTTATTTAGTGCCTCAATCGTGTAGGTATAATCTCCGTCGTTGACAATATTACCATTGCTGTCCGTTCCATTCCAGCCAACAGAATACTCTCCCGGGTCTTGCCGGCCGCAAGGGACCGTACATACTTCGAATCCGTCACTGTCGTAAATTCTGACCGTAACATCCGCGCCTGTTTCCAGGTTGTAAGTCCCGCCTACCGGCTTGCCGTCGCTTACAAAAATGGTATCATTGTCACCTGACACTACTGTTTTTCCTATATAGTCAAGAACGTTTTCGCTCCCCTGCGTATCGAGTGATTGTTGGATCCCCGCAAGAACCTTATTCATATCGAATAGTTGTTCCAGACTCGAGAATTGAGCTAGCTGCGCGGCGAAATCTGTGCCATCGAGAGGATTCAACGGGTCCTGATGTTGCAGTTGTGCAACCAAAAGCTTCAAGAATTGATTACGCCCTAACTCATCATCCTTCTTCTTTGCGGAACTCAGCCCGGAATCCTCACCGGACCGCCACTCTTCAGTTGCGTATGGAGCAATATCTGATATATACATCTTCCCTTTCCTTTCTTCTTTTCTTGTTCCTTTTTAGTGTTTAGTGTTCATCCAGCAATGAACACTACCTATGCAATGAGATCTAACACCGCATTCATTCGACCCCTTGAAATTGCACCGTCTATATCTTCTTCTCCGCCCCCTATTTCATGAACAGGAGATGTGCTGCCCCTGCTGCCTGTCCGATGTCCTTGACCTCTGTGCTCATTCTGGGCATCTTTCATTGGCTCTCCGAATTGATAGCTTACCTGGACATCCATCTTGTCTAACCTGATATCTTGCTCAATCAAGGACTGTTTCAGTTCCTGGATATGAGATAAAAGGAGATCCCTGGTTGCCTGACTTTCAGCAACAACATTTAATTTCAGCACGTTCCCTTTCATCCCCATGGCCAACTTTACAGTCCCGAGATGGGGCGGCTTCAAGCGAAGTCTTATATTATCTCCACCCCGCATAAGGGAACGGCCAATCTGACTACTTACCTGACTTACCACATACATAGGGAGGCTGCGGAAGGACGGTCGTGCGTGCCGTTGGGCAACCTCTGTCGTTTCGGTAAAAGTACGATTTTCAGAGAGGGCGTGAGCAATATTTGCGGCTTTATTCCGACCCGGTATTGCTATGTCTGCCTTGTTATTCTCTCTGTTCCCAAGCAATTCTACAACTTTTTTATTACCGGGACCTGAATCTACCTTTTGTATGTTGTCCGTCCTTTCTGAGACTCCTTGCGCGTTCCGTACGCTGTCCGACCCTGCTTCCTGTGCCTTATACCTATCACCTGTCGTGTCGGAAACGCTATGTGTGCCCCGCGCCTTTATATTTTTCCGGTTACCAATTCCTGTTTGTTGCTCCTTTGGGTCCTTTGACCCTAATAGTTCATCAATCAATTTTTGTGCGGAGCGGGATTTAATTTGTAATTCTGAATCATTGTTCTCGGAATCAACAACCACCTCACCTATCAAATGCTTAATCGTTTTTTCGACATCTTGATTAGGCAAATGCGGTTTTTTAGTTTTTGCAACGCTCTCTTCAAGCAATTGAATAAACCTGTCAAGAGATATCGCCCCGTTGAGTTTTTCCTTTTCTCCCTCCATCCCCAAGTTCGAAAGCACATGTTTGATACTCTCTCCCCATTCATTATAAGGCATTGCCCGATCCAGGGGGGAAGTATTGCCCACAATCCGTTTAAGGCTCTGTAGAAAACTTTCCAGGTTAAGATCTCCATTTTCCGTCCTTGTCTCGGACAGTATCTTTTCTATATGCCGGGCGTTTAGCCCCGACCGTTGGAGCGCCACTTCTATATAAGGTATAGCAGAGGCATCCAGCACAAGATCTTTCTTTTTTCTATCAACTGCAGCTTTCAGTTCAGAAAGTTTTGAAAAGAGTTCTAATACGTTAATCTTATCATTTTTCCGTTTACCGGCATCAAGAAGTCCGTTTATTAGTTTGTCCACATCTGATTTAGCAAATCCACAAAAGCTCAAGAACTCTTTTAAGGAAGAAATTCCCTTTCGGGAAATAGACATCTTCTCTAACGGGACCCCTGCGCCCATGAGAAATTTCCTAAAACGTTCTACCGACGCTTGATCTTGCGGTCTTATATTGTCTGCTACATTATCGGCCGGGTTTGAGATCTTTGGATTGCTACCGCCATTCGTGATAGCTGTTGCCTGCTCAAAGATCTTAGAAAATGGACGGTCAGACTTATTTGTGTTGCTCACGCGCGCGAGACTAACATCCAGATTTTCCAACAGGAGGTTAAGTTGTACTGGTTGAGCACCCATTCTTTCTTCTCCCTAAATTTTATCACTTAAATCTCTTTGTTTCTCTTGTTAAGCAACGTGTATACCAAAATTCTTATGCTTGAAATAAACATAATAAAATCAGCATGTTTTCAACAATAAACGCTTTGGGCCAAGCCAGATACTCGTGCGGGCGGATAAAATTTCCCGGGCAAAAAAGTAAGGAAGGGAAAATATTGCCCATCTTCTATAAAAAAAATTAGAACTTGGGGGATTGAGGAATTTAGGAATTGGGAGATTGAGGAATTTAGGGATTGAGGAATTGTGGATTAAACGCGAATTAAAAGCACGGGATTCAAAGAATTTCTTAATCCCTTAATTCCTTAATCCCTAAATTCCTAAAGCCCTTATCTTTTCAGTAAACGTGCGCTGATCACAGCGGCCTTTTCCGGTTTAACATAGGAAAGTATTTTTCCCACACTATCGCCTTTCATCTTGGAAAAAAGCTCCACGATAATGTTTATATCAAGTTGCTCGATGAGTCCCGCTGCCTTTTTGGGAGCCATAGAGGTATATACTTTAATCAAGTGCTTAATTTTTTGTTCATGTGCTTCGCTTTTTTTGTCAACCGTTTCTTTTATCTTTTCCTGAAGCTTGGATAATTCTATCAGTTTCTCTTCTATTTCTGTTTGTAGAATAAGGAGTTGTTCACCTTCTCTTTGGATACGCCGCCGCTCCATCTCTAACTCAAAAAACTTTTTCTCGACAACAGCGCCACTGGTAGAGTCCTCTTGGGACTCCTGAGCCCCCTTTTTAAGGCTCGACTCGACGCTATTTGTTTCTGTTTCCTCCTGTTCCGCCGACTCAGCAGCCACTGCAGTTTGGCTTTGAAAACATATCGGAAGAGGATCTTCTCTCGAGCAGGCAAAAAATACAGTCAGGACGAGTTTTAATAACAAAAATGAGAGGAGCGCTCCGATGAAATAAAATTCTTTATGTTTTCTGCTTTGCTTCATGAAGAGGCCTTCTTGTCTCCCGCGATGTTCTTGGAGACTTTTTACGAAACCGTCAACTTTCTTCGTAATAAACTCAGCTCGTCGGCGGTCTTCTGTTCAATCCGGTCACATTCCTCTGTATATCTCGATTGCTCAATACCTCTTAAATGCTCAAGAGACTTCTTTTTAATTGATGCGGTCTTTAAATCTACTTTTTTACGATCCCTGCTCATGATTGCTTCCTTCAAGCGTTGCTTTTCAGATGCGACATCGCAGTCTATTTTTTCGATATATTGCTTATATATCTTATAGGCATGGGCAGTTATCCCTTTTTTTTCTTCATGTGCCAACTCATTAGAAAAACTCTTGCGAAGTCTTTTCAAGTCATTAATTTTATTTCTGCAGCTTATAACAGCCTGTTCTGCTATGGCTAATTTAATTTGAGCCGCCTGTTCCAGATGTTTTCTATATCTAATAACCGGATCAAGCCTAAAATGAAACCTTTTCACTTATCCCACCTACCGCTATTTCACGCCCGCCCTCTTTAAGTAAGCCAATTAGGCTGTCGACACTTGTCTCAAGTAAAACTTTCTTGGGAATATCCTGTCGCAAGAAAAAATTTATCTTGTCGATCATTTTTTTTGCGTAATCTATTCTGGGATTACTCCCGTCAACATATGCCCCTATGGTAATTAAATCTTCAGCATCTCTATAAGTTGCCATTATATCAATGACTTTCTTGTAATATTCCATATGTTCCGACGCAACCACATCCCTCATGACCCGGCTAACACTGTCAAGGACATCAATGGCGGGATAATGTCCCTGGTTGGCCAGCTTGCGAGATAGCACGATGTGTCCATCCACAATAGATCGAACGGCATCGGCAACAGGTTCATTCATATCATCGCCTTCTACCAAAACAGTATATATTCCTGTAATACTCCCCTTTCCTTCCACGGTTCCTGCTCGTTCCAGGAGTTTGGGGAGCTGTGAAAAAAACGACGGTGTGTATCCTTTTGCGGTAGGCGGTTCCCCGGCAGCCAGCCCAACGTCTCTCGACGACATAGCGAATCGTGTAATTGAATCCATTATAAGTAATACATCAAGCCTTTGGTCTCTAAAATATTCCGCCAAAGTTGTCGCGAGATATGCTCCCCGCATGCGAATAAGCGGGGGTGAATCTGAAGTGGCGGCCACAACAACCGATTTTTTTAACCCCTCTTTCCCGAGATCCTTTTCAATAAATTCTCTTACCTCGCGACCCCGCTCACCAATTAAACCTATCACTGTGACATCTGCCCGCGTATGTCGCGCTATCATACCCATCAAGACACTCTTGCCCACTCCGGAACCAGACATAATAGCTACACGTTGTCCCTTGCCTATTGTTATTAACGCGTTTATCGCGCGAACACCGACATCTGCCACTTCGCGTATAGGACAACGGGTCATAGGATTAATCGCCTTGCTGTAAAGAGGATAGCTGGAAGTAGCTGCTATAGGGCCAAGATCGTCAATCGGACTTCCCAGCCCGTCCACTACTCTACCGATATATCCATCTCCCACAGAAACATACGGACGGTCGCCGCGCACAGAGATACGGCTTCCCGGATTGATACCGCGCATCTCTCCAAACGGCATAAGCACTATCTTATTATCATTGAAGCCCACAACCTCGGCAGGGACTTCCACCCCACCATCATTATGTATACTGCAGATGCTCCCGATACTCATCCCCGGACCGTGTCCCTCAACTACAAGACCTACAACTTTCTCAACACGGCCTTCGGGGGTTATAGGTTGGGAGGCTGTTACCACATCACAATAATCGCTCCAACGGATTTCAACGCTTGGGGGTTCCACCGAGGCCCTCCTTAAAGACATTCCGAATACTTTCGGAGATCTTGTCCAACTGTTTTTCCAAACGGGCGTCTATATCGCCGAATTTTGTCTCTACATAGCATCCGCCGTGACTGACCGACGCATCCGAAGTGATAATAATCGATTTTAATCCATCTGTTTTTTCAAAAAAGTCAGGTTTTATCTCCTTTACGTAATCAAAATCACCAGGATTTACCCTGACTGTAATCTCACTACGGTCAATCGCGAGCATTAGCGCCTTCAATATTGTTTCTTTGACAGCTCCGGAATTGATGGATACAGTTGTTTCCACTACTTTTCTTGCGACAAGCTCGATTAACTGCAGAATTTCTCCTTCATACTTTTTAACAACATTTCTTTTTTCATCTACAAGATCCTGTAATATCCCTTGTATATTTTCAAGAACCTTTTCATTCTTTTTTGTCCCCATTTCAAGGCCGTCTTTTTCTCCTTGGGCAAACCCTTTTTCGTATGCATCGTTTTCTATGGCAGCAGCTTTTCTTTTTGCAGCGTCAATAATTCCTACGGGACTGAATCCATCCTCTCCACCGCCAATAAAAGGGGTTGTTTGAAATTCTATTTCATGCCCATTTTCACTGGAAAATTCGGAAACAAATTCGCTTGACAAGTCCTTAGCAGCGGTTTTTTTTGACACGGAATCAAACAATTCTAATTTAAATGATTCCCATTTCCTTTCCGCGGTTTGGTTGGATGAATTGTTATCAGACAAATACGTCCTCCTTGCCTTTCCCTATGACAATCTTACCTTCGGTTTCAAGCTGCCGCGCTGCCTTGACAATGTTTTGCTGTGCTTCTTCTACCTCGGTCAATCTTACCGGTCCCATTACCTCCATGTCTTCACGAAGCATTTCCGCCGCTCTTTCTGAAAGATTAGCAAAAACTTTGTCTTTCATCTCATCCGAACCGGTTTTAAGGGCAAGAAGCAACTGCTGACTTTCAACGTTTTTCAGAATTTCTCTTATCCCTCTATCATCTATCTTTAAAATATCTTCAAATACAAACATTCGCTGCCGTATTTCATTGGCCATTTCCTGTTTTTCTTCCTCGATCTTTGACAAGATATTATCTTCGGTGCTCCTGTCTACCTTGTTTAATATCTCTACAATGGTTTCTAATCCATCGATATTCCCATGGCTGGTGCTCCCTGCCTTGGCAATCTCTCTTTGCAAGATACTATCGATCTCATAGACGATTTCAGGAGGAACATTCGAAATATCCGCGATTCGCATGGCAACATCCGGCTGTATGTTGCTGGGAAGTCTTGCAAGAACACCCGCGGCCTTGTCATTGTCAAGATACGAAAGGATTAGAGCAATTGTCTGGGGATGTTCTCCTTTGATAAGTTCGGTCAAGATTTCCGCGTCCACTCTTTTCAAGGCAGCAAAAGGGACTTCTCTTTTCTTGTCTCGCAATTCTTTCCATATTTTTTCCGCTCGTTCCTTACTTACTGATCCTTTAATGACATTGTTAAGAAAAGATTCCCCATCTAAAATCAATTGGTCATTGCTATGGTAATTTTTGTTAAATTCCTTAAGCACATGCGTTAACACACTCTGGGGGACGTGATTTATTTCTGCTATGCATTCGCCGATATCTCTGATTTCCTCATCGTTAAGGTATTTAAAAATTTCGCGGGTATATTCTTCACCCACCGATATAAGAAAAATGGCCGCTTTTTGTATGCCGGTCAAGTCTTTTGCGGTCAGCTCATTACTCATTTTTCGTTTAACCAGCCCTTTATTAGTTGTTGAGATTTTTCAGGATTACTTTTTGCCAATTGTCCCACTCTGTCTCTGAGCCTCATCTCAGGACTTTCAGCAAGCAATTCCAACTCCTCTTCTCCCTGGGCCGGACCGGCCAATTGTCTCTGTTGTGCGTATTCGGCAACCTTGACCTCCTTCATTGATCTCAGGAGAGGTCTCACTACAAACATGAACACTATAAGTACCAATAATAAATTTATTGCCGCCTTGGCATACTGTTTAGCATACAGTAACCAATCAATGGGTGGGTATTCGATCATATCATCTATGTCCGCAGAGTTGGCAAAGGGAAATGAACTGACGGTTATTTGATCTCCACGGTCAGAATTATATCCTATTGCTTTGCTGACGATCGCTTCAAATTCCTTTAGCTCTTCGGATGTCCTCGGAATATACTTGTTTCTCTCGGTGCCGTCTTCTCCTTTTACTGTATGGTATGTTCCGTCCAAAACTACCGCAACCGAAAGACGTGTCAATGTTCCAAATGGTTTGCTTGTATGTCGGTTGATCCTGTTAATCTCATAATTTAAAATTTCATTTACATTCTCTTTCGTTGTTCCTCCGCCACGTTGTTGCGCGCCTATATCCCCCTGCAAAATATTTACACCAGTAGAGCTCGAAATGGTCCCCCCCGGGTTCTGTCCAGATGATTCCATCTGGTGCTGTCTGCTTCTAACTACAGCGCTGTCCGGATCATATATCTCTTCACTTATCTCTGTTCTGTCAAAGTCTATGTCTGCACTGACACGGACGATTGCCTTGTCACCGCCCACCACAGACTCCAACATGCTTTGAACCCTTTCGGCAATCGTTCTTTCAAGTTTTTGCTGATAATCAAGTTTAGCGCCGGAGAGGAATCCGGTTTCGCCTTCTCCGGTCCCTTTGAATAATGTCTTGCCGGTTGTATCTACTACTGTAATAGATTCCGGGGCGAGGCCTTCTACAGCGCTTGCGACGAGATGGACAATGCTAGCCACTTTGTCCGGCCTTAAATTTGAACGCAAATTAAGAAGGACAGACGCTGACGGTGGTTTAGTATCTTCCACAAAAACAGATTCTTTAGGAGATACAATAAGAACCTTGGAATGAATGACCTCATGAAATTGATTGATGGTCCTCATTAATTCACCTTGGAGGGCCCTTTGATAATTTAATCTCTGGACAAATTCTGTTGTATTAAAATCTGAATGGTCAAATATCTCAAACCCTACATTTCCGCCCCTGGGAAGGCCTTCACCGGCTAACGCAAGTCGTAGTTCATACACCTTATCAGCAGGAACTAAGACTATGGATCCATTCCCTTCCAATTTGAATGGAACTTTTTGTTCTTTTAATTTAGATACTATATCACCTGCATCTTCCGGGGGCATATTCGTGTACAGCGGCTGGTAATCTATTTGGTTGGCCCATAGAAACATTAAGGTAAACCCGGTAATCACTATAGCAACGACGCCTAACAAAGTCACTTTTTTTGACATCGGCATCGCTTTAAAAACGTTAATAAATTGTTCAAAAAATGCATTCATATAGTGATGACCCCTTCGCTTTGGTTGAGTGGTCGAGTGGTTTAGTAGGGAACTGGTGATAAAATTAACAACTCGACGATTTGACTATTCAACAACTCGACCAATTTCTTAGATCGGCATATGCATAACCTCTTTGTAGGCCTCTATCACCTTGTTGCGGATCTGCAATAGTACGCGCAAAGATATACCGGCCTTTTGTAACTCTAACATCGTTTCATGGATGCCTGTTTTGCCTTGCATAAGTTCCTGGGCCGATTGATTAGCTTGAGCCTGCATGTCACTCACACGATAGATCGCGTTTTTGATTGCGTCTGCGAACCCGACACCTTGCTGTTTCTCATTTTTATCAACCCGTTGCACACCAAAATCGATTTGATGATCAATCCTTCCAGCGTCCATAGTCATCTCCTTCAATTCCGCAATTCCTAAATAAATTGACTATTGACTAATGAAGATTGACTATTGAGCAGTCTACCACCAATCTTCAATCAACAATCTTCAATCAACGATCTTCTATCCTTATTATCTTCCAAGTTCGAGTGCCTTAAGAGCCATCCCTTTAGCAGCATTTATCGCTGTTACATTAGCTTCATAATTCCGCCTTGCGAGCATCATATTCGTCATTTCAACAATAAGATTGATGTTTGGCATCATTACGAATCCGGCATCATCCGCATCAGGATGGCTGGGGTTGTAAACCTGACTGAAAGGCGTTTTGTCTTCCACGATCTCTGTTACACGGACGCCACATGCGTCAGACTGGGTGGCCAGTGCGGCATCAAAATCTTGAACCGATTCTTGCTCCATGACCACGACTTTTCTTCTGTAAGGGCCGCCTGTTGCAGTACGAGTGGTCTCTGCGTTTGCAAGGTTCCTTGATATCACATTCATACGAGTTCTCTGGGCAGTCAGGCCTGAGCCGCTAATATGCAATGAAGTTAAAAAATCCATGGTTATTTCCCTCCTTCGGTTATTGCATATTTCAATCCATCCAATTTCTTCAATAGGACCTCCACCCCTGTCCTATACTGCAAATTATTTTCTGCGAGCTTTGTCATTTCCTTATCAATATCTACCCAATTAAGACCATTTGAAGCTTGATTCGTGGCTGTTTCTTCCATTGAAGATCGGCACACACTATCGAAATGAAGCGAATGTGTCCGGAACATCTCAACTGACTTGTTATTAACAGCACTGTCCAGGGCCTCTTTGAAATTGATCTCTCTAGGCTTATAGCCGGGGGTGCTCGCGTTAGCAATATTACCGGCTATCAATGTGTGCCTCTTATTAAGGATATCCAGCGACTTTTCAAGGGTGTTGAAAGTTTTTCCAAATATTTTATTTATTGGCATGGGAGACTCCTTAATATATGTTCCGTGGTTACGGGTTACGGGTTGCGAGTTTTTTAAAACGCGGAACACGCAACTCGTAACATTGTCTCTTGTTTTGACCTGTTACAATAGCAATATACATGCCTTCATGTTGAGGCCTTTGCAGGGATCTCATGTTAAAACCTCCATATGTTCCCGATATTCGTTCAACTTGTTCCTTAATGTACGGACATTTATCCCTAAAATCTTTGCGGCATGGGTCCGGTTGCCTCTTGTCTCGTCTAATGCGTTAAAAATAAGTTGCTTTTCCATTTCCCGTAGTGACCCCGGCGGCATATACGATTTTTTTTGAACGGTTTCAGCCTTTGGTTGTTCTATTATGAACAGATCCTCTTCTGTTATGGCTTCACCTTGACAAAGGAGAACCGCTCTTTCTATCACATTTTCCAGTTCTCTTACATTTCCACGCCAAAACCGATTGTTGAGTGATTGTATTGCCGTATTCGTCAATCCTTTGACACTTCTGCCGTCGATACGATTATATTTCTCTATAAAATAATCAGCCAACACAATAACGTCATCACCTCTATCCTTAAGCATAGGGATCTTCAATGGAATTACGTTCAGGCGATAATATAGGTCTTCCCTGAAATGCCTTTCTTCTATAACCGTTTCAATATCGCGATTTGTGGTTGCAATTACTCTAACATCTATCGGAATCGGCTTGTTGCCTCCCACTCTATCAATCTCTTCTTCCTGCAACACCCTTAGGAGCTTCGCTTGAAGATGAGGGGCCATTTCGGTTATTTCGTCAAGGAGTATAGTTCCACCTTGGGCTAACTCAAACTTTCCTAATTTTTTGCTAATCGCGCCGGTAAACGCGCCTTTTTCATGGCCAAAAAGTTCACTTTCCAGCAAACCATCAGGGAGAGCGGCACAATTTATAGCTACAAATGGTTTACTTCGTCTGGTGCTATTACTGTGAATAAAACGGGCAAACAGTTCTTTGCCTGTACCGCTTTCACCTTGAATCAAAACCGAAGCCTTACTGTCTGCAACGGTCTTGGCAAGGTTCATAAGTGCGACCATATTTTGATTTTTGGTCACCAAGCGGTATCTGTCCCGACTTACCCCTCTGGTATTAGTACTGTCTGTCTGTTTTTCGCATGCCTTTTCTACAATCTCCCTGATGGCCTTTATTGAAATAGGCTTCACTAAAAAATCGAGTGCGCCGAGCCTCATCGCTTCGACTGAAGTCTCAACCGTACTGTTTCCCGATATAAAAACAACAGGGGCGTCTTGTCCATCCCTCTTAACCTCTCTCAACAGTTCCATTCCATTCATCTGTGGCATTTGGAAATCGGTTATAATGAGATCAAACTGTGTCCCTTTGATTTTGACCAGGGCATCGATACCATCTTCGGCAACAACAACACTGTACCCCAAATCTATTAGTGCATCATATAGGGCCTCCCTGTCATCGCACTCGTCTTCTACCAATAAAATATTATACTTATCCATCAAACCCAAACCCTGTCTTTAAGACTTTGATTTGCCAATTATCGCAATTTTTTGTCGAATATCGATTTCTTTAATCTCTTCCATAGCCATCCTTCCCCACAGAGTGTCCTGGGAAGTCGCTATCTTTTTAAGCAGATCCAAGGCGTTACCCGTTTTTTCCAATCGCCGATAACATCCGGCAAGTCGAAACATCACCCCATGCTGTCCGGTTGCATCATCTTTTTCCTTCATCTCCAAGGCTGACTCTAAGGTCCTCGCAGCCTTTAAATTATCCCCTGTTGTTATATATAAGCCTCCCAAACTTATATATGCGTCGTATAAATCTTCAAACGAGTTCTGTTTTGTCAATAAAGTAATCGCTTCTTTAAACCGTGTTATTGCTTGATTATATTTCTTCATTCCCTTTAGGGTTTCAGCAATACTTGCAACAATATCGGCTCTTGACAGCTCATTATGGTAATTAGCCAGGGCAATTTCTAAATTCTTTTTTGCCTCATTATATTTTTTTTCTCTTAATAAGATCTGACCTATTCGATAGTATGCGAATGGAACGTCTTTGTAGCCTGGATACTTCTGTACAAGATCCGCGAACAATCTCTGAGCGGTTTTCAGATCACTATTTCTAAACAAAGACTCTCCTAATCCGAACAGAAGCTCGGGTGGCCTGTCTTCCTCTAAGAAAAATTTATTGGCCTTTTGAAACATTGAAAAAGCTGAGTTGTGCAGACATAGCTCCCTGTATGCCTCACCTATAGCCAAAAAAATTTCAGGACGGTCGGAAGCGTCAAGGAAGTCTTTGTCACGTTCATAGTGATTTAAGATGGTTATATAATTTTGTTTCTTAATCTCCTGTTTAAACAATGCCTTATATGAATCTTGCAAAACATCCTTTTCTAATCCCGTCAAAGAATATTTTTTAAGAATCCTCTTTATGGTATTAATGCTGGCTTCATATTCTTCATCTTGCTGTTGTAAAATAGCAATTTTTAACATTATAAACTGCGATATTGGATTGTCGGAATGTCTTGTAATAATATTTTCATATAGTTCCTGGGGATTAGAATAGAAGTGATAGTCACTGCTATCTGAGCCTATAGGTGGTAATAACGATATTTTTTCATCCTCTTTTTTCTTGTATCTGCTCGCCAAACGTATCGAACTAATCAGCGCGCCATCTGACTCCGGATATTCTTTTATGGCCAAATTATAAAATTTGTATGCACTCTCTTTTGCTCCCAGTTCATAATAGGTGTCGGCAATCCTGGGCAATATGGGATGTTTTGATGCAATATCCGGATGGATATTTATAGCTCTTAGCAAAGCATCGCGCGCATTTCTGTATTGGCCGAGTTGATAATAATTGTTTCCTATATATATCAAGATATCTGGCATCTCATATACGCTGTCAGGATCACTTTGGGAGATCCCTGACCAAATTGAAAGTGACTTCTTAAAACGGTTCATCTCGAAAAATACCTTGGCCGCTTCCATTTTTGACTTTATTGCAAAAAAAGTCCGTGGATATTGTTCTGCTACAGCCTGAAAAGCAGAGATAGCTTTTTCTGGTTTGTTAATCATGAGATAGACTTTGCCGAGCTGAAATCGTGCCTCCGGAGCACATTCGTCATCCTTATGCCGGGAGCATAAAATATTATAATACGCTAACGACTCATAATAATTTTGCAGTTTGAAATAAGTGTTCGCGAGTATAAGGGTAGCCGCAGGCACATATACTGACCCGGAAAACTTCCGATTGGCGGCCTCATAATTTTTGGCTATCTCTTGAATATGTTCGGACAAGTTGTCTGTATAAAGTCGACGATAACATTCCGCCAATAAAAAAAACGCCCTTTCTATGAATTTACTCTCCGGATATTTCTCAATAAACTCCGTTATGTTTTTAATGCCTTCTTCCCACTGATCTTTTTTACATGCCCCAGTTGCATCAACAAAAAGCTTGGCGTCCGGCTTCTCATCGTTATCATGCATCGCTACAAGGCGAGATAAAAACGTCTCCTCTACAGGGACATGCGTCTCTTTGATTGTTTCATCTTGAATTTGGTCTGAACTTTTTTGTGATTCAATAGATTCACCTTTTTGTTCGGCCAACTCTTCCGCACTTGCACTCTTATGATTTTCCGTATCAATCTTTTTTTCTACGGCTATAATAACATTATGATTTTTCTCATCAAATCGATGCGTGACGTTTGCTGCAAGCACATCAAGTGTAGCATTTATGCATATGACGCCATTGGTTTTCCAGGCAGGCGTTACCTTATGCACTAACTCATCATGAATGCCTTTAAAGCGTAACGCATCTGAAAATCGGCAATTTTTAAATGCAATCACCAAATCCTTTTTTTCAATTCTGATCACTTTATAAGTAGGGGGTCTGCTCACCTTTACAACCATCACAGAGACGTTTGGAGAGGATTTCAACTTGACCTGCTGAATTGTTGAAATCACTTCAGGCCATGCATGGCAAGGAAGCAATAAAAAAAAAATCGATAACGATAAAAGGAATAGAATAAGACGCTTTTTCCCTGTTGAATACACCATAAGTCGAATTGGGAGCAATTAATGTGCCAAGCATATAGAATTGAGGATTTCAGATTGCGGATTACGGATTTAGGCTGTACGTCATTCAAAAATGAGGATTTATTAGCAAGTGCGAGGTAATGAAGGAATAGTGGAGAGGCGTGCGTTGCGTATTGTCTATGTTTACAAGGCTATCTATCTGCATGTAGATCGTCATGATTTTGACATTGTTGGGACCCACGCAAAAACAACTTCCCCTTAGTTTGGACTCGCTCGAACAATATTCTTCTTCTTAATCTTTTCCACCAATGTGGTACGATTAATGTTAAGCAATTCTGCTGCCTTTTTCTTGACCCAATTTGTCTTGTTTAAGGCTTGAAGGATTAACCGCCTCTCATATTCATCCACCGCGGTGCTAAAGGGAACTCCTTCATCAGGAAGGGTAATCGCAAACGTATAATTTTCCCCCTCGCTCTCCCGAATACTTCCGGGAAGATCATCTACGCCTATTACCGCATCATTGGAAAGGATCACGAGACGCTCCACCAAATTTTCAAGCTCCCTGACGTTACCAGGCCAATTATATCTCAGAAGGGTACTAATCGCCTCTGGATCGAACCCATTTACATTTTTATTTTTTCTTCTATTAAATTTTTCAAGGAAAAAATCTAAAAAAAGCGGGATGTCTGATTTCCTTTGTTTCAAGGATGGAACTCTAATTGGGATAACATTTAATCGATAATAAAGATCCTCACGAAAAGCTCCCTTTTTAATCGCTTCTTTTAAGTCCGTATTTGTGGCTGCGATAATGCGAATATCAACATAAAGCGTCTTGGTGCTTCCAACACGTTCAAATTTTTGTTCCTGAAGCACACGCAGCAACTTGACCTGCAAGTTAGGACTCATATCGCCTATTTCATCTAAGAATATGGTCCCACCGTTTGCCAGCTCAAAACGTCCGATACGACTCTTATGCGCACTGGTAAAAGCCCCTTTTTCATGCCCGAATAGTTCGCTCTCCAACAGTTCTTCTGGAATGGCGCCACAATTGATCGTTACCATAGGCTTTTTTCTCCTACGGCTATTATAGTGAATCGCCCTCGCTACAAGTTCTTTTCCAGTACCGCTCGCGCCGGTAATCAATATGGTACTGTCGGTATCTGCCACCTTTTCTATGAGTTCAAAGACTTTTTGAATCGCCGGGCTTTTACCAACAAAATTTTCAAATCGGTATTTCTGTCTTAACTGATCTTTTAAGAGTATATTCTCACGTTCAAGGTCTTGATAACGAAGCGCTTTTCCAACAACCATCAAAATTTCATCGGATTTGACCGGCTTTGCCACATAGTCAAATGCCCCCATTTTAATGGCTTCTACAGAGCCTTTAATAGTGCCATAGCCAGTCAAGATAATACAAAGGGTGTCTGGAAACTTCGCAGCAATATGCTTTAACACCCCCATTCCATCGACCTTGGGCATATTAAGATCCGTGATAACCAGGTCGTAAAAATTATTTTCTAATTCCTCGATAGCTACCCTTCCATCAATGGCGCTTTCGATTTCATAACCGGCGTTTTGCAACACATCACTTATAATTTCTAATATTTCAGGATCATCATCTACGACCAAAATTTTCTGCATATTTCAAGCGCCATTTAATCGCAATAATTGCTGTTAAATTAATTATAACTACTCAGGGTCAAGGGTCAAGGGTCACAGTTCAAGGTTAAAGAGCGCTCAACCCTGAACCTAACAACCTAAATACTTTAATTATAGTATAGCTGAATATAAATCAAGAAAAAATAGAATTGGAAATTGGAGGGATTGATGAAAGCTCAAAGCTCATGGCTGATTAGAGAACAGAGGACAGAAGACAGAGGACAGGAAATAGAGGACAGACTAACATCCGATATCTAACATCTATTTTCTGACATCTGATTTCTGACATCTGACCCCTAACCAATTCAAATATAATCTCCACGATAAAACTTAAATATTTCTACATTAGCAGTCACAGCAATGTCATTGACAAGCCTTAACAGCTTTTCGTCATGTTCGACCATATCGTTGGTCCTATCTTTCAGGGAGTTCACCTCTTTTTCCATGCGTGTAATTACGCCTTCTATATTTTTCAAACTTTTTTGGGGATTCGCAAGAGACTTAGAATAGTTGTCCAGAAGACTTACAACAGTATCAGCCTGTTGCAACATGTTGTATCGTGAATCGGGTGCATGTAATAGAGAAACTGGCGACACACTGCTAATCGGGGCAGTTTCCTGGGTCGCTTTGGATCCCTTGGCGTCCACAACGTTATTCAAAACGTGTTGAAAGGATCTTTTTTCCTCTATTGGTTTAGGGTGGGAAATTTTTGCCGGGTTCAGAGAATCTGTTATTTTTTTTATATCCATATCTAATTATACCCTCACTAACTATTAGCCTTTAAATATAAACCAGTTACTTACATTCTATAACATCTAAGCTTTTCTTAACCATTAAATCCTGCAAAATATCGGCCAAAAATTTTAGAGGGTCCATTTGTCTTCATTCTCCAAATATCTTCTTTAGCTTTTCAGAAATAGTATCTGCTGTAAAAGGTTTTACAATATAATTGTTGCAACCGGCCTGGACTGCTTCTACAATATTTTGTTTTTGCGCCTCTGCCGTGACCATCAGAAACGGGAGATCCTTAAAGTTACTGTCTGCCCTCACCTTTTTCAACAACTCTAAGCCGGTGACCTTTGGCATATTCCAATCGGATACAATCAGATCAATCTTGTCGGTTGCCAAAATTTCGAGGGCTGTCGAGCCATCATCCGCCTCTACAATGTCTGTAAAGCCAAGTTGCTTTAAGATATTTCTTACAATTCGGCGCATAGTGGCAAAATCATCCACCACCAAAATTTTCATTGCAAGATCCATAAAAACACCCTCCTATTACGCTAAAAAACTTATTCATCCCTCAAAACATATTTCTATTGTAAACGGGCCATTCGGGGTATCAAACGGTATAGCGATCATGGGTCCACTCGAAATGTGTGATATAGCGTGATTTTTACCCACGACTACCGTAGGAATAGCTGCGTCAAGTTTATACCCTATTCCAGCTAACATCTTCCGTGCCTGTCCTGAAATCATATTGGTCAATTCACCGACTGCATCCTTAATATCATGATCGACAACACTGAATTCTTCTCCCAACATGTTTGAAACAATCTTTAGAATACACTCTTCGGCAAAGCTAACAGACACGCTACCATTTTTTTCGCCGGTCAAGCCGATAAGTCCTGAAACGTCTCCTGCCGCAATTTCTTCTTTTTTTATATAAGGCTTGCCCACATTCACTTTGGTAAAAGCCATGGTTTCGAGCACTTCAACCGTTGCCGAAATAAACGGCTTAATAAGCTTTACATCCATTATTTCACACTCTCCGTCTCATACACTGTTTATAATCTCTTGCGCGATCCGGTCCAGGCTGACTACCCTGTCTACACCCCCCGATTTTATGGCCTCTTTCGGCATACCAAATACAACACAAGACGCTTCATCTTGGGCAATATTCCTTGCTCCGGCTTCTTTCATCTTCAGCATTCCATCAGCACCGTCTGATCCCATTCCGGTAAGAATTACCCCGACTGCGTTTGCTCCTGCATATTCGGCGACAGAATTAAAAAGGACGTTAATAGACGGTCTCTGGTGACATACCATAGGCCCATCTTTGATCAACACATAATATCGGGCGCCGCTTCTTCTTAATAGCATATGATAATTGCCCGGCGCTATCAATGCCTTTCCCGGCACAATCGTATCACCATCTTCTGCCTCTTTTACATTAATCTGACACAATCCGTTAAGCCGTTCCGCAAACGCGGTAGTAAACTGGGGGGGCATATGTTGTACAACAAGTACACCGGGGCTGGTGTAGGGAAGTTTTGTCAAAACCCTTTTTAACGCCTCTGTGCCTCCCGTAGACGCCCCAATCGCAATTACTTTGTTACTCGTTTTTTTCAGCGCCTTGCTCGCCACAACCACATGTTTATCATCTGAGGAGGTTGAAGCCCTGTTTTCTTTTACTCTTGGTATTCTTGCGTGAGCTGCCGCCCTAATTTTGTCAGCAAGCTGACAACTCATATCCCCAATAGAATATGATGATCCGGGCTTGGCAAGGACCTCAATAGCGCCGCTTTCGATTGCGTCCAGGGCCATCTTGCCACCCTTGGGTGTCAAAGAACTTACTATAATAACAGGAAGTGGATAATACTTCATCAACTTTTTTAAAAAAGTAATCCCATCCATGCGGGGCATTTCGATATCAAGGGTAATAACATCCGGTTTTAATTTGATAATCTTGTCCCTGGCGACATAGGGATCGGGAGCAGTCCCGACTATCTTTATCCCTTCCTCTCTTGAAAGCTCTTCAGAAAAAACCTTGCGGACAATAGCCGAATCATCCACTATTAGTACCTTTATATCACTCATACACCTATGCCTTTTATACACACCTCGCAAAATTCGCCGTCAACATTAAACAACAGACCCCCATCAAACTCTCTTGCAGTCTCTTCTCTGTGGAATCTTCTACATTTCTCCACTTCTGGAACACCGATCGCCATTCGGTCTCCATCGCCCAACTTCAGCAAGAAATTCCCCGCTATAACATTGACGGCCTCTCTGAACACATCAGCAATCTCAGATTCATCGACCGGCCCTTCCTGTCCGAGAAAATTTTTTGCCATGGTATCGGCCAACTTTGCAGATCCTCGTAAAATCAGCAACCATTTATTATCATTAAGATGAAGAAATGCTCTGAAATAATCATCTGGAAGTACAGGTAGATCCTTTTCACTTTCAACCGCTTCCGGAAAAAGGAAAAACATTGTATCAAATACGCTAAAAATCACTTCCTTCAAGACTTGGAGTATCTTCTCTTGTTCCATCCGGTTCCCCCAGCACCTCTACCAAAATCCTTCTGATCTCTTCAGGTTTAAACGGCTTTTTAATGTATCCCTTTGCTCCCATCTTAAAACTTTCTTCGATTCCCTCTTCTCTTCCTTCTGTTGTAACAAAAATAACAGGTATGGACGACAGTAAAGGATCTTTTGATACCTCTTTAAAAAAGGAAATACCATCCATAACCGGCATGTGAATATCAGTCAGTATTACATCCGCCCAGTTTTCCTCAAGTACTGACAGCGCATCCTTGCCATTGGCGGCCTCAAAATACTTCCCTACGTCAAACCCGGATATTTCAATAACCTTTTTAACCGCCGACCGTATGGAGGAAGAATCGTCCACTATTAACACATTATAAGCCACAGACTCACCACTTCAGCTTTATACGAAGATGTATAAAGCTTTTAAGGTAACTACTCAGGTTGAACCCTGGAACTGTGAACCTGAGTAGTTACGTTTTCTATTTTATTCGTCCATACTTAAAATATTTTGAACATTATTATAGGCTTCATAGAAATCTACCATAACTCTTTCCAAATCCCTTTCTTTAAGCCCAAAACGTTTCATAGCTTCTTCTTTCCCTCTATAAGAAAGCCCATCGCTTCCCACCCCTATGCCCATAATAAGAGTTACAACATCGGACAGATATACAATAGGGGTGATAATATCATCTTCAGGCACCTCTTCCGGGGAATGATGTAACCGTATGGCACGTATAATATCCTCGGGGAAGCCCCATTGTTCCGCAATAATTGCCCCCACCTCGGCATGGTCCATGCCGAGAACATTCAGTTCCGCTTCTTCGAACGAATATCCTCCCTCTTGTACCAATTGGACAATCTTTTTATTCTCTTCCCAAACAAAATCATTTAAAACCATTTTCCCTACGTCGTGTAAAAGCGCTGCCGTAAAAAGCGTTGGGTTTTTCGGCCGTCCTATTAGCTTGCAAACAATCTGAGAAATCAAGGCAGAAGAAATAGCAGATTTCCACAACTCTCCCCTCTCTAAATCGTATCCTTCGCTTTTTCTTTGATAGAAATTGACCATACTGCTTCCCGAAACAATTTCCTTCAATTGGTTATTGCCAAGCACAACAAGCCCGTCACGCAAGCTATTAATCTTTCTTTGCAAACCATAGTAAGCAGAATTACACATTCTCAGTACGTTGGCCGTTATTGCTTGATCATACTGAATCACTTGGATCAGCTCATCCACTGAGGTCTCAGGATTTCGCAATAGCTGCATCGCTTTGTGATAAACTGCCGGGAATGGCGGAAGTTTATCGATTTTCTTTATAATGTTCCGCATGTCTATCACAGAACGATTTCTCCTTTTCCTGAAATCTTAAGTGTTACCGTGCCGGTTCCAATATTCAATGACATTGTTCTGTTGAAGTTTCCTCCAATGTCTTCACCTTCAATTATGACATTATTTCGCCAGAACAGTTTTCTCAAGGCAGCGTAATTTCTCTTGCCTATATTGAAAAACGCCGATCGATCCATAAGTTGGGAGCCGCCTGCCACCTTTACAATCATGCGGTTCTTTTTTGCTCCGAGTTTAAAACAAGATTTAAACAGCATAGGAATCCCTGTATTGGCAAACATGAATGGTCTCTCTTGTGCTTTCCGTTTATCCAGACTTGAATCCGGCAACATATAATGGAGTATTCCACCAACCTTTACAACAGGGTCATAAACAGCAATGCCGATACATGATCCTAATGAATAGGTTGTCAGCACCTCATCAGGATCATTGCTGACCTTCATATCCGCGATTCCTATTACTATTTTATTCAAGGCTTATCCGTTACCTGCTAAAAAATCCATAGAAGTGTAAGCTCTACCGCATCCTGACAAGAAGAATTATACGTCCGTTAAACAATTATAAAAAAGATTCTCAGCGGCTTTCACTAATCTCAAAAAGACCTGCCGCATCAAGGATAAGGCCCACGCGACCGTCTGCGAGTATGGCCCCTCCAGCCAGCCCCTTCACATTTTTTAATTTTTCTCCAAGATTTTTTATTACAATTTCGTGTTTGCCGATTAATCCATCTACCAATATACATTTTCGGCGCCCCTCATTCTCTACTACAACGACTATGCCCTCCCATGGATTGCGATATTTTGGTTCAAATCCAAAAAGCTTATGAAGACGAACAAGGGGCAGAACATTCTCTCTAATTTTGATCATCTCACCCCGTCCAATAACGGTACTGTATGACTCCCGATCAGGCCGAAGAGATTCAACCACGGAGATTGTCGGTATGATGTACTCTCTGTCTCCCGCTCGAACCAGCATTCCATCTATAATGGCCAATGTAAGGGGAAGCCGCATTATGACCGTAGTGCCGATGTTCTTTTCTGAACGCACATCGAGTTTGCCTCGCAGACTCTCGATAGCGCGCTTCACCACGTCCATCCCAACACCACGCCCGGATACATCAGTAACCTTGCCGGCAGTCGAAAAGCCCGGTTGGAAAATCAAGGCATTGATTTCCTGATCAGACATTTTTTCATCCGGTCTCATTAATTCCTTTTCTATGGCTTTTTTTAGTATCTGGTCTCTATCGAGCCCTCTCCCATCATCAGCAACCTCGATTACAATATTGCCACCCTTGTGATATGCCTTTAACTTCACTATCGCTGTCTTAGGCTTTCCCGCAGCTTCACGCTCATCAGGCATCTCAATACCATGGTCAACAGAGTTGCGCATCATGTGAACCAAAGGATCATAAATCTCATCGACCATATTTCGATCTATCTCTGTATCTTCACCGTACATTTCAAGGCTGACAAACTTGCCGGCCTTCTTGGAAAGATCGCGAATCAGGCGCATCATCTTGTCAAAGGTCTGTTTGATAGGGATCATGCGCATTGACATAGAAATCTTTTGCACTTCAGATGTAATGCGTCTAAGTTGGGCCAAGTTTCTGGAAAGTTTTTGGCTCTTGGAAGCCACTAATGTCGCATCTTCCTGGATCATCGACTGCATGATCACCAGCTCTCCGACCATATCGACCATGTTGTCCAGCTTTTTTGTATCGACCTTGATAAACGTGGCTTGACTCTCACCGACTTTTTTAGCCTCGACTTTTCCTCCACGTCTCTTTTTTTGTTCTCTTAACGCATGCGCGACATCCGAGGCAGTCGCCTTGTGTTCAGACATGAGTATCTCGCCGATCTTTTTGCTTGAGCCAGACTCTGCTTGCTTCTTGACTACCTCCTCGAAATCTGTTTTTGTTAAGCGCCCCTTTTCTATTAGTATATCACCTACTCCGGTCCCATCTTTTGCGGGTATACGTGATGAGGATTTATCGTCCGCTTGCTTTTCCTGCTCTTCAAGATAAGATGGGGTTACAGATCTTATCTTGAAGATCAACGTATTCAAATCAAGCCCGGCAGATGTGATAAAACCCGTTTCAATATCCTCTTTTAGATGATTGATCAGCCCCTTCAATCGATCAACAGTTTCCAGTACTATATCAACAATCTCTTCATTGATTATTAATTTGCGATCTCTTGCGTTATCAAGAAGGGTTTCTATTTCGTGGGATAGGCGATTGACTTCCTTAAGATTAAGAAAGCCGGCAACCCCTTTAATTGTATGAAACGGTCTAAAAATAGCATTTATGACCTCTATATCTTCGGGATCCTGTTCAAGGGCAAGAATATTGACCTCTATTGTGTCAAGGTGCTCTTGTGCTTCAGCAATAAAGCTGGTTAAAAGTTCCTTGTCTTCAATGGGCTCCGGCGCCACCTCAACATCGTGGGGCTCATTATTGCTCTCTTTTGTCTCTACATCCTCTGAAACATTTTCTGCCTCGTCACCACCAGCATCCGTTGTAGATCCCTCCGCCATCGTATCGCTTGCGGGAAACATATCATGCTCTTTTAAAAAATGTGTTACTTTTGCAGAATATGATTTGCCGCGTTGTTCGTCTCTCAAAATCTCTTGAAAAAGTGAAATACCATCCGCGACCTCTTTTAGCCCCTCTTCTGCCGGTATCTCCTCCAACAGGACTTTTTCAAGCATTGACTTTGTTGTCCTGCTAAACTCTACCAAAGACTCGTTTTGGTTGTCCTCCAACAATTGACCTACTTCATCAAACCTGTTCAAGACAAATCCGAAGCCGGCTATATTATCGCTCTCGAGCATAATCACATCAAGAGCGACTTTGTCTAACATCTGCAATGCCTTATCAAGATAATCTTCCATTTGTTAGCTTTTCTGACCGATATGTCAAAATTTACGACACCGGTTTTATGATTTTGTAATAAAAGGGGTTACTTGGTTGCTTTGCCAACAGGGATACTCAATATAAAAGTAGTTGCCCCTGGAGCACTTTCATATGCAATTGTCCCACCATAATCCTTTATAAGTAGGTCCACGATGGATAGCCCCAATCCCAAGTTTTCATCGAGTTTTCCTTCACAATCAGAATCTTTTTTTGTAGTGGAAAAAGGACTAAATAGATGTTTTCGATCTTTTTCCGGGATTCCGCATCCAGTATCGCTTATCTTTATAGTAATCGTGCTTTCGTTGTGAGATGTCTCTATCTCAAGATGCCTTTCCTCAGTATTAGTCATGGCATCTAACGCATTTTGCACAATATTCAATATCATTACCCCAAATTCAGAATATCGACCAACCACAGTAGGCGGATTTGGATCAAAATGGTAAACCTTGTCTACCTTATGTTTAAAAAACATATTCGCATTAAGGAGAAAGAGCGTGTCTTTTATAAGATCGTTAATTTTAATAGGTTGAAGGCTAGACCTTCTTTCCACAATCATACCGCTGGTAAGATGGAGGTGCTGATTATTCAAGTCGTCCAACCCCTTCAATATAGAATTTATGCGCTCGCCCATCTTGTCCACGAGATCGCCCATTTCGGATATCTTTCCTGTGCGGATACCTTCCTGGAGCTGTTTTATACTCATTTCTAACTGTTCTGAACGTATATACAGGATTTGAAATGGACCATTAAGATTGTGTATAATGCCTTCTATGACACTAACAAGATATGTTCCACAGTAGTGGTCGGCCAGCCTTCTGATTAACATCTCTTCTTTATTCATCTGTCTCCTTCATGCTCCTGATGGCTCCCCTTTGTTGCTGAAAGGTATAAAAAATGATCTTTTCTCTATCTTCTTCGTTCAAATCAATGAACTTTAAAGCAATCTCGTAAGTCGCTTCTTCACCTTCGAGGTTTGGAAGAACCCTTACAACCTCGCAATATAGATCAAGCCATGCAGGAGGAATTTTGGAAACCAAGAAATTCGTACTCAGGATATCTCCAACTCGTAATGGCTCTTCATACGTAATGCTCATCCCGGCCCCACTAATATTGAGCGTTCTCCCCCTTCTGAGTTTTTCCTTGTCTTTTTCATCCCTTAGTAGCAGCTCCAATATTCGATCCAACTTATCATCAATACGGAATAAAAAATCTACCACATGGGTGTCACCCTTTGTAGAAAAAGACTCTTGCTCGGTGAAGACAGACCCTGTCCCGTTCTCCATCTGTAATCCCCGGAGACGGCTTGCCCCATTGGAATCTTTGATATTATTATATATATCGGGTGACATAACAGTAAACTTTATCGGAACCGAAATAGGTGCCCGTACATGTTTTCTATTCCGCTTGTGAGTAAGATCTTTCATGTTCACTCCTTTTATTTATCCTCCACAATGGCAAATGACAACGGTAAAAGTCTATATGTTTCATAATAGTGTCAATTTGATGGCTATCAGTGGCAGAAATGGCATCCTTTGCCCCAATAAAGAATTCATGGTTGATAGCTGATAGCCCTATGAGCCATGAGCTAAGAGCTATGATACAAGTCGTTTTAGAACAAAATCCAGCACTTCTGAATGGACACCAGAGCAATAATTATGCCATGTGAATTACTATCAAAAGGCATGGGCACTAACTTGAAAAGAGAACAAAAATCGGATTTGATATTATGGATCCTACATCACCTCTTACGTCCACGCGGTAATAAATCTTTTTGCCTTCCTCAAAATAGTCATCTTTAAAATCTATTGTAAGCGGCGTCGTGCCATTAAAAGTTTTAATGAGGTCGCCTCCTCTGATTAACCTTATGTGGATTTTGTGTGCGGCGTAATCCGATGCCAAGACGGTAATCCTTAGTTCCGCAGGGCCTCTAACGCAGACTTCATCTCCGCAAACACCTTTATTCCCTGTAATCGGATCTACTAAACTGAATTCCGCAAGGACCCCCCTTTTATTGTAAGGACCCCGGGCAGCATACATCTTTCCATTTTTTAATGCCGACAATATAGCATCCTTGGTAAATTCTTTTACCAAAAAAACCGTGGGGAAATCACCTAACATCAGTCTTGCCCCGCCTTCTCTGTGATAGTCTGCCGTGGATATGCCCCAAACCGGGCGCGGTCGCTCTCCAATGCAATATTCCTGAAGTACCCTATCCCACTCTCTTCCCGGTTCGGTTACCGTTATTCTATCTCCGTATAATGCCGCAAATCCGGTATATCCTCTTGACCCCTCCAACACATCGGGATACGGCGGGGTATCCACACGAATCGGGGGTTTCTCTCCCACCCCTGACCTTGTTTCAGGATGATTCCAAAATGTAATTCCTCCCCTTTCATTTACATAATCGATAAGGTGTTGGTAGGGGGCTATCCCCTGGTTACCATGATACGGATCATAAGGGGAGCTGCTAAAAGGATCAACATCTATGGCAAACGCGATACCCAGGACAAAAAAAAGTACTCCAAGTATTCGGTATGTTCTCTTCCACCTGAATACAAATAAGCCGATAACGGCTACTGAGACAAATAATAAAGCAATCGGTATTCGCCCTGCCGTATACGCAGTAGAAAAGCCGTTGTGGAGAACAGGAAGATTGGTATAGTCTTCTGCTTTTTCAAGCCCCATGACTAAAATATGCCGTTCCCAATTATGAGCTGTCAGCCCCTCCCCAAATGGAGCCCCTGTCCAGTAGTAAAATGGAGCAGATTCAACTCCCGGTATCACTATCATGTCTGGGTACTTCATGCTGATGTCTTTAATTGCGTCAAGATATCGCTCTGCCCCCATCTGGTTAACCGACGGCTTTTCAACCCTTTTTTTGACGATATTTCGAAACGGAAAGAGACCATACTCCATGACCATTCGGTCGTGGTCATTGACAAAGAGAACCTTAAAGCCTCTTTCTTTTGCTAACTGAATGAGAAACTCGAGGTCATGCGCCCCATCACTCAAAGTGGTGCGAAGATCAATCAACCCGGCAACCTGCTGGTAATCTTCACATAAGCCGATTGTCGCATGGAAGGATACTATCCAGAGTGCAAGGATTATAAAATATATCTTTTTTAGCATTGGCTCACCGCAATCCATTGACTATTGACGATTGAAGAGTGAAGATTGATTATTGAATCGTCTTCCACAAATCGACAATCTTCAATCTTTCATACATCTCTTCTACCTTACGTATTCTCGTTGATACATCAAAATTGGGATAGATCATATCTCTCCCACACTCACCCAATTGTTTAGCCAGATCTTTATCGGTAAGTAACTTTACTATTCCACTGCATAGCGCCCGAGAATTTTTCGGGGGGACCAAAATTCCGTTTACACCGTCTTTAACTAAGTCAATAATACCTCCAACCTTACTGGCTACTACGGGTTTACGGGCGGCCATGGCCTCAACCAGGACCTTGCCCATCCCCTCATTGAGAGAAGGCAATGCAAAGATGTCAAATGTGTAGAGAACCTCTGCAACATCGCTTCGCCAACCAGCGAATATAATATTTTTTCTGATCCCCAAAGCTTTTGCCTGTCCCTCAAGCTCTCCCTCTAAATCGCCATCTCCAACAAAGACAAAAACTGTTCGGGGGAATTTCTCAATAACACCCTTTGCCGCATCGATCAGATATCTGTGCCCTTTGATCGTCACCAACCTGCCAATTGTCCCGACCACATTATAGTCTTCCGGTATACCCAGAGCTCTCTTTTTGGCTTTTATATCCAGGTCCAGGTCAACAATCCGATCCAATTCAACAGCGCTATAAATCGTCATCAGTTTTTTGCTGCTTCCCACCCCCCGTTCAAGATGCTCGTCTTTTTCACGGTCACTGACAGCAATGATCTTATCTGTTATTAGCGCTGATATTCTTTCAGCAATTATAAAACACTTTGTTAATACGGCATTGAAATATCCATGGAATACATGCCCATGCGGTGTGTGCACAACAGTGGGGACCCTTGCCAAAAAAGCAGCCCACCGGCCCAGGAATCCGGCTTTAGAGGTATGCGTGTGGACAATATAAGGTTTTTCTTTGCGGAAAATCTGAAACAGTTCCCAAAACGCCTTTAGATCGTCAGTGAGCGACATCCTCCTCACAAGAGAGGGCAGGTCTATTGTTCTTACACCGCTGTCTTCCGCAGCCTTGAGGCCCATGAGCACAGCACGCTTTTCTTCCATGCTCATCTCTGATTCGTGTGACAAACCCTTAATTAATATTACTTCATAGCCATCTTTACTCAGGCCCGTGACAAGAACAAGGGTGTCCTCGGCGGATCCCCCTTTATCTAATCTGGTAATGACATGGATTATCTTCATTGTTTTATTCAATCGTTGCCGCTAAAAGTAAGGTATTCTTCCCATCGGCACCTACCCGAATTTTCCTTAGTCTAAGGATCAAATCTCCTCCCTTTAGAAAAGGGGGGATGGGAAGAAGTAGTCACAACCATTACAAATGATTCAAGGCTCTATCGATAAAAGTCGATGACTTAGGAATGGGGAGAACCGATTGAGATATTTGGTTATGGCTTTGAAAATCCAAGGTTTATGATATGATTTCAGGTACTGAAAACGAGGACTCATTGACGAACGTTGAAGTCAAGACTATGACGATTGATCATCTCACCGCCGTGGTATCGCTTCATTGCCGTATTCATTATAACTGGTTTATAACGCACATAGGGAAACGTTTTCTCACACGGTTCTACCGGGAATTTATCGGGCGACCGGGAAATTGCGGGGCTGTTGCCTTCTGTAGTGGCAAAGCAGCCGGTTTTGTTGTGGGCACTGCCAATCTGAGCCGCTTTTACCGCGATTTTTATCGGCATAATCTCTGTCCACTTGCTTTACTCCTCATGCAACGCGTCGTTGTGAACGCGTTTGTGCGACAGGAAATTTTCAAACGGCTGGCGCACCTCAAGTTTGCTTTTCGATCTCTGTTTGACCCCGGCCCCAAAAAGGTTGCAAGCAAGACAGACACTTCTGCGCCATTTGCGGCATCCTTGATAGCTATCGGTGTAATCCCGGAGTTCCAAAGGAAGGGCATAGGAGACAAGCTCTTACGCTGCTTTTGTGAAGAACTTCAAAAAAAAGGCGCCGATGCGGTCGGTGTCAGGACCACCCCCGGCAATTACAAGGCCGTTGCCTTTTATGAAAAAAATGGGTGGAAGCGAGAGGGGAATACAAAGACGGAAGCGTATTTTCTTACTCGACTCCGTCGCCGGGATCTTTGATGGACTTACGGTAAAACGTTCCAAGAAAAGATTGACGGACTAAACTGTTACTATGAGAGAAGCGTCCGAAACAGCTTCTCCAATGAAGCGATCTTATCGTCCCATGAATAATACGTTTCAGCAAATCTACGACATTCTTTGGGCAAGGATCGCTTGCGCTTTTTGTCTTCTTTCAGTTTCGAAACCATGCCAAGGATCGATTCCGCCATGGCATCAGCGCTGACATCTCTGAATAGAAGATGGGGATCGAGCTTCGTTAATATCTCTTTTGTCCCTCCCACAGGTGTGCCTAATACAGGAAGGCCGGATGCCAGGGCCTCCACTGTGACTAACCCGAACCCTTCAAGCTCTTTCGTGGGGAGAACGAAAAGGTCGGCCATCTGATAGTATAATGGCAATTCTTCTTCCTTGATAAATCCGGCAAACCGTATCCGATTCTCTATTGAAAGTTCGCGCGCCAGCAAAACAAGCTTTTCTTTTAGGGGGCCTCTTCCTCCGACAACAAGATAGAGGTTGGGGATATCCTTGGCTGCTTTGCTCACGGCGTGGAGAAGATTCTCCAGCCCCATCCTGGATACCAGATTTCTCACGACAAACAGTACAACTTTTCTCGCGGGAATATGCAGCCTCTTTCTAATCGCGGTTCGATTTGCGCTCGGCTTGAAACGTTCCAGGTCGACCCCGCCCGGAATCAGTACGATCTTTTCGTCGGGAGCGCTATAGTGGCACACAAGCTTTCCCCTTGTAAAGTCGCTCAAGACCACGATCTTGTCGGATCGTTGCAATACAATTTTTTCAACCGCTCTTCTTAGTTGAAAATTTGAAGTATAGAGACATCTCCCAAAAAGGTTGTCCGGTCGGGGATTCCGGCTCTGGAATTCTTCAAAAGATAGTGAGTGACAGGTATAGACCTTCTTAATCCCTTTGCTGTTTGGGGAAGAGATCACGCCAAGAGCGGAAAACGGCTGATGAAAGTTGATAATATCGAATGTGACCCTTTTGCAAAGTGCGTCAAACAAGCGTCTGCTCTTTACAACAGTGGAATACAGACTTTGCAAAAAACTGCGGTCATCGAAATCAAAACGCCATTCCTGCACGCCGTCGACGTTTTCTCTGTGCGAGGTGTGCCAGGGATATGTGCGTGTCAAGACATGCACTGAGTGACCCATCAGGGCCAATCGTGTGGTATGTTCAAAAAGCGCTCTTTCCGCACCGCCAACGACCTTGCCGATGGAAACATCCGCTACCATTAGAATATTCAATGTATGGTCATGCTCCATGAAATCCTGACCAGATTATTTTATAAAATTTCCTATTTTCTTGAATACCACTCCAAGTCTCCATCCACCATCTCTTGAACCAATTCATTAAATGAAACCGTCGGAGACCAATTTAACCGCAGATTGGCTTTTGTGGCATCTCCCTGAAGAATATTAACTTCTGCTGGGCGATAGAGCTCTTGATCTATAACAAGATAATCACGATAATCTAAATCGACATAGCTAAAAGCCGTCTCCAGAAAATCTCTGACCGAATGTGTCTCGCCGCTTGCTACAACAAAATCCTGAGGTTCATCCTGCTGAAGCATAAGCCACATGGCCTTGACGTAATCACGCGCGTGCCCCCAATCTCGCTTAGCTTCAAGATTGCCCAGGCGAATTTCCTTCTCCATTCCCAATTTTATTTTTGCAGCACCTGATGTAATTTTTCTTGTAACAAACTCCGCGCCTCTTCGTGGCGATTCATGGTTAAAAAGAATGCCTGAAAGCGCGAACATGTCATATGCTTCCCTGTAATTTCTCGTTAGCTCGAAGCCTGCCATTTTAGAAATTCCATAAGGCGAACGGGGATGAAACGGGGTGTCTTCATTCTGCGGAGTCTCTTTAACATGTCCGAACATCTCACTTGACGCGGCAAAGTAAAACTTGCAATCAGGCGCCTGTCTTCTTGTGGCTGACAGGACATAATGGGTTCCGTTAAGGTTGGTATTGATAGTTGAAAATTCGTCCTCGAAGGAATATGAGACATAACTCTGGGCAGCTAAGTGATAACATTCATCAGGTTTTATTTCTGATATGATGTTGAAAATTGAGGCATAGCTTTCCATCGATGCACTGTGAATCTTAATCCGGTCCGAGATATGACGGATACGCCACATTCGCGCCTGAGGGTCCTCAATAGCCACGCGCCTTACTATGCCATGAACTTCGTATCCCTTCTCGAGCAATAATTCTGCCAAATAGCTCCCGTCTTGTCCTGTTAATCCTGTTATAAGCGCTTTTTTCATGTTAGTTCTCTCTGATTAACTCTTTTATGTCGGAAATATGCTTTTGCCACCCTTTTTGGCCCAACAATGGCTTGACCCACTCCCATCCCTTTTGAATTTGTTCATTGTAAACATCTCTATCTGCTAACGCCTTAAATATTTCTATCCATCTTTTTGGATCATTGGGATCAGCAATGAGGGCATTCCCCCCCGTTGTCTCAACCAAGACGGGGATGTTACTTACAACAGCAGGCACTCCTGATGCCATTGCTTCTAATGGAGGATACCCATATCCTTCAGCAGTAGATGGCTGAGCAAGGCAGAAAGCTTCTCTTATTATTGCAGGGAGGCTATCGTCGGGCACATGGTTAATCCATACAGATTTAGCATTTGGATGCCGCGATTTCCAATATTTCTGATTTCCTTCAGAAACGCCAACGAATACTATTTGCCTTTCCAGTTGGTTACAACCGCGTAATAAAACACCCAAATTCTTGTGAGGTGAACCATTCCCTATTACCAATATATATCCGGGGCTAAGAGCATACTTTTTGAGAGCTATATTATCCGAATTGTTACTCACTTGAATAAATTTTTCATCTATTGCATTATACCTAACTCTACAATCGCTACCGGTGAAGCCGATATATTCCTTAGTCTCTTTCAAACTCCATGAAGAAACGTACCATGTTAATGAGGACTTCTTGAGACCCATTTGCAATCTGAAGCGATCAAAAAACACTTTATAACGATTCTTATAGGCAGGGTGGGTAAGATAAAGTACGTCATGGATTGTATGAACTGCTGGGCAATGAAGGCCAAGGAGGGGAAGCTTAGGATAAGGGCTTATGAAAAAGCTGGCTTCCTGCCGACTGAGATTAGATAATGCTTTTTCAGAAGATAAAAGTCCCATGGGAATTTCTTTGATCCTGACCTTTTCCCTGTCTTTTAACTTGTGCGGAACCGTATCTTTACAAAAGGAAGCCAGAGCGATCTCTATATCTAACGCTGAGTCAGCAAGGGCATCTATAAGACCTTCTAAAAAACGGCCAATCCCGGTCCTCTTGTTGGAGAAAAATTCTCGTCCATCAATTACTATACGTTTCGTCGTTATTGGCAATTAAGACCCTCTTCTTATTGTATCTTCGAAAACCTTTACCATATTAGCTACATGGGCATCCAAGCTGAAAAAATTGGCCCGTTTTCGGGCAGACCTGACAAGACGTTCTCTCAAAGGCTCATCTGTTAATATCTTGGCCATGGCTTCGGCCATCTTGTCAACTTTCCCTGGGACTACCAATAACCCATCCTTTCCATGGCGAATGATTTCGGGAACACCCCCGCTTTGCGTGGCGACCACTGGGACTCCGCAGGCCATGGCCTCGATAAGGACGCGACCGAAAGATTCGTTCACTGACGCCAAAACCGATATGTGGGCTGCTTCATACCATGGTCTGACATCCTCAACGTGGTCTACCCAGTGTATCCGCTTTGAAAAAGGCGAACGCAGGGTCCTCATTTGAAGGGTTTCCCACCATTCTGGTTCCGACGCATCTCTGGAACCGAGACACACGAGATGGAGCTTTGGGTCCGACGCTGCCACATGTTCAAAGGCTGAAAGGACTATGTCATGGTTTTTCATTCGCGAAACCCGGGCCACTGTCAATAAAACCTTCCAATCGTCTTGAATTCGACCGGGTTTCTTAATGGTTCTGTCTTTCAACCACTCAATATCAACTCCATTATAAACGACTCTGACCTTTGGCTGAACACATGGCGCAAAGCGGTCTGACGTAGCCTGACTATTGGCTACTATTCGGTCGCTTAAACGTTCCAACAGAAAATCTAGATGCGGATCACTTTCGGAAATGCGGCAGTGCCAAACAACAGGCAGTCCATGAAATGGTTTAGAAAGGCATGCATACAATGCCGCCCTTGACCCATTAGCATGTATGAGCAGGGGCTGCGTTTTCCTGCATACATCGACAACGCTTCTTATCGTTTTAAAAACCTGTAAGCACGACCATGGGCGGATGGTTGAAAGCGGAACAACATCTGTTTTCACACCAGCTTTTTGGAGCAACCGGGCTAATTCGCCGTAAGCAGGAACTACCGCAATCGGGCTCCATGGTGGAGGGAGATGGCTGAGTAAGCTTAGCAAGGAGAATTCACCACCACCGAGCATATAGCTATGATTAGATATGGACAATATCTTCTTGTTCAATCAAAAGTCCTCTGCCGGTTTTATAACTGACGTTAGTATGACTTTTTACGATTACATCAACCTTAATTGAACGAAATCCGCGATTCTCTGTTTAGATGATGTTGGCCCAATCAAGGTTTAACTTAAGCTTTCGATATAAAGTTTTTCAATCGCTCTTATCATTCCAACCATGGAATACTTATCTTTGACAACCATTCTGGCATTTTTCCTATAATAAGCCGGGTTTCCCCTTAATTTTGAAATCCTGTCCCTTACCTGTTCTATATCAAACCTCTCAAGTATGAATCCATTATAACCATCATTTACAACTTCACCTATGCCGCCAACGGCATTGCCGATATAGGGAACTCCAACAGATTGCGCTTCCAATAAGGCTAAAGGCAATCCCTCCTTTTCTGAAAAAAGAAAGAGGGCATCTAAATTTGCATATATGGTCGGCAGTGCCTCTTGCGATTGAAAAGGAAGGAATTTTATCCTGTCACCCAGATTTCTCTCTGCTATTTTGGACTTTATATGTTCCTCATAAGGCCCTTCGCCGACAATTACTCCGGAAACATCCGATATGTTTTGTATAATTTCGACAAAATGATCAAACCCCTTTCTCTTTACAATCCTGCCGATCATACCAAGCACAAGTGTGTTTTTCGGAAAGTTAAACTTTTCTTGTTTTGGAGCAGGATAAAAGGAATACCTTTCCGTATCCACACCATTAGGAATAACTTCGACATTTCTTATGGAATTTTCAAATAGGGAGTTATAGACGCCGCCTGAAACAGCGATAAATGTATTAACCGTCCTTTTCAATATCTTCAGTTTGAGCCTTTGCAACAGTCTTTTCGGTTTCTCAAGATTATGCACGTGAACAAATACGGAATCGTAGCCGGCTTGTTTGCCCATAATCGCTTCAGAGGTCGTAGCAAAGAGGACATGACAATGAAGTATAGAGGGTGTTTGTGTGCGAAGCAGAGAGAGCGTTTTCTTGAGATCCAACAAGGGGATCTTCTTTCTGCGAAGTATTTGCAGGGGAACACCATGGCTGACAATCCGATCCGCGGTATATCCGCCTTCAATCCGGCAAACCACGGCAACATCAAAGACCTGTGGATCCAGCCGTGTGGTTATATGAAAGACTACATTTTCCAGTCCTCCTTTGCCCAGTGTTTCAACAAAATGTATTACCTGAACTTTTTTCATAACTTTCTCGCCAAAATACTACTCAATGAGGGATCCCCTTGCCATGAGCTTGAAAAAACTTTTTCCAAACCACCATCCAACTTTCTAACGGGAGGCCGGGAAGAATCTACTTTTGATGCTTCGAAAACTGCCTTGATATATGTCTTTAGAAGCTTCTGTCTTACGGCGCCCTTCAAGTTAATAAGGAGAAATCCAATGGTTAAGTTGATCGCCTTCGACAATTTGAAGTAGGTCCTCATAAAGAGGAGAGAATTTCTCATAAAATAAAAGTAGCTCACTTCAGCCATCCGACCTGCCGAGCTTGTCTTGTGGATCAGTTTTATATGAGGACAATAGAGTATCTTTTTCCCCGCCAAGAGGAGCCTCGCTGACAATTCGGTTTCATTAATGTAAATAAAATAGTTGGGATCGTACCCGCCAAGTTCCTTATAAACTGACGTCAAAAAAACCGCCCCACCTCCGATAAAATTATGCCAAGACATGGGTGTGGATGCATGTTGCGGCAGGTAGTCTTTCTGGCGGATACCATCCGGCGTGATTATGTTGAGCGCAAACACCGTGAAGTCGGGATAGGCATTCACTGTTTCGTACAGCTGCTCGACAAAGTTCGGGGGCAGAATGACATCGTTGTCAAGCAGGACAGAGTACTTAAACGTTGCATTCTCCACCCCTATGTTGAATCCCGTCACACCGGTATTCTCCTTCAAGGAGATTATTTTTACTTCCGGATAATTCTGCTGAACCATCTGCAATGAATCATCCCGGGAGGCATTGTCTACTACAACAACTTCAAATCCTTTCATTGTCTGCCTTGAGAGTGAGTCAAGAAGTTGGGAGAGATCATTCGATCGGTTATAGTTCACGGTCACCATACTAAAAAGACTCTCTTTTTTTATCGTCTTTGCCATAGGCACCTCCGGGCAATGCCGCAAATGGGCACGCGATCAGATAGTTATCCTGACTGAATGTTGTCAAAAACTACCGATAGTTTCCTTGTAAGCTCGTCTCTACGATATTTCCGCACAGCAGCATCATTGACCTTAATTCCAAATGAGCCGCTTCGCCATTGCTCATGAAGCTCTGTCAAAGAGTCGGCAATACCGCTGATGTCGTCCGGAGAGACGACCACACCACTATTGGTTTCCTGTACTATACTTGCTGCATATCCATTTGGGGGTACTATCGCGAGGATAGGCTTGTTGAGTGCCAGGTAATTATAAAGTTTTTGTGGAACTACATGGGGATAACCATTCGCCAGTAGTACAACGAGGACATCGGCCCCTCCAAGTTCCTTCATCCCTTGCTGATGTGAGACGCATGGCTTAAGGGTAATGTGCCTGTTCAGGCCGTTTTCCTGGAAGTCACTTTTCAGTTGATCGGATATCGCTGACCAGAGATTTAACGAGATGCCTTTTTCTAATCTGAGCGCCCGTTCAAAGCCGGCCAAAAACTCTTGATAACAAATCGCATGCTTCTCAAGTCCTCCAAAATACCCCAAGGTCATTTTCTCTTTTATTTCATTTCGCTGTTCTGGTTTCAGCGCATCGTCCGGGTCAAATCCATTGGTAATGACTTCCAGCTTACTAGAATCAACCGAAAAGTGTTTGCACAGCATGGCCTTATTGTGTGGAGTGTTCGCTATGATGAAGTCGCTCCATCGCAGATAAATTGATTTCTCTATATAGGTATTGACGAGATGATGAAAAGAAGTCGGCGGATTATACCTTTTTTCATATAACGTCCAGAGGTCTCTAAAATCCGCGACCCATGGCAAACCGGACTTTTTTTTCAAAAAACGTGCTACGAGATGGACACCTTCACTCGGAGATGTTGAATAGATGATTTGAGGGCTTTCCCTGTGAATGATCTTGAGTCCTTCTTCAATTGCATAGGGAAGCCACGCTACCGTTACATCAGGAACGAAAAAAAAACTGTTTAAGTATCCCCCTATTCTCTGTAAATTGAATTTTTTCAGTATGGAAAAATTCGGCAAGGTTTTCGTTCCGTATATTTTTGGACGGGGGCCCGAGTAATTATTAAGTAATTCCTCGGCAAACGGATTGCGGCCTATTTGGTCTATAGTCAAGACTATAGGTTCCCATCCGAATTGGGGTAGATATTTCACAAATTTTTCTGTTCGCGATCCGCCCGTGCTGGGGAACCTCTCATCAATGATAAGGACCTTTTTCATATTTCTAGTTCCCAGACACCTTTTCTATCAGAAAAAATCTATGGTAATAAAACTCGAAAACTCTATAGGTCTTTTTAATATTGAGGCCTGTTCGCTTTATATCTAACTCTATTCTTGTAAGGGGATAACCAGCCTTTCCTATTTCCCAATAATGTTCACCATCAAATACATGTCGAGCCGGCCTTGGAAAAGGGTGCTTAATAAGTTTCTTAATTGGCTTAACTCTTGGCAACTCGATATTAAATCTATACACAGTAGTAACATCGGGAAGAGATAAAATTACATATTTTTGTGCTACACGAGATATTTCTTTTATGGCTATTGCGAACTCATCGTAGGGTAAATGCTCCAGGACTTCATAACAAGTCACTACATCGAAAGAGCCATCATGAAAAGGAGCTTGCAAAACAGACCCTGCTACATCGGGATTCAGCCTCTCATCAATATCTAATGTTGTAACCTTTATGCCTCTCTCTTTAAGATACTTAGAGACAAGGCCATTTCCAATCCCGATCTCAAGCATTTTTCTTGGCTTTAATAAAATCGCTGCATTAATTTGATGCCAGTAAGTGATGAAGCGTTCTTTTGTATCGTAAGATGCATTAAAATATTGACTTGTATCCACTTGCGGTTTCATTTTTTAGCTACCAGTCATATAGATTATATCTATCAATGTCATTAGCTTAAGCACTTCTAAGCGATTTCAAACTTTGCTTTACAAGTGTCTGTATTTTGTAGTTAAGGAATCTATCCGACAAATAAGCTAAAATAAGGTATGTCACTGCTCCCATACAAACCACTACTATAAATTCCAAGATATCAGTACTCATCATATTTTTTAATCCCAACATAATGAGAGCTGTTATGGTTACATTTATTAAGGGAATTATTATCATTTTGGCAAAATTTATTACACCGCATTTCGTGATCTTTATAGCCATAAAACTGAAGCCGATACTTGAAACAAAAATGCTAAAAAATACCGCGATTGACGCCCCTAATATTCCCAACTTAACAGTAAGGGGATAAATCACAGCAGCCAATACAAGTAATCGAATTGCTTGCCATATAGTATCTATCCTTATTTTTCCGACAGCATAAAATATGCAACCTGATGTTGCTGCTATTGACCTTACTAAACCAGCCAAAGCCAATACCTGCATTGCGGGTACTATCGGCATCCATTTCTCGCCTAAAAATATTTGTGTAAATTCCGGGGCCATAACAAATATTCCTCCGGCCAAGGGTATCGAAGTAAGGGCCGTAACTTGTAGTACTTTCAGATATGCATCGCTTAATTTTGTTAAATCACCCTGTAATTTCGAATAGGCCGGGAATGTAACTTGAGAAATAACATGGGTTATTTCAGTCGCTGGTAAATTAGATATCATATAAGCCATTTGATAAAACCCTAATGCTGCAACTCCAAGCATTTTCCCCACAAAAATATCGTCACCTTGAGTAACAAGAAGAATTAATATACTCGATCCCAAGACCCACTTGCCAAAACCGAATAGATCTTGGAATTTTTCTTTCTCAAATCTAACTTGAGGTCGATATGAATGGATTATATAAGACATAAAAAGCCGAATGAGGTTAGCGGCAAGCCCTCCCCAGACCAGGGCCCATACATTTCGCAATATAAAGGCCAAAGAGATGGCAACAGTAAAGTCGACTAAAGTTCCCGACATTTCGTAAACAAATTGTTTATTAAATTCCAATTCCTTCTGAAAAAAGAGGATGCCTATGTTTCTGAATCCTGAAAGCAGCGTTGATATAGCTATTACCCTTATTATCAACATGGCCTGAGGTGAATCGAAGAAACTGGCAATCAGAGGAGCAGTAAGAAATAAAATTAGAAACAACACAAATCCCCTAATTGCCGATACCGTCCATGCCGTATCAAGATATGATTTAATATTCTCCTTTTTTTGTATTAACGCTGTTTGAAATCCTGTCTGAGAAAAAGTTTCCAGCGTGGCTATGGCCAGCATGGCAATGCCGAGGAGACCGAAATCTTCCGGGGCCAGCAAGCGGGCAAGAATAATGGTCCTTATAAAACCAAGGCCACGACTGGTTATCCGCAATGCAAAAACCCATATTCCACCTCTAACAACCCTTTTTGAAAGAGGTTCAGATTGCAGTACATTACTATCGTTCACTTGGTCATTATGGCTTTTCCTATTGTTCATTAAATGAGAACTCACCCATGGAGCCTGGCATGCTGGATACCGGAACTCCGTCATTTACACTACGCTTCTCCGCTCCATAGCCAGATCTTTCGCATTCTCGTGTGCCGCGTTTGCCTCAACTACATGAGACATCATAACAATCCCCGCCAGACACCAGAATGGTTCCATTATCCTCACAATAATAAAAGTGTTGGCACTAAGAGAGTGGGCTAACATTCCAACGGTACCCACAAAAAATCCTCTGCAAATAGCCTTGTAAAATTCGGAATGAACGTACTGATAACTTTTCCAGCCTTCCTTAAGCAACGCCCATGACAAAATAAAGAAACCAAATAAACCTACAATGCCCGTCTCTACAAGGACGCGAACAAGTTGTGCGTCCATGAATCCGTAACCAGTGACCCCGCAACCAAATATTGGACGTTTTAGGAAGGCATTCCAACCCTCTTGCCAGCTTTGGAGTCGTGCAGATGTCGATGTGTCCAGCGTCACAGTACCTATCTTTTTCTGCCCCTCCATCCTCTGTTGTGTAAACGTGTAAGCAACACGATCTTTTACTTGTTGGGGTGCGACAAATGGCGCTGATACCAATGCCAATACGAGGATAACTACAAACATTTTCTTCTTTGATAAGACCATTAATGAAAAATACATAACAGCAAAGGCGAGATATGAACCTCGGGATTGGGTAAAAAGTAACGTGCAAAAACTGAGACCTGAAAGTATCCATAAGGCAGCCTTTTGCTTGAAGGAACCGACATATACAGCAAGTGACAAAGACATAGCCAACATGAGAACCAAGTATCCTCCCAAGGTGTTCGGTTCGCCTCGTTCTCCTTCAAACGGGGCTGTCACTCTTTCCCCCGACGGAATCTGGAGAAGTCCGATAATATCAATCACAAGGCATGTCAAAAGCAAAGCTATTACCAAGCGTCTTATTTGGTCCTCATTCCGAACATGGTTAACCACCATGAAATAAACAACATAATATTCAAAATATTTCAGCACAAAGAAGAATCCACGTTGTACCGATACGTTACCGACCAGTATCCCAATAGCAGTTGATAAAATACACACCGCCAGATAGAAAAATATTGGTTTGTTCAGTGGTGTTTTTAAAAAGAGTCCTAATTCCTTGTGGAGCGCTGACCGGGCAAGCCACGCAAAGCCAATAAGAACAATAAGGACATCATCCACTCTGAAGGTCATTCCAGAGCCGTGTGTAGTTCTTTGGCCAAATTCAGGAGATAGCAACATTGAAAATACGAGGATATATAATGCAACGTCCGTATTGGCAAAACTTACCACACATACAAGCAATCCCATTACCACCGCAAACGCAATAACGGCCGTAGCTTTCGCCATTATCCCGGAAATAAAAGCGGTGGTCACAATAATTGCTATCAGCAGACACACAAGCTTGGGATCTATGCCGACCGAATATCTCTTCATCACTCCCTGTGCTCTTTTCCAAAATTGATGACTTCGTAAAAAGCCTTAGCCCGGCCCCTTTATCCTATACTACCTTTTTTGCTTTTTGTTATACTCGTTGAGCATCTTTTCTAAATCGTTGTCCGTAATCCCTTCTCGTTCCAACCTTTCAATATCCTGTAAAGTAATCTCATTTTGTATATTTCTCGAATTCTGATTCATGTTTGATGAAGGGGTATCAAAAGCAAAAAATATTAAGAGGCTCAAAAAAAAACAGATTATGACAATAAGAACCAAAAAATTAAATTCTACTTTTTTCTTTTTTTTCATATAATTTCACTTTGTTTCGTCCGGCCCAGGCGGAGTCAAGTCGTCAAGTTGTCGAGTCGTTGAGTCCTTATATGCTTGACTACTCAACCGATTGACCGCTTGTCTCTCTTCTTTCACTATTTTTTTGTGCGGACTTGATTTGCTATGCTCCACCGGCTTTGTTCTGGAAGTCTCACGCCAAAATAATCCAATACCCAGCATTATAAATGCACATAAGACTATCGCTACTTTTTGCCATAGCGGCCGCTTGTCTCTCTCTGCCTTTTTTCTTTTCTTGCTTTTTTTCCGCTGATATACCTTTTTTAAAAATGCCGGCAAAGAAACCCAAGGTGGTTTTTTTGCGCCTTTTTCCTCTTCGTATCCGTAATAGCGATGATAATCGATATCGGTGTAATCCGAGCTGATTTCCGCCTTTAATTCGTTCAGGACGATTCCCATAATATTGGCATTCGCGTGCTCCAATTGGTCTTTGGCGCGCCGCAATGCCCCCCTGGCGGTCTTGCCCGCCTTATAGACCATAACCACGGCATCTACGTTTGCGCTGACAATAGCGGACTCTGCGGCGGAAAGTATGGGTGGAAGATCTATTAGGATTACATCGTACTCTGCTTTTACTTCATCTAAAAATTTAGTAAGGTTTTTAGAGTTAAGGAGTTCGGCGGGATTAGGAGGAACGTGACCGCATGGAATGATGTGCAAGTTATCCAACCCAGGTGTCAGCATAACTTCCTCAACATCCATCTCGCCAAGCATGATGTCTGTTATAGTACGTACAGCATCATGCCACCCATATGATCCAAGAATAACATCGGTTAACCCGGGTAAAGGTTCAACTCCAAACCATCGAGAGATAACAGGCTTTCTGAGATCCCCTTCTACCAAGAGCACTTTATTTTGTGCCTGTGCCATTGCTATCGCTGCATTAACAATAGTGGTTGACTTTCCCTCATTGGCAACAGCGCTTGTAAATGCAATCGTTTTCAATTGCTTATCAAGCCCCGCAAACTGGACATTGGTCCTCATTGCCCTGTAACATTCAGACGATGTTGAATTCGGCATGAAATGAGTTAGTAATCTTGACTTGCGTTTTAAAAAAACATCTGAGAAATCTTCCTTCTTATATATCTTTTTCAATACCTCCTTGATTTCCTTTATATCAATTGCCGGGATAACACCAAGCACGCTCAAGCCTACAAATTCTTCAATTTCCTTTATGGCGCCTATAGAAGTATCAAATGTCTCGTAAACAAAAGCAAAAACAAGTCCTATGATAAATCCGATCACCGCTCCCATAAACGCTTTTAATTTAACCTGGGAGCTTTCTATCGGAGAATTAGGCTCCAATGCCGGTTTTACAATAACCACTTCTTCTATCTTGGCCGCCTCTTTTATCTTGGCTTCCTGGAGCTTTGATTCAAGAAGTGAATACACCTTTTCGTTCAGCTGCACGTCCCGCTCTAACCGTGCCAATTTTAGCCCTTTATCCGGGAGCCTTTTAAGCTCTTGCTGTAAATCATCAATTTTGGCTTTTATACTTTTTGATCTTTTCTCTGTTACTGATATCCGTTCCGCCAACTGTGCACTCATATTTTTTGCTATTTCATTGACCTGCGTGTTGATTTCTTTTATTTTGGGGTATTCTTCCGTGTAGGTTAATAAAAGGGTGTCTTTCTCCAGCAACAGCGCAACCAGCTTGGCATTCAGGTTCTTGTAAAGAGTGGATGCCTCATTGATATAGAAGCTCTCTTTTGTTGTAATAGGTTTATTCTTCGCATACTTCAGTCGGCCAAACATAAAGGACATCTCTTCAATTGCTTTCATGACCTTCATATGTTCGGCCTCTGCCGTGGTGAGATGTCCTAAAAGTGAAGCTGTCTGACTATTGAGCGAGAGAAGCTTATGCCTTTCTCGAAATTCCCTCACACTCTCCTCTGCCTTTCTTAATTTCTCTGCAACCACTTCAAGCTGGTCTTCAATGAATTTCCGTGATTCAAATGTCCTCTTGTTCACCTCATTCGTGTGCTCAATCATGTAGACCCGTGCCACGGTGTTGGCTATTTTTTGTGTGGTCTTTGGATCATGAGATTGGGCGGTAATATTGATAAGGTTACTGTTGCCTTCCCTTTCCGCTAATACCTTATCTTTTAATTCCAAAACGCTATTTATCAAATCACTGCGTGATCGAACCTCGATGCTGTCGAGGTCTTTGTCGATTAAACCTATCTCCTTGGCCACTTTTTCCATTATAGGGTAACTGGTAATAATGGATGCCTGCGTCTCTAAATAATCGGCCCCGGACCACGACAATGCCTCAAGATATATTCCGGTGGTTGTACTGCTCTTTTCTATCTTAACCGTGGCGGTTGTTTCATAAACAGGGACGGGTTTTTTCATGTACGCTATTCCAAAACTGAACAGCCCCATCATAAAGGTGGCAAAAAGGACGATAAACTTCCTCTTGCGAACGATTCTCCAGTACTCTCTCAGATTCAGATCATATTCCATCTTTATTCGACCTTCACTACTTCATAAAATATCGCATCCGGTTCGTATCAGAGTATTCATTTCGATATCTTGCCGGGTATAGTAGATAATCGAGAAGCGGGGTGGTATTGAGAATAAACTCATTGATATCCCCGACTACTGTTCTCGGAACATAGACGACATCTCCGTCTATAAGATGAACATTCTGGGAGATGTCCCCCTTTTTTAGGATGGCATCAAGGCTTGCCGACAATACGATCGGCTTTCCCTCCCCGTATCCCCTTATTATCTTTATATCATTTTCAACCGCTATACTTGTGCATCCTCCGGCCCTTGCTATAGCGGCAAGCAGGTCATAGGTTTCTTCATGAGGGTAGATTCCCTCATTGTTGACCTCACCGAACACATATATACGTTCCCCCAATGCAGGGAGTTCCGGAACGGTAACCACATCCCCATCATCTATTATGATATTCTGCGTCATATCTCCCCTGAACATTGCGTCATAAAGGTTCAAGGAATACTGTTTCCCCCCGCGTATCAGTTCGATGTTTTTCAGATCAGAATCTTTGGTCGTGCCGCCGGCCCCTACAATGAGATCTAATATCCTTGTCTTTCCGCTCAGGGGATATCTTCCAGGGCCTGATTGTTCTGTCTGCAATTGCAGTATGTTAATCTCCCCAAATAGAAGCGCGGTCTTGCTTTTGTATTTCAATACCGCCACATCGATCCGAACATTCCTGATGTATTTATGTAACCTTTCTGTCAGCACTTGATCCACCTGGCGCAGAGTCAATCCGCTCACCTTGATATCATCCAGGAAAGAATATGAGATGCATCCATCGGAACGCACTGTTGTTTCGTATTTTACCGGTTGTGTCCCCTCCCAAAAGGTCAACTCAACAGCATCACCCGGCCCGATAATATATTCCTGTGTCCCCCATTCCTCGGTAAATACATGATTGCTCGTTACACGACTCATTGCGGATATCTCTTCAAGCACTTCCTCGCTTCGCGTGGAAACCCCGCTCATCTGTTCATTATATTCAGTTACCGGTATAACATGCGGACCTTTAGCGCACCCCATAAAACATAAACACAGGGAAATAGCTAAAACTTTTAGTACGTTATTGTTCAATATCAACTTATAATCTCCTGATTAATTCCCAAGCCATTGACTGACTTCTGACAGCTAAACGCTTATATTATCCATCGGCCGTACTTATTTAATAAATTAGATAATTATGCCCTAATAGAGGATTTTTTCAGGGCAAAACGGGAAATAATGCATCGGCTAATATTGAATCAGGCTTCCGTCTTGTTTAGCCTGATTTAAGGCATACTTGAGGACAAGGATTCCCACGGGAAGGAGAAACAGACAAAATAAGATAAGGGCAAAAATATCGGAAGAAAGCTCTTTTAGGGTTGCACCCTGATAAATCGCCAATTCCACGGATCGGATTGCATAGGTTATAGGGAAAAGATGGGCAATGGACTGAAGCCATTCAGGTAGAACGGTTACAGGGAAATATACTCCCCCCAAGAGTTCAAAAGCTATGCTGATTAACCATGAAACCGGATCACCTTTCTTGAACACAAGAATAAATCCCGCTGAAATAATGCCTAACGAATTGAACGACACGATACTCAGAAGCGTAATGACCAGAGTGGAGAGTATATTGATATTTGAAAAATCGATACGGAACAACAATATGCCCATAATGACATAAAGGGCAAATTCGACAAATGCATATACCAAATCCCATGTAATCATCGCCGCGATCAGGGTCTCGATCCGGGTAGGAGTAGTCAATAACGCCTCCAACGTGCCGACGGTCTGTTCCTGGTTGATCTGCCCGGCGACCTTACCCAGAGAAGTTCCGATAAAACCGGAAAAGGCGATTGCGATCAGTGCGTAAGAAAAATAATTAACTCCATACGGAGCAAGGTGAGCAACAATTTTGAACCCGAAGAGCCTGTCGATAAAATAGAACGTCAATAACGAACCAAAGGTGCCCAGAATGCCCAAAAAAATTGCCAGGCGATAACTCCACTGGATAAGAAACGATTTTTTTATAAAGGCAAATATCTTATAGAATACCATAGTGTTTGTTATACCTTATGAGGCATTGCTTATCATTCAAGCTCATTGATCCAAGCTGAAAATTGGAAAAATCCGAAATTCGAATACCGAAATTCGAAACAAATCCTAAATTCAAATATCAAATTTTCAAAACCCATGTAATACCGGCTTAGTTGTGGACAACTCTCACAATCGCGATCGTTTTGAATTTTAAATTTTGGTCATTCGAATTTGTTTCGAATTGAGCGCTGACGCTTCACTGCGTGCCGTGCTTCGTATTTCGATATTGACTATTAATTGCAAATTAAAACGTGAGAATGGCACACCTTACTATTTTAAATCACACACATTGACTCATCACCTTATATATCTCCTCAAGAGATGCTGTTTGCTTCAATCCGGCCTTTCCCCTCAACTCGCCCATAGTCCCCACAGCAACGAGCCTTCCATGATTGATCAGTCCTATACGGTCACAAACTGTCTCTGCTTCCCACAAGTTATGAGTGGCCCATATAATTGTCTTTTTTTCTTTAAGGCAAAGATGTTCTTTAACAATCTTTCGGATTTTTTCAGCGCTTCCGGGATCCAGACTCTTTGTGGGCTCGTCCATGAGGAGCACAGGAGGGTCATGAAGCAAACCCCGTGCAAGCGCCAAACGCTGTTTCATTCCGGACGAATATTTGCCGACCATTCTGTCTGGAGACGATATCTCAAGAAGTTCAATGAGGTTGTCAATCCTGTCCCGGGCCGATTTTTTAGTTAGGTTGTAAAAAGTAGCAAAAAACTCTAAATTTTTCCTACCGCTGATGCGCCAGTAAAAACTTCGTTCCTCGCCACTTACCAATCCGATGCATTTCCTCACCGCGATAGACTCGGCAGCGACTTCATGCCCACCCACGCGGACGGAACCACTGCTCGGAAGAATCAATGTCGCTAAAATTTTCAAAAGTGTAGTTTTACCCGCGCCATTGGGTCCGATCAGCCCGAATATTTCACCTTTTTTTATTGTAAAAGACACGTCCTCGAGGGCTACAACAGCGTCTTTCCTCCCAAACACATGCTTGAACGTCATACCCGGCCCAACCTCTGGAGAAAAATATTTTGTTATTCTATCAGCTTCTACAATGTACGACATGGCAAAATTAATATGTCCTCTCAAATAGAATTACACCTCGATTGAGTAAAAGATAACTCACTCTACGAAGAATCAATTTTTCTAATTTGATAGCCATCAGCGTCATACCCGCATAGGCGGGTATCCAGAAATGCCGCGAACTGGATTCCCGCGGGAATGACTGCTTGAGGTTCTATGTTTCATTGGCATGTACATTATAATTCAGCTTTTGATATCCACTTCGCTTCTTGATCGATGCGGATAACGTTAAGATACTGTCCCTAAAATTTTCTGTACCGACTTGGCAAAAGCCATGAATACTTCATTCATTCTGCGCAGATAAAAAATAAGCCCGACTTTATCCGGTGAAATCCCACAGCGTTGCGCAATAACATGCCCGGGCGGGAACAGAGTCCTCAAAATAAATCTTGCCTTCCCAGTCACTCCTTTATTGCTCGAAAGGTGCAATAGATAGCTTAATCCGGAAAATCGACAATTCTCTGATACCAACTTGATAAAAATCTTTTCATACAAACTGAGCCTTTCCGGTCTCAGCCTCAATAAAACCTCGTTCGGAATTTTCGTATTTAGAAATTTTACTGCGAAATAAAGGGGCAAATAGACCAGCCAGCCAAGGCTGAATCGTCTGCTCTCTATTATCAACCGCTCCCAGTCTATTGTTTCACCATATGACTCGACCGCCTCATTGATATCACAAAGAAAACAGAACTTGCTCAAAGAATGGGAGACTCTGAGAGAATGCTCGGCAAGATGGATAAGAAGATGGTGCGGCGCCATCACTAATGTGTCCACGCCGGCAATTCGCGCCTTATCCGCATCATGCCATATATTGGCCATGGGAATGTTTTTTATTAACGAATCGTTGGGAATGGTGGAATTAACAAAATGCCAATGAATATGAAAGCATGGATAATTCTCTGAAGAAGAAATATAGGCTAATGAGGTAAGATAATCCGAACGAACTGCAGAGAGATCAATTCCCTGTGCATCCGGCGAATAATAGCCCCGCCCTTTTAAGATGAGGTCTACATTATAAATGTCTTCCTTTTTTATCAACAGATCGACATCAGACATCGATCTCAGGGCCAGATTCCTATAGGCCAGTTCAGCCAGGGCCGCGCCTTTGAGGACAACCGTATCAACTCCGGCATGATTAAACGTCTTCAGAATGCCCCTTAGTGCTTCAAAAATGACTGCGTTACGGGCAGCAGTCGCATAGTAGTCCTTTTTTAGTTCTTCGATTACACCAGGCGGAACTGCGCTACTGTCGCCAACTGTTTCGGAAAACCTTAAAAACACAAGAGGCGAGACACCTTCCTTTCTCGCCTTTTTTAGAAAAATCCTCCAATCAATACCGCCCAATATGTCGGCTATGTCACTTTGTACCTCATCATGGATCTTTTTCTGACAACAATAGAGTAATAGGCGATCTTCATGGGTCCATGTCACTTTTTATCACCATCCACTCAACAGCATTCTCTTTGCCCTGATCAAAACCGGCAATCCCCACGAGGTTAAAGGTGATGCCGCCACAAGGATCAGACTCAGTACCCTGTGCCATATGGTATCCAACCTTTTTTCCCGCCCCTTTCTTTCAATCGACACCACCCGTCCTAATATATTTTGAACCGGGACATTATCGGGAGGGCCAAAACAGGCATCCCCTTTGATCATCGCGGTCATTTCACCATCATCTCGGCGCAGGCCGATTATACGGTGAACAAGTACACCATTCTTATCTGTGATGTAAAAAACAACATCCCCAATTTTAATGGAACTACTATCTACCGGCCTTGCGACGACAAAATCTCCGTCCTTTATCAAGGGGCGCATGCTCCATCCACGGGCCTCGAAACGGACTGATCTCCCCTGTTCGAAAAGTTCTCTGCTTATCGTCAAGAATGTGTTCATGCTACTCATATGTCTCGTACAAAATCGATAACCCGATTATCGGGCACAACTCCCAAAGCATAGCATGGAAGCTCGCACGACAATGTATCAACAAATTCCAATGTGCGTTCCATCCCTTCCCTATCCCACAGCGGAGGAAAGGATCGTGTCAATAAATTCGATACCGCCGTGGTTCGTGATATCTTTTTTACCCAATTCTTCCCTGCGTGCTCGATAAAAAATATCTTGCGCAACCGGACTTTCTCGGATGAACAATGGCCCGCCTCACCATGCCATGGCGTGCCAAAGGCCGTCAAATCCCCATCAATTCTGCGAACAATGATTCTGTCATCACTCAGGACAGCAACCCCTTTTTCATTCTTCCATATATTTGCTAACGTGCTCTTACCTCCTCCCGACATCCCACAAAACAGAATCCCCTCTCCATTGTCTACAATACCACAGGCATGAAGGAGGATGCCCTGGTCTCGGCACAGGAGGTTGATCGTTAAGATCTCATGCAATGGATAAACAAGAAACTTGGGACTTAAAGAATCGTCCCGTTCACTTAGGGTGTAAAGGTCCGCGGAACGAAAATCAGGATCAAATAACGCCTCTTGAAACATCGTCCTTAAAATATATTTCCCTCTGCTGCGATAAAGACTCCAGTTGGGCCGGCAATCAAATATCTTTTCCTTGTCCCCGCCATAAGGGAATGGGCCGGGCTGGACCCGCAGAGAGACGTCAGGTTCTCTCTCAGACGCGAAGTGCGTATACGGGGAAGGAAATGTACCCTCGCAGTTGTCAGGAAACTGCACGGACAAAGTGAACCCCCCGATATTAAATCTGAGGTCTGATGTCATCCTTTGCCTCACGATCCCTGGTCTTTATTGATGCAGCCTCCCTGCAGGTTATCGCACTTGAAGCCGGTAGTTCTTAATGTTCCAGCGGTCTTGCAGGCCGCCAGCACCGCCTCTTCCGGAGTCAAACGCACCTTTCGAATTTCCGGCTTCTTATACTCTTTTTTCTCTTTTATGTTCATGGCAATGTACTCCCTTCTACTTCCAGAGCCTTTGCCCGCTCATGAGTTATCTGACACAAATACTCCACAGGCGACTCTCTGTTATTGTTTTCCGTCATCGCCCATCCCGGGCATTGACCGCATAAGGAATATAGCTCACAATCATTGCATATGTATGCTTCTGTCGGCTTCTGTTCCCGAACCGTCGGGAGCAGTTCTTCCCACCCTTCTGAAAACGATCCATTCCTTAAATCCCAATACGGCTCCGACACCATGCCGCATACCTGCAACCTGCCAACAGGATTGATATTGAAAGTAGTCACTCCTGCACCGCACACAAACAGACCCTCTGTTTTATCCGCTCGCAGAAATTTTCGGCAAAACTCCTTCCACGCCTTTAAACGCTTTTCGTCTTCCATGTCGAGTCTTACCACTTCACTTGGATCAATCCTGAATTGACATGGGTCCTTGCCACAGTCCAGTCTGGAATTGACCATGGCATCAAACCTGAATTCGACCCCAAGCCCTTGAGCATATCTTTGCATATCGCCGAGTTCGTGTCGGTTAAGGGTCAAAACCATGGTCTTGAGTCTCAGCGGTATATTTCTATCCAGAAGGAGTTCTATTCCTCTCTTGCATCGGGCATACGACCCCGGCATCCTGGTAACTGATTCGTATGTATAACTTGTCGCCCCGTAAAGGGTAATCTCAACAGAAAAAGGAGGCCATTCTTTCAAAAAATCAGCAACTTCAGGAGTTATAAGTGTTCCATTCGTAAACAGAGTGAGCAACAATCCCCTTTTTTTAGCATAGGTCCAGATATCGAAAAAATCTTTTCGGAGTAGACACTCCCCTCCCGTAATCAAAAGCCACAAACACCCTCTGTCAGCAATCTGATCGATAAGGTCCACAATTTCTTGTGTCGTCAATTCCTGCTCACACGCATTTGTGTCATCCAGCGTAAGGTTACAGTAGCAATGCACACAGTTTAAATTGCACCGATAGGTCATCTCAAGTGTTCCATTAACCGGAACCCTTGCCGCCACAGCTTTTTCGTGAAATCGGTCACTAAATTTCCGGTATGACATTTCCGGTATGGGTGAGCATTCCATTGTCTAACCCTCTGTCACTGCTTTTACTGATTCCAGCTCACTCAAACACCCTACTATGTCTTTCTCGACTTCAACGGGAGGTGCTTCATACTCACTAACGATAACATCACTTATCTCTTTTACCGTACTCTTGCCGTCTAACAGTTCCCAAATACGGGCCGCCACCTCATTCAGGGTGTAAATACTTTCCAGGTCTCCGACATCCTGCCTGATAGGGACCAGGATCACCTCGTCGGCTATTTTCCTGGAAACTATGGAATCACTTTTTGTGTAAATCTTGTCCAAGTCCATGTTATCACCTCGATCAGAAAAAATCAGGAATATCTTCTTCCCTAATAACATCCTTTATATATAATAGAGGGTTTTCGGCCAAATCTAATACCCTGTCATCTATTACTCTCTTCCCCTGTGCATCATAAATAAGACTGATTGCCGGCTTCAACGGCCACAAGGTATTGGTCTTGACAACCATCCCTATAGAGTCGTTATTCAATTTAACATAACTTTTCACTGGAAAAATCGATAATTGACATAACAAATGTTTTATAATCGACGCAGGAAAAAGTCCCTTGCTACTCTGAACGATCTCTTTCATAGCATAGGCGGGCGACAGTCCACCCCTCTGGGGTCGGTTGTGAATCATGGCGTCATATATATCCAGTATCCCTATAATACTGGCATGTTCATGAATTTGATCGCCTTTTAGGCCTCTCGGATATCCACTTCCATCCACTCTTTCGTGTTCCTGGTAAACAACCTCTGCGAGCCAATGGTATTGCTCACCATACTTTAACAGTTCATTGTAAGTAACTTCGGGATGTTGCCTTATAACCTTAATCTCTGAAGGAGTTAGTCTCCCTTTTTTATTGATAATATTATCAGGCACTCTATACATCCCTATGTCATGAAAGAGCGCGGCTGTGCCCAATTTTATCAGTTTTGTTCTTGGATATACAAGGGCGGTCCCCATTATTATCGAATTTATCGACACGTTTGCAGCATGATTAGATAGAGAACCTTTTTTGTCTCCCGCGGAAAGAAGGGTGAGTCGGTGCAAATCATCCAATATGCTTTTTGGATAACCCACCATAACATTAATAAATTTAGGCCCTTTCTGTATATCGAATCGTTCTCCCTTTTTTACTCTGTCATTGACTCCCCTCATAAAATTCACAAGTCCATTGTAAAGTTTTTCAGGGGAGACAGTTATACCGGTTGTCACTCTTTTTTTGTTTGTAGTCATTTCGTCGTGATTGGCAAGGTCTGCCAATTTTCTTGTCTTCCCAAGACGGACCACGTCACTCTTTTTGTTGAGGATCTTATTATTAGACCTTATTGCATCGGCCAAACGGACCATATTTCAACCTTCGTCCTCTATTACCATCTTAACAATCTTATAATCAATTACACGGGCTTGATCAACAAAACCGGCCAATAGACTCATGTCACAAATGTTATTGATTTTTCGCGGAATACCGCCGGAATATTCGTATATCTTCTTTGCCGCGTCTCCCGTAAAAATATTTCCATTAACGCCGGCTTTTTTTAATCGAAATTGTATATACTTAAACGTATCTATAAAATTAAGAGGTTTCAAATGATATTTGATTGGAATGCGTTGCTCAAACTGAGGAATTTTCCCGATCAATTCTTTCAGCTCAGGCTGTCCAATAAGGATAAGCGTTAGCAAAAATCTGTTATCATCCTGATGGTTTAACAACAACCTCAATTCTTCATATGTCTCTTCTTCCTTTATGAGATGTGCTTCATCAATGATCACAATGGTCTCTTTGCCGGCCTTCAGGTTTTCCGTCACCTTGTTATGCAAAGCGTGTATTAATTGAAGTTTAGTGCTGTACTGCACCTCGGAACCGAGTTGATATAGAATCTCTTGTAGCAACTCTATGCTGCTAAGACTTGGATTCGTAATTATTCCGATGTCAAAATTCCCGTGTTTAAGTTTTTCTTGAAATACCTTGCTTATCGTGGTCTTGCCGCAACCCACTTCCCCGGTGAGCATACATGCCCCTTTCCTCCCTTTGACCGTATAAAAAAGCCGCATCAAGGATTCGTCATGATTAGGCGAATAGAAAACGAACTTGGGATTTAGAACGTTTTCAAATGGTGGCATTTTCAGTTTCCAATACTCACAATACATTTAACTCGCCTTTACGGGCTCAACCGTCAGCGGTCAGTTGCCCCACATCCACATCTTGGAGGGGCCTGACAGATACCGAGAACTTTTCACGCCTCTTCTCAATCTGTTTCTTGTAAAGATACTCTACTAACTTTAGAATATTATCGCTTTCAAAGTCTGTAAATTGTATTCCGAACTCTATGTATTTTTCGGTATCCTCATTGAGCATAACCTTTCTTTTACGTATGACATGCCCTTTTGGCCTGGGCAACTCCGCCTCATCAAGTTCCCTTGACGCCAACAACACATCTGTTCCGATAGCTATTGGATATGAAGTCGGATGAGCAAGGACTTTTGCTCCAGTCGCGCTTATGTCTAAAATGACCCCGTCAAAATGGATGTTGGTACGAGGAAGACTGACAGCCACATCAAAAAGTTCCTGTATCCGAAACCAGGGCCTATCCATTTCAAACTCTATCCTTGTTTTTTCTTGCTGATAATCTATCAACGCAAAGATAACAAAAGCGATAATTCCCTGAATTACAATAAGTATACCGTCAACGGCGCCAACATTTCGCAATACAACCGCACTTATCCCTAAACAAGTGCTCATTGCAAGTATTAAGCCAACGGTTTTTTTATTGCTCTGAAAAAGTCTGTACATACGATGATGAATATGGTCTTTTCCCACATAAGAGACCCAGTCATGAAAACTTCGCACCTTTCCACTAAAGATCCTTGTAATCGTGGTATGCGTCATATCAAAAATAAGTACCCCAAAAATCATAATGGGAGCACATATCGACGCTATCGGGTCATTTTCAGCCCAGTCGCCCTTTATTGCCAGGCAGGCTAACGTAAATCCGATAAAGGTACTTCCCGTGTCGCCTAAAAAGATGCTTGCAGGCTTTGAACGCCGGAAATTATATGGAAGGAATCCAAGGCAGCTTCCCATCATCGCGATAGCAAACCATCCTAAAAACGCCTGATCTGTCTGAAATGCCACAATGCCAAGAAATAGCGAGACAACTATTCCCAAGCCCGTTGCCAGGCCGTCTGTGCCGTCGATAAAATTCATGGCATTGGTAACACCGACTACCCACATAAAACTCAACAAGAGGTTGCCGACCTCGCCAATTACACCTGGAGGGAAGATATTTATCCGGACACCCGACCAAAAAACCAATGCAGTCGCAGCCAACTGAACTATTAATTTTAACTTGGCGGAAAGTGATCGCATATCATCTACCAGGCTGATCAGCATAACTACTGTTGATGCAATCAAAATAATAAAGACTTCTTTGTCGAGTATATTGTTTGCCAAGAGTGAAGTGGTAAAAGCTATGTAGATCGACACTCCACCGAGAAGGGGTATAGGGTCTTTATGTACCTTTCGTCCGGACGGTTGATCAAGTATGGAAAAATGCGTGGCAATTCTACGAATCAGCGGGGTCAATAAGTATGACAGAAAAAAAGCAAAGAGCAATATATATATCCAACGCGCACCACTATGCTTGAAGACGTTCCGAATCTGGGGCAGCAGGAGGCTTCCCCAGAAGATCCATCCAACAATATACGCGCCTATAATATGTCTTCGTTCCGCCATTATTTACCCACGCAAAACTTTTTTTACACTAAAAGCAACCTGCTCCCTCTCTTTATCGGTGAGCATGGGATATATTGGAATAGAAACAGAATCGTTCCAAACTTGATCTGTGTTCTTTAAATCTGTTTGATTGACTAATTGATGCAATGGCCTGTAAACAGGCCTGCGACAAACCACGTTAAGGTCCTCCATAGTCTTAATAAAATCTTCCACGTCCGACCCAATGCGTAAAACATAACGGTAAAAAATATGCTCGCATCCGTCTACCTTGCCCGGCAATCGCACTGGAAGGTCCGCGAACATCTCTTCATAAAATTCAGCGACCTGCCTCCTTTTAGCAATAAACTCCGGAAGTTTCCTTAGTTGCTCAATTCCGAGTGCAGCCTGCATATCGGTCATTTTATAGTTGTATCGCGTCATATAAGATATTTTTTCATCGTAATCCCTGAGATCCCTAACTGTCTCAAGCAATTCTTTATTATCCGAAAGGACCATTCCACCCTCACCCGTGGTAATAACCTTGGTGGCATAAAACGAACATATCGCCACTTCTCCGAAACTTCCCACGCGCTTCCCTTTATATCGGGCCCCGATCGATTGAGCGCAATCTTCTATGATGGGAATTCTTAAGTCGCCAAATCCCTCCATCTGAGCTGGTTGTCCCAGCATATGCGGCACAATAATCGCTTTTGTCTTTTCCGACACTACAGCTTGCGCCCTCTTCGCATCAATATTACCTGTCCCCGGATCGATATCCGAAAACACCGGGGTTGCTTCCACATAGCGGACCGCGTTGAGCGGTGCGACACAAAGATAACCGGGAAGAATGACTTCATCTCCTGTCTTCACTCCCAAAGCTATCAGGGCAAGATGGAGCGCGGCAGTCCCTGAATTTACCGCAACACCTCCTTTTACGCCCACAAACGCCGCTACTGATCTTTCAAATTCTTTTACTACCCCCCCCTGAGCTATCGCGCCTGACTCTAATACATTACAGACGGACTTAATATCCTCAGAGTCTATAGTCGGTTTTGAATGCGGTATCATTGTCATACATTAATAAAGAGCCTTTGCGGCACAAACCCTTCCGCATATTTAACACGGCCTTGCATACCCCTGAAGCCGGCCTGTGCCTGAGCAACATCAACAATAGACAAATCTCCTATGTTTGTCTTCATTACCTGGGATTCATGCGCCAGGAGGATTCGATTCTTTTCCTCAAACACATCTTCTATATTCACAAAGATCGAGGGAGAAAAGTTGTGTGTAGTCGGGACTTCAAAAAATAATACATTTTTGATGTATCGGGTTGCTGAAATCGTGGCCTTTGCCAGATGTCTGTGATCCTGATGCGTATCATCAAAATAATTTACAAAGATAAAAACCGGATCAACTTTATCGATTACATCCTCTATAATAGTGATGATATCCTTGTTTAAAGGCAACTGCGTATCTTTGTATCCTCCCCAAAACGTCTTTTCTACACCAACAATCTCGTTTGAACGCAACTGTTCATTACGTCTGGTTTCATTGTCTCCACCCATTGCCCCGTCTGTCATGATAAGGGTATAGACCTTATGCTCTTTTTGCCGATACTTTATTAATGTCGCTCCACACCCGATTTCTATATCATCAGGATGCGCGCCTATCGCCAGAACATTCATAATCACCTCGCAAGAAAGACAGACTGTCAGGACCGCAATTAAATAGCAGATCAAGAACAGACATAAATGGTTCAAATGGTCCAAACAATTGCGGGTAAACAGGGTGGTGAAACTCCTGGAATTGTACTTTGATGCCCGCTCTTTCATATTTTTCGAGCTTCATATAGTCCTTCCCGCCACTGCCGGCCAAATAAGTCGTCCCGTCAAAATATTGACTGATCGCGATCAACCTATCGTCTGGGTCATCTGGAAATTCACCCAATTCCGAGGCCACATGAATCGGTGTGCTGATCCCGAGAATTCGTGCAACCTCTTTGACTGTAAAAATATTTAATGGCGCTATGCGGTCCCATTTTGCTGAGAAAACTTCGTCCAACAATTCAATAATATGATTAAAATGTAACGATTTTGAATAGTTCGTCTTTAGACTCTTCCTTTGTAAGTTTTGCCAATTACTGTTATTATTAATAGCAACCTCTTCTATCTTTTCAGGGAATTTGTATAATACCGGCACTGTCAACCACTGCCACCCCTGGGCGGTTTTGATCTTGTTTCGATTCTGCCATTCATTCTTTTTGAACTGGACTGTATCCAGCAACACAAATATATCAGCCTTGTCTATCTTGTCGAAGTAACCCAGCCAGGGCATATATTGAGGCTGATGCACCGCTACTATCACAGACTATCCTCAGCGCAATAATATTGCGTACGATATATTTACTTAATAACAAATACTGGTTATTCCCTGACTATACCATCGGCAAGCTAAAAAAATCTTTTAAGTTTGAGGTGTTATTTTTTCCTTGACATTTATTTACCCATTGACTACAGAATGCAATTGAATTTATTAAGCTTTTTAAATGGTTAAAGGCCCAAAACTAAAAGCGGGGCGTTTATGCCCGAGGGAGTATGGCATGATAGGCAAACAGATCAGGTTGGAAAGAATTATAAACCGCAATACCGGAAAAACAATAATCGTTCCCATGGATCACGGAGTTACCGTGGGGCCTGTGGAAGGCCTTATCGATATGAAAACCACCATAAATAGTGTAGCTACAGGTGGCGCAAATGCCATTGTGATCCATAAGGGTATCGTACGCGCGGGGCATCGCGGAGGCGGAAAGGATGTGGGGCTGATTATACATTTGTCCGGAAGCACGTCGCTCACGACAACCCCTAACGCGAAAACCCTGGTATGCAGCGTGGAAGAAGCCATAAAAATAGGGGCTGACGCGGTATCAATCCATGTAAATATAGGCAGCGATACAGAACGTGAAATGCTGCGGGACTTTGGCGCGGTTGCCCAGACGGCCATGGAGTGGGGAATGCCGCTCCTTGCCATGATCTATCCCAGAGGGGCAAAGATCAAGGACGAACATGATGTCAAGGTTGTAAAGCATGCCGCCAGACTCGGCGCCGAACTGGGAGCTGACATAGTAAAGGTCAATTACACAGGTTCACCAGAGACCTTTAAAGAAGTGGTAGCAGGTTGTCCGGTACCTGTTGTAATCGCCGGAGGCCCCAAAATGGATTCAGATAAAGACATATTGACCATGGTAAAAGACGCCATTGATGTGGGAGGAAGTGGGGTCTCCATTGGAAGAAATGTCTTCCAACATAAAAACCCTGCAATGATGTTAGAAGCCTTCTCCATGATTATCCATCAGAATGCATCGGTGGAAGACGCCCTTGAGCATATAAGGAAGGGGGCTTGATGAAAAAAGTCTGGGTGAAAGTTGTGCCCTGGAATAAAAAGCTTGTGACAACTGCCCTGGAAAGCGGGGCAGACGCGATTATGGTGCCTAAAAACTACACGGACAAGGTAAAAGAACTCGGTATCATACAAACTATTGCTACAGATGGAGATCTAAAGCTGGGCCAGGACGTAGTCGAATATGAAATAAAAAGCGGCAAGGATGAGAAGGAGATCGTAAAACTCACAAAAACCAAAAAAGTAATCGTAAGAACAACCGACTGGACGATCATTCCCCTGGAAAACCTAATCGCGCAGACAAACAACCTTTATGCAGAGGCAAAAAGCGCTTCCGAGGCAAAAGATCTCCTTTCCATACTTGAAAAAGGCGTGGATGGGATACTGGTAACCACCAGTGACATCAATGAAATAAAAAAAATAATCCGCGAGGTCCAGGGTTCCGGAGAAACAATCCCTGTAGTAACGGCAAAAATTTTGGGGACCAGATCGATCGGAATGGGTGACAGGGTTTGTGTGGACACCTGCACATCAATGAATGTAGGCGAAGGTATGCTTATTGGAAACTCAAGCGCGGCCATGTTTTTAGTGCATTCTGAGAGTCTTGAAAATCCGTATGTCGCGCCCCGCCCCTTCAGAGTAAACGCGGGTCCAGTGCACGCCTACATTCGAGTAGTTGATGGAAAGACAAAATACTTGTCCGATCTCAAATCCGGGGACGAGGTCCTTATAGTCGACTTTAAGGGGAAGACCGCAAGGGCCGTTGTTGGAAGGTTAAAAATAGAAAAACGGCCCCTCATGCTGGTCGAAGCAGAAGTTGAGGGAAACAAAATATCTACTATCCTGCAAAACGCCGAGACCATTCGCCTTACAAAACCTGATGGACAGCCGATTTCCATTGTCGGCCTGAAAAAGGGGGATGAGGTGGTTGTGGTTACAGAAAAGGCCGGAAGGCACTTTGGTATGAAAATTGACGAAACCATAGTGGAAAAGTGATAGATAACCACAACGATTCCATCTTTACAAGACTCAAGCCTGCCACAATAGTCGAACTGTTGGCACACAAGGCCGAAAAATTCGAAGAAAAGGACGATATCAGGAGGTCCCGCGTACTCGACGTTATCCCTCCCCATGTCATAATCGAACAGCCCGATCCAAAGCTCCGGTCACGAAGGATCGGAGACACCATCGAAGTAACCTACCTTCATAGGGACAAAGACCAGACCAAAAAGCGCGTAATGGCAAAAATGAAACTTGTCGATATAGACCGCTATCAGCTCAAAGAGACGTCAACAGAAGCGCTCTTTTTTGTTCCATCTTCCGATATTTCCGGCAGCACCTTGCGCAGACATTACCGCGTGGAAATCCCACGTGATAAAGACGTTGTCATAGAAATCACCGACCTCGAAGGAGAACACATAGGACTACAACAAACTTACAAGGTGACCGATCTCAGCCTCCAGGGCTTAAAATTTCTCTGTCCAAGAACTGTTAGCCATAAGGGAAAACTCCTCCGGGACCCTGTCGGAAAGCTTTCAACAAGTGATGAAATTCTTGTCAGGATCTTTATCGATAATGAAGAAATCCTGTGGGCAAAAAGTGCTATTAGAACAAGAATAGTCACTGATATAAAACGGAGCAACGCTATCTATTTTGGAATAGAATTCTCGGCATCCTTAACCATAGAGGAAGAGACCGAAAAAATACGGTTCGAAACATATAATGAACAACACAAGAACGCCTTGCTGCCTCATATAACTGATCTACAACGACAGCTGCTCAAAAAGCAAAGCGACCTTTGAGATTAAACCCCATTAAGGAATTTAGGAATTGAGGGATTCAAAATGACAACATCCTTCAATACCATAATTCCTTAATTCCCCGATCCCTAAATTCCTTAATTTTTTTTTTCATTTACCAGTTAATCAAGAAATACGTAATACTTCCGATGAGATGATAAAAGCCCAATATTGTATTGACTCAAGAGGAGAATAGTTACATTATTTATATCTAATGGACCCACTTAAACTCATTGATAAATATTATGCAAAAGGGTCTCAAGCCCGCCATTTGTTGATAGAACACAGTAAAATGGTCACACAAAAGGCACTTGAGCTTGCTAAACGAGTGGAACATCTTAAGCCGGACACGTACTTCATTGAAAAGGCTGCCATGCTTCACGACATCGGCATTCTATTCACCAATGCCCCGCAAATAGGCTGTTATGGCAAAAAACCATATGTTTGCCACGGCTATCTGGGCAGGCAGTTGTTGGAAAAAGAAGGGCTTCCTGAATATGCGCTCGTTTGCGAAAGACACGTAGGCACCGGTATAACGATTGAAGATATCGTTAGCCAGCAACTCCCTGTCCCCAAAAGAGACATGAGCCCTATATCGCTGGAAGAGCAGATTATATGTTTTGCTGACAAGTTTTTCTCAAAAGAGCCTGACTCTCTCTACGAAACCAAACCGTTCAAAAAG
>JBDRFJ010000175.1:0-4361 GCA_043818915.1 Pseudomonadota bacterium | reverse complement strand
AAATCGCTGACGAACATCTTCAAGGGTTGGTTTTGCTGTGGGTATGAATTGCTGATCCATCGGTTATCCTCCTTAGGCTTGATAACCGATGGTAACTCCTCCGTCACGATTTTTCACGCAGACTTACCGGAAAGACACAGCGGTTTTCAACGTGAATGTCTGGCCTGGCTTTAGGTCAGTCTTCGGTAAGCTGATATCGCGGGCCATGTAGAACTTTAAAAGGTCAATCATAGCACGGTCTACATCCGGTGGTGCATCCACAACCTTCAGACCGATCTCTCTCGCCTCATTCCGACAAATTGGGTAGGCATGTGACTTGTAGTCATCGCACAGCTTGTTGACAATTTTTTCAATCGTTACCATCTCGTCAGTATTGATCATATGTGTTTGTAGACACCTTGAACCGATGATCTTCGCCAGAGCGTAAGACTGTTCGATGGCCCCAATGGCCAAAGGATGAATCTTGTCAAATAGAGCGGTGACGATCTGTGCCATCGCTTCAGGGGTGTAGTTTATCAAGTTACCAGGCTTAGCTGTTTCCCGAATGAATGTCATGGCATGCCTCATATCCTGTACGGATATGGGTTCAGCCTCAGCAGCACCCTCACTGCGCGGTAAAAGTGGGTGCGTCCTGCTCGGATCGATCGGGCTCAAGACTCCCATAGGTGTCATAACGATCTCATCCGCTCCCATTGCCAGCAGTGTGCCGGCGCTATGCGCCCGGTAGGGCACGAGAACGGAAAATCGGTTGCAGAACTCCCGAATGAGAGTAACAATTCGCCAAGGAGCCTCAACGTCACCGCCTCTTGTAAATAAGAAGAGATCTATCGCCTCTTGTCGACCAATTGATGACAATTGGTCGTACAGGGAAAGGACCATCGCTTCTGATATCCGCGCTAAATCGGTCAGCCAATAGACGATAACCCGATTGCCCCCACGAGCCAGTTCTAAGGCTTTTATGAGCTGGATCAATTGTTCTTTATCCGAAACGGCTGCTTGAGATTGATTAGCCACTTGAGAAACGGGTGTGCTGCTGGGTTGTTGAATTGGCGATGTCATTTTGCCCCTGTCCTTGCGAGTCTTCTTAGGCTTTTTGCCCATCCCTTTGCTTCTCTTCCTCTACAGCTTTCTGTAGATACTGGGCAGGGGTCTCAATCATGCTGCTGCGACCTTGATAGATCTCCGAGTAGGGAATGAACCGAGAATTAGATTGGTTACGATAACTACCTACAACGAATACCGTGTAGCCAGCACGTGCCTGCGCCTCTGTTAAAGTTTTTGGCATGCTGCTCAAGGTGCCCATTCTCTTTACCTCCTTTCGTATTTTTAGTATAACTCGAAGTATTCCCAACGTCAAACAGAACATGTCTCGCTAATGGAAGCATAGAGGGGCTGTTATCGCTTGTCAAGGAATAGTTTAGCTCATTAGATAATGTTTACCGCTTGAAATGTTGGATACCCGTCAAAATTATCAGATGCTACCTTACAGGAAGTTAGGCTCAGGCCCGATCATCCCCCCAAAATGCTACCTTTCGACCGATTATCAATAAAGGGGTGAGAAAAGTCAATCTCCACCTTTGTATTTGCAGTCGTGAATCTCTCCTGTGATAAAAAGACAATCGATCAGGAGGCTAAGCTGAGGCATCTCCCATGACAACATCTTGCTATTTATCGGGGTCAACATACTCTCAAAGAAAAGATCGAACCTCATTTTCTATTGACTTATCCGTCAAGACAGTCATTTTTATATATCAGGTTTTTTATCAGGAAATAATCCAAGGATTGTTTGCTGGGGGATCATCAGGGAAAAGGGATTGTCCCTCAGAGGAATAAATCCGAATTTTTCGTAGAAAGCTGCAACATTCTGATTCTTCGCATCTACGAACAATCCAACAACGCCTGCGGTGTTCCTGATGGCAGCGGCCACCCGGCGCATGGCATCGACCAGGAGAAGTCTGCCATAATTCTTACCCTGGCAGTTCTTGTCAATGGCCAGCCTCGCGAGTTTGACTGCAGGGAGATGTGACTTTGGAAGTTTCTTTCCGTATTTTGCCGGTACTTCTGACAAATCCACCTCCAAAAAAGAGAGTGTAAAGAATCCCAGAATTCTGTGAGACTCTGCCAAGGTTACCAGTACATAAGTGTTGGCGATCCCCTTTTTCAAATGCTGGCTTGCCGTCTTTTGTAAATACTCGTTGAGGACCGGTTCTCCACAGTCGAAGGCATCGCGGTCATGGTGGTCGGTGTCCAGTAGGCAAATGATTAAATCCATGTTCATCTCAATCTCGGGATTCTACAAGTCGTTTGTGGGCGCGTACAGCTTCCTGCAACTTCTTGTTCGGCGCCGGCGGTTTGGTCAATGCATCAATGAAAATCTGGGCATCCCGTGACGAGAGTTTAACCATTTCCATGCTGTGCAAGACTTCATTTGCCCGCTCCACGGAGGCTTGAATGACAAACTGGCTGATCGTCGCTCCATAAACCGCCGCTGCACGTTCTATGATTGTCCGTGTGGAGTGAGGTACCCTGGCCGTGATCCGATCATCGGCCAGCCCATTATTTTTTGCCTGCGCGGTTCCCATAATCATTTCCTCCTTATTTGAAACAATATATCATGGTGGTGCCAAAGTGGCAACAATAATTTGCGGAATAATCATGTTCTCGTGTCTTGTGCCGTAGAAGGGGACCGCGCTGTTTTTTCGCCAGCTTCAGGATGTCCCCATTAATTATCCTGAAAGATTTCCTTGCATAAAATATCAATATCGGTATTATTTACATGACAATAATACTAAGGAGTCTTTATGCAGAGAGCTATTTCAGCAAACCTTCGTCTCTGGAAGGAAGAACAATCGCGAAAACCTTTGATATTAAAAGGCGCTCGCCAGGTAGGCAAAACTTATTCCCTGAAGGCTTTTGGCAGTGATTGCTTTCCCCGTACCCATTACCTGAATTTCGAGGAAAATGCGGCTATCGCCCTGTTTTTCGACAGAGATCTGCGACCGGCCCGGATATTGGAGGAACTTCGTTTCTATCTGCGAACCGAAATTGATCCTTGGCGAGACCTTGTTATCTTTGACGAGATTCAACGCTGCCCCAGGGCGCTCACCAGTCTTAAGTATTTCTGTGAAGAACAGCCTGAACTGGCAATCTGTGCGGCAGGCTCCCTCCTTGGCATATCTTTGAATGACGAAGCTTTCCCCGTTGGCAAGGTAACATTTCTTGAAATGTGGCCTATGACCTTTAACGAGTTCCTCCTGGGAATAGGCGAAAAACAGTTGGTTGAACGTTTGGAGGGCTTTAATGGCAAGGAGCCCTTTCCTGATGCAGCCCATGATCGCCTGTGGAACATGTGGAAGACTTATCTGGTGGTAGGTGGTCTGCCTGAGGCGGTTAATACGTATAACTTGCGAAACAGTGATAACTATTCCGCGATGCAGGCAGTGCGAAAGGTGCAGCATGATCTCGAAAATGCTTACCTGGCAGATATGGCCAAACATAGTGGTAAAACCAGCGCATTGCATATCGAGCGTCTCTGGAAAAACATTCCAGTCCAACTGGCACGGGCACAAGATAACAGCGCCCCGAAATTTCGCTTTCGTGATGCGATTCCCGGCGTTCGTGGATATGAACGTCTGGCAGGCCCCCTGGATTGGCTTGAGCAGGCCGGTCTGGTACACCGTGTTTCTATTCTTGACTCCGTACGAACGCCTCTGGCAGGACAAGCTGTTGAAAACCGCTTCAAACTGTATTTCTTTGACGCAGGAATGTTAAGCGCCGTAAGCGGATTATCGCTGGAAGCTATCATGCAATATGGTTTTGGCAGCTATCAAGGCTATATTGCGGAAAATTTTGTTGCCCAGGAAATGAAAGCCGCCGGCTGTCGTGATCTTTATGGCTGGCAAGGCCGTACTTCCGAAGTTGAGTTTCTTGCGGAGACGGTGGACGGCATCATACCCTTGGAAGTCAAGTCGGGGAAGGTTATACATTCCAAAAGTCTGGGAGTTTACGAAGAACGATATCAACCCAAGTATTCCGTTATTCTTAGCGCAAGAAATTTCAACCTCTCCGGAAAACGTCTTCATATTCCCCTTTATGCCGCGGGAATGGTCAACGGAAACCGATTAAACATGTCGGGATGACGACACGGTGTCGGCAATTCAGAAAGTATCAGTAAAATCAAGCATGTCTCGCGGAGGGCCCTCCCGGGGATCTTCCGCATCTCGACGAGCGGATTGGTGCGCGTCTCCGGAGCCACGCCCCGTATGGGGACACCTTGCGGCAAGGTGTCCCCATACTCAAGCGGCAGGCAAATCTCCGGAAGCGCCTTCGTTTTTCCGGTAAACCTCCTGATCCGTGCGGGC
>JBDRFJ010000174.1:0-15316 GCA_043818915.1 Pseudomonadota bacterium | reverse complement strand
AATTTAAGAGGTTAACCAGATTCAGGGTTACCCTCTTTTTTCATTTTAAGGCCCGTCGAAGATCCCGCTGTGCGGGGGCCATCCCGCCTTTCCAAGCGGGGCAGCAGGGGTGAATTTATCCTGAGCAAAGCCGAAGGAACTCCCCCTAACCACTCAATTTTATTTTTATTAAAAATATTAGATAATTAACTTGACAGCAATTCCAACTACCGGTATGATCCCAAAAAATTAACAGTGTTCCAGGTTGTAACTAAAAATCACGTAAGCCCCGGAATAAGTCCGGGGCTTTTTTTATTGGAACACAGAAAGAAGGTATGTATTGAACTTTGAAACATTTAATTTTCATCCCTCCGTTGCCGCCGGCGTTGCCGCGGCGGGTTATGAAACCCCGACCCCGATTCAGGCGCGGGCAATCCCGGAGGTACTTAATGGTCGCGATGTAATGGGACTGGCCCAAACCGGCACCGGTAAAACGGCGGCATTCGTTCTGCCGATACTCAATCGACTGGTGCGGGGTAAACACGGATGCGTTCGCGCCCTGATCATCGCCCCCACCCGTGAATTGGCCGAACAGATTCATCAGGCTATCGAAACCCTGGGTCGTAAGACGCGCATAAGAAGCGTTAGTGTTTACGGTGGCGTGGGAATTAATCCGCAGATTCAGAAACTGAAGCATGCCGATATTGTTGTTGCCTGCCCTGGCCGGCTTCTTGACCATATCGGACGTCATAGCATCGATCTTTCCCAACTGGAAGTGCTGGTTATAGATGAGGCCGACCAGATGTTCGACATGGGATTTATTCCGGATATCCGGCGAATTTTAAAACATCTGCCGCTAAAGCGCCAGACGCTGCTCTTCGCGGCTACCATGCCCCCTGAAATCCGTCGTCTGGCCAAGGATATTCTGCGAGATCCGGCCACCGTCCAGGTGGGCATCACCGCACCGGCTGATACGGTCAGTCACGCACTCTACCCGGTGGCCCAGCATTTAAAAACGACGCTTTTGTTAAAGCTTTTGGGAAACACCAATACCAAGTCGGTGCTGGTCTTTACCCGCACCAAACATCGCGCCAAGAGCTTGGGGAAAAAGCTGGTTGCCGCGGGATATCGATCGGCTTCGCTGCAGGGAAACCTTTCCCAGGCGCGCCGCCAAGCCGCACTGGACGGCTTTCGCGACGGGACATTTCAGATCCTGGTGGCCACCGATGTCGCTGCTCGCGGCATTGACGTTACCCGGATTTCGCATGTCATCAACTATGATATCCCTTCCACCCCCGAGGCATACATTCACCGAATCGGACGGACCGGCCGGGCTACTCGCAGCGGCGAAGCTTTCACCCTTATTACCGGAGACGACAAGGATATGGTACGCGCCATCAATCAGACCATTGGAACTCCTATAGAGCGACGAACCCTGGCGGACTTCGATTATAACGCTGCTCCTTCAACACCACAAAGAAAAGGCCCCCATCGTACCCGAGGGCATCAAACGCAAAGGAGCAAGCCCGCCCATGAGCCAAAAGGACGGGTTAGGGAAGGAGCGTTTGCCTGGCTGTCCACCCAAAAGACGAAGGCAGCCGGCAGGCGAGGCATGCAACCTGCCTAAAGGCTATAAGTGCTGCGCACGCTGTTTTATGGCAGGGGCAGAATGCCCTTGCCATGTTTTATTCTGCGAACATCAGTCCTATATCTGGTATGTAACTGCATTGGAACTGGCATTAAAATTCCCCCGGCGCTGACTGAAACCCACTAATTTGCCACCCTAAAAATAACAGGCCACCCCCAACATCTGGTGGTTGGCCTTTCCGTTTGAAAGTTGTGCTATCGGCTACTTACCTCAACCTTCTGCCGGACGATAAAATTCCATGTATCTTGCCACCATACATAACACAAGAACCAAACAATTCTATTGAACATATATAATTGATATCATATCATTTGCTAAACTGTAGACTCAAATCTTTATCAACTCAAGAGGAGATCATTCACGCCATGAACAGGACGGTCTTTCAGGTTATACTCTTATTCTTTTTGGCCTCTATTTGTCTCAGCGGATTCTTAATGGCAAGGCATATCCTTCAGCTTCCATTCAGGCCTGCAAATGATGCCCTTCATCAAAAAAAATCGGCCTTAACCTTAGACTGCCTAATACCCAGCGGCGCCTATCTCGATGACAAAATTACAATCGGAGAGGTCATTAAAATCCGCACCAGCAAAGTGACACCATTCTATGAAAGGATGCTCCAACTTTTTTCTGATTTGATTCCCGCTAAATTCCGCTACCTGGCAGATCTGTTACTATTTTTCTTTTGGTCTTTTTCCTTCATGACATTCTTCAGAGTCTTCACCTTTATGGGGTACGGCCGGGCGCTACGCGGAAGCCTCCTTTTAGGAGGGTGCATATATTACTTCACGCCCGATTTCTCACCTGGAAGGATTGATGACGTATGCTTTGTCGGCTTTCCCATTATAATTATACTCCTCCGGGTGTACATCCTTCGAAGGAAAACGAAGGGACATATATCAAAAGCATAAAGGCATAGGGAGGTTGCCCCTACTGCGGCGTCTCCCTAATTTTTTAAATTAGTCGCCTTCGGCGAGACTTTTTTGAAAGGAAATTCCTATACAATCAAGTTGGCGACATCGTGTGTGGAGACAACATGAAGATGCATTTTTTCGTCCTTATCGCTGAAGGCCCGGAACAGCCTTTGGGCGATCGAGCCAATGCCATCAACATCATCAGTTGCTATAACGGCACGAAATCTGTTCAGACCGAGTCGATCTCTCTCATTCTTTCCGCAAAGGAGCATTGCCGGCAGCCCGGCTTCAACAAGCGCGGGGTCATTTGTTTCCCAAATATAGACAAGCAACCGCCCCCCAAGGGTTATACTTCGCGTGTATGGATCTGCGCCACTGTCGCCATCCCGGCATTCAATCCGGTCAAATATTTCATCCGGGCACTTGCACCCTAATGTATGTCGCACAAATTTTATTATGTTCCGGTCATTTCTCATGCTTACTCCACAATCAAGACATTTCTCCGGGTAAAAACGCTTTATTTCCTATTTCAACTATTACCTAAGTTGAGCGATTTTTGACTCGATCTGCACCGATCTCTTGCGCATCAACGGTTCGCAAAAATCCTCGATATATCCACGGGTATGCCTGCGGTTTTCGCAAACCTTGCTGCATCAAGATCTCAGCACATATCTTCCCCAAAAATCGCTCAACTTAGGTATTAGGTTGTATTTCAGGGTAGATTACTTAATAATAAACATATCAAATAACCAAGAACCTGTAAATTCTTTGTCTGCCTGTGGCATCTCAAAATTGACGGACACCCCCTAGGAGGCTGTCCGAGAATTATGTCCGTAACGAAAAAGAGTGAAAACGAGACAAAATTTTTGCAAATTTGAGGAGAATAGCGGGCCTATTTGACGAAAACTTGCGGGAATTTGGGCCGTTTCTCACGCTTTTGCAGTAGGATCAGAATTCTCGGACAGCCTCCTATCTTCTCCCGACCATTTAATGAGCATAATTCTCTGTAATTTCAGAAAGTCTTGACATTGACTTATAAAATGGACTAAATTTTATATTTTAAGTAGAATAAGCTCAACACACAAGAAGACATCTGTTTTATGAGGAAGTTAAAGATTTTATTATGTGCAGGCGCGTATTTATCTTTGTATTGGGTAGCTAAAGATGACTGATCCTGTCGGCAAAAGAACGTACACCTTTTTCATGCCCGGCGAAGAGCGCATTTTATTACAGCACTTCCATACCATTGCGATTGCCCTCCTGCTGATCGTGATTTCCTTTCGGGTCTTTTTCCTGGAGACGGCCGTGGAGGATTCCATTGTGGCCGGGCTCATTCTTGTCTCGCCGATGTATTTCATTTACTTAGTGTATGGGAAACGGTTCGCCGATTCGGTAACGCTTGATTTTGATGCGCGTAAGGTGCGCTTTTCTTTCTCCGATGAAAGGGGCTCGTTTGACAAGGATTTTCAACAAATCAAGTGGATCAATTTTAAGTTTTATCTTACGTTTGTGATGGACGACGCCCGAATCATGGTGAAACGGCCGCATAACAAAAAAGCAGTGTTTCGGCTGCTTAAAAACGTATCCATGGTTAACGCTGGTATCTTTGGGGGCAGCGTATGAAAAACGCTGAAGATAAAGTTCATGAAGGCAATCACCTTGGAGAAGAAGGAGAAATGATTTATGACTAAACAGCAATATTCCATCAGCCCGACAGGAGAGAAGTTCCCGATTCCGACTCCGAGTGAGTACAAAAAGGAATTCGACTCTCTGAAGAGAATCGTTTCAAAACACCGCAAGCAAGGCAAGGAGATCGTTGTCGTTGTTGGTGTGGGGTTCGTCGGAGCAGTTATGGCGGCAGTTGTTGCCGACTCCACAGACAGCAAGGGCGCGCCCGACAAGTTCGTGATCGCAATGCAGCGCCCCAGTGTCCGGAGTTACTGGAAGATCCCTCTGCTCAACAGAGGAATCGCGCCGGTGAAATCCGAGGACCCCGAAGTCGATGTTATTATCGAGCGTTGTGTCAAACAGAAAAAATCGTTGCGCGCCACATATACGTATGACGCGCTCAATTTGGCGGACGTCGTGGTCGTCGATGTGCAGTGTGATTACCTGAAGGAGTCACTCGGTGACTGCCTGACCGGTTCGGCAGACATGTTGGCACTGGAGGCCGCATTGGGAGTTATTGCCGAGCATATCCCGCCTGAGGCTCTCGTGCTGATCGAAACGACCGTAGCCCCGGGGACGACCGAACAAGTCGCCTATCCCATAATGAAAAAGATATTTGATAAGCGAGGCATAAAATCCGACCCTCTTCTGGCTCACAGCTATGAACGCGTTATGCCCGGCAAGAACTATGTAGCGTCCATCCGCGATTTTTGGCGAGTCTGCAGCGGGGTAAACGCCCAGGCGAAGCAGAAAGTCACAAAATTTCTGCAGGACGTTCTGAACACGGACGAATACCCATTGACCGTTCTTGACAAACCGATTGAGTCGGAAACGGCCAAAATTATTGAAAACAGTTACCGGGCTACGATTCTGGCCTTCATGGATGAATGGTCACTATTTGCCGAACGGAACGGCGTGGACCTGAAGAAAGTGATTGATGCCATCAAGGTTCGACCCACCCATTCCAACATGATATTTCCCGGTCCCGGCATAGGGGGTTACTGTCTCCCCAAGGACGGCGGGCTCGGCGTCTGGGCGTACAGACATATACACGGCTGGGACGACGATATTTTCAAGATAACTCCTCTGGCCATAGACATCAATGACACGCGTTCCCTACACGTAGCTCAATTGGTGCGAGATGCATTGCGCAACATGGCGCGACCGATCGCAGCCGCCGACATACTCCTTCTCGGAGCCGCCTACAGGGAGGATGTCGGAGACACTCGTTATAGCGGTTCAGAGCTGATCGTTCGAAAACTAACCGAGATGGGCGCAGAGATGCGTGTACATGATCCCTATGTCGAACACTGGTGGGAGCTTGAGGCACAGGACAGCTACCCCAGCCCTGACTACAGTTGGGCACGCTTTTTCCACAGACAGCAAAAGTTGAAAGACTTGAGAGTTGAAAAAGATATGTGGGGGGCCATGCAAGGCGTCGAGGCGATCATACTTGGGGTACGGCATTCAGAATATCTTGACCTGGACCCGAACGAGGTCGTAAAAGCCGTTGGCAAACCGTGCGCAATTATTGACTGCTTCTGTGTCCTCGATGACGAGAAGATCCAAAGGTACTTTGAACTGGGTTGCGAAGTCAAGGGCATGGGCCGCGGTCACATCCAGCGAATCAAGAAAAACGTTAGGGAAAAACGCTAAATCCCCAACCGCATTTCAGTACATCTCGTATTTAACCTATATGCCGGCACGCGCCGCTTGCCTCTTCTACGTTTTATCACCATACCGTTTGATACCATTCACCGCTTTTGTTTCAAAACGAATTCTTATTACGCAAAATCGCTGTCCCGGATTTCTTACACAGTCAATTTTACCCTGAAAAGTGACCGTTTAAGGCCAAAAAAGGTGTTCAGGTAATTGTGGCCAAAGATACAAGACAAACACGAAGGATGCAACTGCCAATTAAAATATGAGGTTAGTTTGCCTGTTTTTTGTCTTGACCAGTGAAATCTACTATTTTATACTATATATATATTTCAGCTTCTCATACTCTACCACCAAATCTAATTCGTTGTGAATACAGACTCCTTCCACTCGATCATGCGGTCACCAACAACTCAGTAGTATAATGTCTTTAATACGTTACGTGGCTGTTCAAAGTTCATTGTATCAGGGGGACCTATTTCCTCTGAACCTAAGTAATTACGTTCAACGGCCTTATTCCAAGCAATAACAATCGAGCGTTGTTGTGCAACGAACGTGAACCAGTAAGCGCAAAAAAGCGTCCCTGTCTTACATGACTCACATAGGGAGGAGGTTTGAGAATGGCCCGAAAGTTTTATATTGTTGACGAGGATTGCCTTGCCTGCGGGACCTGCGCAGAGCTCTGCCCGGACTGTTTCAGGTTTGACGAAGACACTATGGAACACGCGGAAGTGATCAGTTTTGAATGTGACGAGGACTGTGTACAAGAAGCCATAGATTCTTGCCCAGGGGAGTGCATCTATTGGGAAAAATAATCTCTAAACGTTACGGAGGTAGCACCATGGCCAAAATTGATTATGAGGGGATGAAGATCAATGTCGATGATGAAGGGTATCTCGTAAGTTCGGACGACTGGAATGAAAGGGTCGCCTGCGCGCTGGCTGACAACGAAGGGGTGAGCAAGGAGTGCCCCCTGAGCGAGGAGCGCATTAATATCTTAAAATTCATGCGAGACTATTATAAGACATTCAGTGCCTTTCCGATAGTCCGCGCCGTATGCAAAAAGGTGAAACAACCGAAGGATTGCACGTATGAGGAATTCCCCGATCCTGTGACGGCTTGGAAGATCGCCGGCCTCCCTAAACCAAACGTAGACGTATTGTCGAGAATAAAACACGGGTAAGCCAAGGTACCACCCCGGTTGTATATACGTATTCACAATGACGCTATCGTCTTGATTTAGACAGTTTTAAAACATACTCGATAGACTCGGGGCAAGTAAAGCTTGGAGGGACCTTGCCCCGTTCATGTGTCATATTGTGTTAACTTCGTGAAGATGTCCGAGGGATACTGTAGTAAGGCCTTTGCACCATTTTCCCTTAGTTCCTCTGGGGAGCGGAATCCCCACATGACTCCTACTGGAAACATCCCTGCCGCAATCGCGGTTTGCATGTCGACAGCGGAATCCCCAAGATAGAGAAAAGACGAAACCGGTATATTCATACGATCAGCAATCTCGAATGCCGCCACGGGATGAGGCTTTAGAGGAATTGACTCTTGTTGTCCAAGTACGACATCAAATGTCCATTTTGACAAAAACTCTGCTACACACCGTATTGTAAATTCATGGGGCTTGTTGGAAAGGATCGCTAATTTGATCCTGCGATAGCTTAGCTGATCTAACATATCCGGAATCCCATCATATAAGCTTGTTTCGACATTCCAGTGTTGCCCATAGTCATTTTTGAAATCCTGAAGACACGTATCAATGACCCTCTCATTTCGTTGGTGCTCAGGCAATGCTCGTCTAATAAGCATCTTAGACCCAGCACCAACAAAATACCGGTATTGATCCAGCTTGTGAGTAGGGAAACCATGTTGAGACAACACACGGTTTACAGCATTTCCCAAGTCGTTCAAGGTGTTGAGTAGCGTTCCATCAAGATCAAAAACTATAGCTTCGTAACTCATAATACGATCAGAGGCCTCACATTTTATCACCGGCGTAACAAGTCCACCAATAAAGAGCTAAATTTCGTGGCCTTTCGGCCCGCAATTGAAAAGACCGTCAAGGGCGGAAAGGTATCGTATGCGTCATTTTTCTTCAACCGGATACTTGGCCCTGAACCTTAAATTCTCTTCCAGGATAGCGTATTGAAACAGGGTATCAGCAAAGAAAGGATGCTTTCTTTTACTCAGCCACTAAAAAACGAGAAAGCATCTTTGTTTATTAACGCAAGGGATGAGAAACAAGAATCACTAACCCATTAGTTTCTTAGAAGATTTTCGTAATTTCCTATAGTAAACAGCTGCTAAAGTGACGACATGTGGCTCAAAAGGGTCTGGACATCATGGGACAACTCCCTCGTTTACGGACGCTTTGACGAAACCGGACTGCCGGAAAAGATTGCCGACACCGGCCACGCCTGGAGCGGATTTGGGGTCAAGATTCTTCAGCGTCAAAGAAAAGTTCAAAGCAGAGGCGGGCTGTGGTGTACAAATAGTTTTAGGGATGTCGTCCCATTGTTCCTGATCCCGTGTTCGTCTGACACAGGCACGAAGATATAATCTCCTGCCTCAATCTTTTTCCAATTGCCGTTAACAAAGGCTTCGCCCTGCCCATCGAAAACAAAGATAGAATCAACCTGGGGATCATGCGTATGGATGGGGATCTCTGTGTCCGGAGCTATATCCAGCAGACAGACGCTGACAGTATCGGTATCTTTGCCGGTAATGAAGGCGGCTATTTTAACATTCGCAAATTTCGGATGATCGGCAAATCTAATTTCTTTATTACTGAAAAATTTTGTATTCACAGTACGCTCCTATGCGACTTAGGATTTGACGCCCTGAGTTCTTTTACTAACTGAATCACCTTGTTTATCTTTGGAACAAGAGATTGAAATTCATCATTTTCCCTAAACCGGATCTCTTGAACATCCTCCCCTTCAATCAAAGCATCAAGAGCTCGTTTAACACGGTAAATCGGCCCCACGATCCGGTGAGAAAAAATAATGACCAGCACACCGATAACCACCAAAACAGGAACGCTAAAGTGTAGTAATCGAAGTAAAAAATCAACCTTGATAATTTCGATTCTAAACGTCGGGGCCTCACGTACGATAATAGGCCACATGGCGTAAAAGACCTGCCAGCCTACAAAAATGGCAAAAATCAGCAGTGAGATAAGCGTCATGAAGAGCAAACGCAATTGGAAATGTTTATCAATCAGATAATTAAGCCGTTTTCTCTCCCATTTCATATCGTTTCACATACTATCTTAAAACAAACTTCGAACGTCCTCTTCTTGAAATCGCCCTCTTGGCAGCCGTGCCTTTCTGCAATAGAATTAGGATTGGACTTGCTACGTAGATGGAGGAATAGGTTCCTATAACGATCCCTATAATCATGGCAAAGGCAAAATCGTGAATGATTCCTCCTCCGAATATAAAAAGGGCCGCCACCACCATAAGTGTTGTCACAGAGGTAAGGATAGTCCGGCTCAACGTCTCATTGATACTTTTGTTGACAATTGTTTCATACGCCTCTTTGTGGTATTTGCGCAGGTTTTCCCGGATTCTGTCATACACGATAATGGTATCGTTCAGAGAATACCCTATGATAGTCAAGAGCGCCGCGACAATGGGTAGGGTGAACTCTTTGTCGGTCAACGAAAAAATGCCCATCGTAATTATCACATCATGGATCAATGCAACAATAGCTCCCAGGGCATATCTAAGCTCCAGATAGACGCAAAGTCCCAACGTGACTAAGAGAGCAAGGACAATTAAGGTCGGGATATGCATATTAAATATAGAAAAAAAGTAAATCGCAATCAACAGCGCCAAAGCAACAATGATACCGGTGATCCATTTTAATTCGAATCTTCCCGAAATGTAGACGGCAATCAAGAGAATGGCAGCGAACAAGGCTTGAAGGGCCTTTTCGCGGAGGTCCTTTCCCACCTTGGGACCGACCATTTCCACTCTGCGGACCTCTGCTTTATTGTCGGGATATGTGGCCTCAAGATTTCCCTTAATTTTTTCGGCGAGCCCTTCCGGGGCTTCAGATGATTTCTCGGCTCGTATAAGGTATTCCTTATTCCCAACGTCTCCAAACTGTTGCACAGAAACATTTTCAATGCCTAAGGTACTGAGGACTTCTTTGATATCGCCGGGAGTGATCGACTGCGAAAATTTTATCTGAATCAGCATTCCTCCGGCAAAATCAATGCCATAGTTGGGACCACCCTTCATTACCAGAGAAACAATGCTTATAATAACCAGTGTCAGCGACACAACAAAGGCTATCTTGCGTTTTCCAACAAAGTCTATGTTGATGTTCGGTTTAATTAACTCCATGATCTCTCCGATTCGTTTTTAACATCTTCTAAATACTGATCTGCTTAACCTTCCTTTGAAGGAGAAAGTAATCAAAAATAAGCCGTGAAACTATAATCGAAGTAAAAAGACTTGCCAAAATACCGATACTTAAGGTAACGGCAAATCCTTTTACCGGACCCGTGCCGAATTGAAACAGGACCAGCGCTGCTATCAAAGTGGTAATATTGGCATCCAGGATCGTAAGAATCGCTTTGGAATATCCCCCGTCTACAGCAGCCCTGGGAGTCTTTCCGAGGCGAATCTCCTCGCGAATCCGTTCATATATAATAACATTCGCATCCACGGCCATACCGATAGTTAAAATGATGCCGGCAATCCCTGGAAGAGTAAGTGTAGCCTTGAACGCGGCAAGTGCGGCCGCAATCAGGATAATATTTAAAAAAAGCGCGATGTTTGCTATGAGACCGGACCCTTTGTAATAAATCAGAATAAACAAAACCACTAAAACACCACCGATCAGCATGGAATAGATTCCGCTTTCGATTGAATCACGTCCTAAAGAGGGGCCCACGGTACGCTCTTCAAGAATCTTAACAGGCGCGGGAAGCGCGCCCGCCCTGAGCACGATAGCAAGGTCGTGGGCTTCTTCGGTGGTAAAATTGCCTGTAATTCGTGCCTGACCTCCGGAAATCTTCTCTTGAATAACAGGGGCGGAATACACATTGCCGTCAAGAACAATGGCAAGGCGTTTTTTCACATTTGCGCCGGTTACCTGTTCAAATAAGCTCGCCCCTTTTTTATCAAATTCAATCGATACATACGGCTCATTGTACTGGGAGTCGATCTGGACCCTGGCATCGGTCAGGTACTCACCCGTGAGATACGTTCTTTTCTTAATTAAATAGGGAGTCCTTCTCTCCTGTTTGGTCACAGGATCCACCTCCACTTCAGTCAGTATCTCATCGTCGGGTGGAATTATCCCATTAAGAGCGTCCTTAAGACTGTGGTCGTCATCGACCAGTTTGAACTCCAATAATGCCGTCTTTCCTATCAACTCAACTGCCCTTTTGGGATCCTTTATTCCGGGCAGTTGTATCAATATCCGATTTTCCCCCTGCGGGCGGATGTCAGGCTCACTCACACCAAATTGATCAATACGGTTACGGATCGTCTCCAATCCCTGATCAACCGCCATTTTTTTGATGTATCCCGCTTCTTCCTCTTTGAGGGCCAGTTGAAACGTAGGCTCATCCCCGCTTGTATCCTTTGAGGCGATCTCGAGTATCCCAAACGACTTCTTTATAACATCCTCAAAAGAAGATGTTTGATCCGGACTTAAGATCCTGAGCCTAATCTTGTCCCCGTTAATACTATCAAGATCTCTGTATCTGATTTTGGCCTTTATTAACGATGTCTTGAGTTCTTGTGATATCCGTTCCACAGCGCTTTCAACCGCTTTGTCCGACTCCACTTCCAGCACCAGGTGCATACCCCCCTGCAGGTCTAAGCCGAGATGGATCTTTTCCGCGGGCAGTAAATTGGGCCACCATGCGGGCACACCAAATGATGGGAATACGTATACACAAGCAGCCGCAAGTATCGCCAGGACCAAAATGACGCGCCATTTGAAAGTCTTCAATGGAGACTCCTTTTCCAAGAGAAGTTGGGACCTTTATTGCAAAACGTCCCTTACAAAACAAATATCAAGCGGCCACACCTCATGACTCAGGTGTGGCCGCACTGTTTTATATGAAACCCCTTACTGTTCCTGGTTACCGCCCTGTACGGTTTGTACCAAATCGCCAATATTGGCACGGCTAACCTTAACACGCACTTTGTCCGCTATTTCAACGGTCGCAATAGTATCTGTAAGACCGACAATCTTGCCGTAAATACCACCGCTGGTTAGAATCTGATCACCTTTTTTTAGACTACTTAACATTTCGCGGTGTTTTTTGACTTTTTTCTGCTGCGGACGAATCAACAGAAAGTAAAAAATCACAAACATCAAGACAAGCGGGATCAGAGCCTGAAATCCTCCGCCCTGTCCTCCCTCAGCGCCTCCTGCGCCCATGGCATAAGCAATACTATCAAACAACAAAACGCACCTCCTCTAATTAATTAATAGCTCATAGCTGTTAGCTCATAGTAAAAGAAAATTCCTAAATTCCTCAATCCCCCAATTTCCACATCATCTCGCACGTCCCCCTTACCCCGGTTACGGTCAGGGTAATAGAATGCGTGTCCGGACCGACGAAGGCTGTCCCTCGTTCCGGTATCGTGACCGGAAATCTCAAGGAATACGCCTGGCGCCACGGACTTACGTACGGGAAAAACTGCGCTATGGTTGGATCTTTCCTGTTTAATTTTCTAATCTCTACCGGGCTTATTCGATCGTTTGCTTCATTTGTCAGGTAGACCTTCCAGATCGAATCTTTTTTTTCAAAATCGTTCCACTTGTCATCCGGAATAATGGCAGCCATAACAAAATCGTGGAACTCTGCGGCCGCTTTCAGCTGGTCCTGTTCAAATTTAAGTTCATCTTCATCGGACAAAATATAGGTCTTGGCATATTCTTTTGCGTATGTCCTGCGATAATCAGCGGACTTGAATGTAGCCGCAACGATCAGCTCCATATCAAATCCCCTGTAGATCCGCGCCTCTCTTGTCCATCTTTCGAACGCTCCGTGATAATCTTCTGTCCTATACGGTTCCTCCGAGCTCACAAAACGCCCGATGGGACCGCAACCTACAACAGCCACACAAAGGATGCATGCTGCGAGAAGGCCGCCCGGGACCATCCTGACCATCTTTTTAGGAATCATGAGCCAAAAACCCGTTTAAAGATAGTATCAACATGCTTCAAATGATATTTAACATCAAATATCTGAACGATCTTGTCTTCGCTCAAATATTTTCTTATATCCGGATCTTCCGATAAAAGTGATTTGAAATCAAGGCCCTCCTCCCATACCCGCATCGCCTGCCTCTGTACCATCTTGTAAGCGTCTTCACGGGTAACGCCGCACCTCGCTAATTCCAGCAACACCTGTTGAGAAAATATCAGCCCCTTCATCATTTCCAAGTTTCGGCGCATCCTGTCGGGATATACCGCAAGATTCTTAATAATCCCGGTAAAACGAGACAGCATGTAATCAATCAGGATGGTGCTGTCAGGGAGAATTACCCTTTCCACGGAAGAATGGCTGATGTCTCTCTCATGCCAAAGCGCGATATTATTCATTCCGGCCTGGGCATTGGATCGAACCAACCGGGCCAAACCAGACATGTTTTCAGAAGCAATAGGGTTCCTCTTGTGAGGCATGGCCGAAGACCCTTTCTGACCTTTGGAAAAATACTCCTCCGCCTCCAGCACCTCCGTACGCTGGAGATGGCGCACCTCCACCGCCATCTTTTCTATGGTGGAAGCAACCATTGCGAGGGCATTAAGATATTCGGCGTGACGGTCTCTTTGAATAACCTGGGTGGAAGCCGGCGCCGGCTTTAGCCCCAATTTTTCACAGACATATATTTCTATTTCAGGAGAAATGTTGGCAAATGTTCCTACCGCGCCGGAAATCATACCAACGCTGACCGTCTCTTTGGCCTGCTCCATCCTTTGCCGGTTTCTTTTCATCTCATCGTACCAGACAGCCAGCTTCAGGCCAAAGGTTATCGGCTCGGCATGGATACCATGAGATCGTCCGATCATTATCGTATCTTTATGCTCGGACGCCTTCTCCTTTAACGCTAAAAGAAGCGCGTCGATATCTTTGAGTATAATATCCGCGGCCTCTTTCAAAAGGATGGCGGTGCTGGTGTCAAGGACATCGGAGGAGGTCATTCCGAGATGTATATAACGTGAATCAGCTCCTACATTTTCGGCCACGTTGGTCAAAAACGCAATAACATCATGCCTTGTCTCTTTTTCAATCTCATGTATGCGGTCCACGGAAAACGTGGCCTTTGCCCGTATGGTATCAACAGCATCTTCGGGTACTTCGCCTAATTTGGCCAGGGCTTCACAGACCAGGACCTCGACCTTCAGCCATTGCCGATACTTGTTCTCCTCCGTCCAGAGGTCGCCCATAATCTTCCGTGTGTATCGCTCAATCATCGTCTTCCTACGTCTTCCGCCGGAACCCACAGAGTCTCTCCGTCAAATTCGAGAAGAGCGACTTGGCCGTAGTCTATCTGATCCAGCAGCTCAAATATCATCCCCATATTATAGACAACAACCTTTTGTAATGGTTCAAGCAGGGACAAGTCTGTGTCCAATTCCTGGGTTTTTAAGTTGTATATATGCACCAAGTTCTCGGAAAATTTCAAAATCTTGCCCACGCCGGAGCTATAGCCTTTTGGGTCCGGTTCATCAGCCAAGGGGGACAGGGTCACATCCTTGTTCTTAAAATACTCCTTGAGAAGATTGAAGTGAACGTTCCATATATTATCACCCGACCTCACAACATATACTCCAAACGTCTCTGCTTCAGATAAATCTAAGTCGTGGCCGGTTAAATCGCTTTCCACAATTTCATGAAGTTTGAGGCGAACCTGGTCCATAATTTTTTTCATCGGGACCACTCTGTCGCCCACCTTGATTGATTCACCGCTCTTAACCACCATATCAAGACTCTTCTCAAGACCATAATCTGCCTTTCGTTCCTCCATCATGGTTGTAAGCGCTTCATCTCCTTTTGATTGAATCTTGTTGTAATCGATGATCTTCTGTGAAGGGATTTGCATTACCTGTGGTTGTGCCGCCTCTTTTGTTGCAGGAGATCTCTCGTGTTTCAAAAAAAACCATATCCCGGTCACAAACAGCAGCAACGCGACACACACGCCCCCTATTGCGTACCAGCGGTTTGTGAGACCCGATGATTTTGACTTTGAGATAGCCACTGCAAAAACTCCAAATTGACATCTTAATACAAACGAACTAAGATTTGATGACTTCGTAAAAAATGGATAGGAGGCTGTCCGAGAATTATGTCCGTAACGAAAAAGAGTGAGAACGAGACAAAATTTTCGCAAATTTGAGGAGAATAGCAGGCCTATTTGACGAAAACTTGCGGAAATTTGGGCCGTTTCTCACTCTTTTGCAGTAG
>JBDRFJ010000173.1:0-3658 GCA_043818915.1 Pseudomonadota bacterium | reverse complement strand
GTGAATGGTAACGACTATAGGACATTATCCGGAGCCAAGCAAGATCAAAATTCTCTTGCCACCAACCGCGAGAGCAGGAACCCAGTTCTTTCAACCAGACCTGGACTCCGGTTTTCATCGGAGCGTTGGAAGGTTTTTAGGGGATAGTAAAGGACATCTCAAAAAACTGAGACGTCCTTTTGATTAAGCTTGATCCCGAATAACCTAAATGATCTGGACGTTCTTGGCTTTCGGTCCTTTGGATGTCTCTTCAACCTCGAAGCTCACCCTCTGGCCTTCCGATAGGGTTTTGAAACTGTCTCCCTGGATTGCTGTGTAATGGACGAAAAGGTCCTTTCCACCATCCTGCTCGATGAATCCAAAGCCTTTCTTCTCGTTGAACCACTTCACCTTTCCTTCTAGCACAAAAATACCCTCCTCTTGTTTCATGCTTCCAGAATAAGTTTGGATTTGGTGCTTCGACTCCATTATAAAGTGGATTTCACTTCTTACGATAAACGTTCAACCCGACCTTAGCTTCCTCATGCCCCGGAATGGTCACATTACCCTCGGTTGAGGCAATAATGATTGTCTTACCAGAAGCAGATGGACCAAATTCCTTCGATAGATTGACCTTAATTGTAAGGATGTTCCCTTCAATAGACATTTCTACGTTTTTCATAATTTATCTCCTCATTTCTTCCCAGGTACAATCGCCTCCTTAGCCGCTTTAGCAATCCTCATTTTCACCACGGTCTTCGCCGCAATCTTAATGACCTCCCCTGTTCGCGGATTGCGACCCATACGAGCTTTCCTCTTCACCAGGACCAGTTTCCCGATTCCTGGAAGGGTAAATGAACCCGCTTTCTTGGTCTCGGATACTGCCAGCGCTGCTACCTCGGCAATAATCCCGGAGGCAGTCTTTTTAGTGAGCTCAAATTTCTCTGCAAAGTGAGACACGATTTGGGATTTGGTCATGGGTTTCTTAGCCATTTGGGGTCTCCTGTTGTTATGGGATAAAAAGATGGAATAAGGGGAGTATATTGGAAAGGGTGGAGGGAAGCAAGCGGGAAAATTTGCATCTTGACTTGTCCTACCTCATTTATTACCATCCCATCCAAAGGTGATAGTCGGCATTTCTGTCCTTATCCATCAACCCTTAATCGTTACCCGGGTGAGGTAGCCAGGAGGTTGCATGGTTTGGAAGTTTGATATACGTAATATCCGCCTCCCAAACCCGATCCGGCCGATGAAGGCTCCCCTCCCGCAAAAGATACGGATAAATCTCATGATCCGGATGCGCCGTCAACCGCTCCTGGAAGGAGTTTTTGCCATATAAGTACATCCTGCTCTTAGCCAATTATTTTTTTTGTAACGTTTGAGTATGAAGCCTATCCAAATTAAAGCAAAGGGTGCAAATAGGTCAAGAACATCCTGCAGGAGGAGTAAATTTCAGCTGCGGTATTTGTAAATTGACTGTTTGATAGAGTATTATGTAGAGGCAGCTTTAATAAAATGAAAATAGCGTTAATTATTCCGAAGAGCAGTTCTGATAACGAAAAGAGTTTTTACGATATTAAGTTTGTTTCCGAGTTCCTGCTTTCGAAAAAAACCTTCTCATACCTTTTGGCCGTTCCTACATTAGCTGCTTTAACTCCTCGCGAGCATGAAGTCAGGGTCTTTGATGAAAATATAGAAGACATTGATTATGACTGGGCTCCGGATCTGGTGGGAATAACTGTAAGGACCATGTTTGCAAAAAGGGCTTACGGCATATCTGAGAACTTCCGGGCAAGAGGCGTCAAGACTGTGCTTGGAGGAATACACCCGTCAATGTGCATAGAGGAGGCTCTCCAATACTGCGACACGGTAGTTGTAGGGGAGGCAGAAAATATATGGCCCAAACTTTTAGCTGATGCCCGTGACGGTAAGCTGAACAGGACATATAAAGCTGAAGGAAAAGTTGATTTAACAGCCTTTCCTTGTGCGGACAGGTCGGTGCTTTCAGACGACAGGTACCTTGCAAATATTGTCCAGACCACAAAGGGGTGCCCTCTTCATTGTGAATTCTGCTCTGTTCATGCCTTTGACGGACAGAGGATCAGACACAGGGCCATTGAGCAGGTGATCGAAGAGGTCAAGAAGATGAATAGCACAGTTGCAGGCTTTAAGAAAAAGGCCATATTTTTTGCTGACGACAATATTATTGCAAACAGGAAATTTGCCCATGAGCTGTTTATAGCCTTAAAACCTTACAATATAAATTGGTCCTGTCAGGCCTCAATAAATGTCTCAAAGGAGGATGAACTCCTCGCCTTAATGAAAGAAAGCGGATGCGGCGCGATACTGATCGGGCTTGAATCCATATCAGAGGAGAACCTGTCCTGCATGGACAAGAACATTAACCGGAAACATGATTTTTTTGAAGCAATAAAAAAGATACAGGCATTCGGGATATTGGTCCAGGGGTCTTTTATATTAGGATATGATTTTGATACTAAAGCATCGTTTGATGAGCTTATACGTTTTATCGATGACGCCGGATTGCTGATGCCTTTGATTAATATCCTGACGCCGTTCCCGGGCACAAAGCTTTTCAACCGTCTTGAAAAAGACGGTCGCGTTATCCATAAAGACTGGAACAAATATGACTCAAAAAACGTTGTCTTTACTCCTTCCCGTCTTACGCCTGAATAATTGTTGGAGGGGCACAAGAAAGTGATCAGACACCTGTACTCTTTTGACTCCATATACAACAAGCTCAAATATTATTGGGGTATTGACTTCTGGAAACGGTCCAACGAAAAAGATCCTATAAAATTTAAATATCGCCTTCTTTTTGCTGTCAGGCTTTGTACTTTACTGTTTTCCCTAAATCTGAAAAGATCTGTGTTTATTCTCAAGATACTACCGAAGGTATTTCGTAAACGTGTCAGAATATCGACGATACTGACATTAATGGCGTACAATGATTATGCTTACACGTCTTGAGACACTACTGATTTCTCATAAGTGTTCACTTTAATGAGGGGAAGCAAGTAAAGGAGTAAAATGCCCTGGTTTGCCTATTCGATTCTGTCCGCATGCCTCTTTGTCGGATTATATCTTTGTATTCGATGGCTGACCGACAAGGGATTCGCTCCCAAGCAGATCCTCCTGTTTATGATTAGCTTTGCCTTACTTGGGTTCCTGGGGGCAACGGTCCCATCCTTACCCAAGGTCTTGAGCTCGGAAAATTTCCTCGATTTCTTGGCTGCCGGAACATTCGCAGGCATTTCCTCTTCCATTGGGCATTGGGCCGATTTTGAAGCCATCAAAAGGGCGCCGAATCCTGGCTTCTCTACTGCGATAAGAAACTCCAGCATCCTTCCGGTGACGATTCTTTCCGTGATTCTTTTCAACAGCCAATTTCATTTCGAAAAGCTGTTGGGAGTCTTTCTGATCCTGGCCGGAGTCATAGCCTTGATAATCCAAAGGCAGGCCCCTTCCGGAGGGAAATGGACCAGAAATAGCGACCACGGAAATTATTGGGTCCCGCTGGCCTTTATTGCCTTGACGGGCTATACGCTAACGGTTTTTGGCATGAAGAAAGCAACTCTGCTCGGATTTTCCCCGCCTGAAATCTGTCTTTGTATATACATAGTCAATTTCATATTTTTCACCTTCATTTGTCGCAGGG
>JBDRFJ010000172.1:0-11018 GCA_043818915.1 Pseudomonadota bacterium | reverse complement strand
CTACTGCCTGGTTAAACGCTAAAAACGGATAGGACGTGGCGAAAAGAAAGCGGTCCTGCAGATAATAATTGGCTGCCATAACGTAGTCGTTCACGCCGGGCAAATTTACAAGGTACTGATCGGGTGAGATATAAACGTTGGGGCGACGATAGGCGACATGCAGGATCTGTGTCACCCAGGGCCAGCCACCGTGAGAGATGATTAGCGTTAATTTGGGAAAGTCTGCGGCAACCTGGTCAACGGCCACGGGCATCGAATAGCTGATATCAGGTCCGACGTTGCCCCCTGCCATAATAACAACGAGCATACCGAGTTTGGTGCATTTTTCATAAACAGGATAAATGCGACGATCGTTTGCGTACATCGGGACCGTCAGCATGCCCGGCTCAAGAACGATTCCTTTAAAGGCATCGTTTCCCGCCACACGATCCACCTCAGCCAGCGCTTCTTCCGTAATGCTGGGGTCTAAACCGGCAAAGCCAAAAAACTTGTCGGGGTAAGTGCGAATAAAATTTTCGACATCCTCGTTAGGAACCGAACCCATATAGGGGTCGACCCTTCTTCCCTGCACCACGCCCCTGACAATTCCGGCCTTATCCATCTCCTTTAACATCAGTTCAACCGATTCTTTGAATACCGATGGCGGCAGCTCCATGCCGATGGATTGCGCAATCGTGGATGTCCGTTGAACATTCCGGTACATAAGCGCCTGCAAAAAACCTCCCACCGGCGGTCGCATTCTAAAATCTATAATCATCACCATTTCTCCTTTTAATCATAAAACGGGTTTAATTCCCCGCAGCTTGCTGCGATAAAATCGATGAAATCAATCTCTTGATACCCCGTAGCTTGCTGCGGGGTAGTTCATTTTTTGTATTGCAGGCAGCTTAAAGTACTAATTTGACTCCCAGAGACCATCGAGATCGCAATAGGCCCTGGCTTTTACCGGTACGCCTTCTTCAACAAAAAATAATGCTTCAGCCTTTTCATCGCCTTTCTTGAAGTCATGCCGGAGGACCTTATCCCCTGCCAGAACTTCTATGAAAAGAATATACTCCTCACTATCCATAGGATGAGGCGCTTCTCCCACAGATACTGTAACCTTGCTGCCTTCCCTTTTTATAACAGGCACATGCTCTTCTGCGGAAGCGCCAGTTGTGTTCGGTTGAAGCTCAACCATTTTTTGGCCGCAGCATATTATGCTCTTGCCATCACGAAGGGCTTCAACGACATTGCCGCAATTTTCACAGAAATAAACGTTCTTTTTTTTAATCATAGTCTACTCCTTTAATAAAATTTTTCTCAAAAAAAGTACGATATTGGATATTATTAGAACGCTTTTGTGCATAGGGTTTACATTCACTCTTTCAAAAAGGCGATAATCCTGGGGAAGGCCCGCGGGTCCTGTATACGGAACATGTGTCCTCCCTCGAACATCTCGAGTATTGAGTTGGGGATCTGCTTTTGGAGGTTCTGAAGGTTTTCAGGCAGGGCAATGCCGTCGTATTTACCTCCGAAGATACCGGTGGGGACATTTATTTTTGGCAGGCGGTCATAAGTATCATGATGTTTTCTGGCTTCCAGTTGCCTCCTGAAACTTATGGCCAGATCCGGATTGTTTTCGACAAACTGCATTTGCGAAATTCTCTTTTCCAATATTGAGTTATATAAATCCTGGTTTTTTTCCCGCCACTCCTCGTCCCAATTCAGATTTGCCATCTCCAATTCTTTCCTGGCGCGTTCCTCGATGGGAAGATCACTCAGTTCATGGAGCGGGTAAGAGGCCCCTCCCTCCCCGCCCGAGCTGGTGCATAACAAAGCCAGGCGTTTGATTTTTCTCGGAAATCTTATGGCTACCTCCTGCGCCACCATACCGCCAAAGGAAGCTCCCATGACCAGGCATTGCCCCCAACCGCGGGCGTCCAATAAACCGACGGCATCCCCGGCATAGTCTTTCATGGAATAGGGTTTGTCAGGCTTGCTGGTTTGTCCGAAACCGCGCTGGTCATAAGCCAACACCGTAAAGTTCTCTGTCAATGGGGAATCAAAAATGTTTGGCCTGTTCCTCAAATCGCTTCCTATTCCACCGATAAACAATAACTGGGAACCATTCCCCTGTATTTCATAATATATGTTTATATCATTGACGGCTGTTTTTGGCATTTGGGCCTAATGTATTGGTAAGTTTAAAATGTTGAATTTTTCAAGCTGTTGTCGATCAGACGCTTCCTGTCAGACCGACCAAAACCTTCGTAAATCACAAAACGATCGGAAGCCACCCGTTCAAAGAAATATGATTATCTACAAATCACCAGGAAATTACAATTGTTTTTTCATTTTTCCGATAAAAAGCGCCCAACACCGGCCAACTCCAATTTTAATCCGACTATTTCATTTCTTTAAAAAACAGCGTGTTATAGCCCCCTCGTTTTCTCCTGTGAAACTATTAAAATCAGAATAAATGGAAAAAAATCGATTGACATTTTCAAAGAGCTGGCGGAAGTTTAAACTTAATTGAAAAAATAATTTCTTGTCAGCCAGAATGGAGTCAAATTTGACCGGTCTCTGCATATTAGTTGCCAAAGCACTTAAAGCGGGAGAGGTAAAATGGTTTAGAGATATCGTTTAAGTTTTAGTATAAATTTCTAATAAAATCGAAAGGGGTGTAAAAAATGAAGATACTCATTACAGGAGGCTCAGGTTCTGTAGGGAGTTATACGGTTCCCAGATTAATCGAGAAGGGCTATGAGATAAAGGTATTAGATAAGCGGATAGATATTTTCAAAGGGATGGAAGGCAAGGGATTGGAGCTGAAAGAAGGTGGCATAGAAGAAAGGGATAAAGTAAATGAAGCAGTAAAAGATACAGAGGTTGTGGTTCATCTCGCCTGGTCATTTTCCGAGGATCCGTTTGAGACCTTTGAGGTCGATATGAGGGGTCTTTTAAATTTACTTGATGCCTCGGTTAAGAATAATTTGAAGCAATTTATATTTGTAAGCAGTGCAGTGGTATATGGTTCGCCAAAGTATGCTCCTATTGATGAGAAGCATTCATGTGATGTTGAGGATGCCAGGAAGCCCCTTTATGCTTTAGCAAAATATACAGGCGAGAAGCTTTGTCTCGTCTATCAAAAAGAGAGCAACTTGCCTATTACCAACATAAGATTTTGGTGGGGATTTGGAGAAGAAATTGGGGGAAAGCACCTGAGAAATATGATACAGAAGGCTTTGGACGGGGAGGCGATACAGGTTCCAAAGGGTGCCGGCGGAAGTTTCCTTCATTTTGATGATTTTATTTTAGGATTAGAAAAGGTACTGTTGAATGAGAAGGCGATGGGTGAGACGTTTAACCTATCCTCTTTTTATATTACTTGGGAGGAAGTAGCAAAGATGATTGTTGATATTGCCGGCTCAGGGAGTGTTGAGACGGTGTCTCAGTCAGATTGGAAGGGGAGCTCTTTCATCGCAGATGAGTGGGATTTAACTTATAAGAAGTTAGGAGACCGTTTAGGATTTTCTCCTGTATATCCTGATGATGAAGCCAAAAAATTATTAAAAGAAGCAATAAAAGATTGTAAGAAAAACATGCTGAAACGGTAGCAATTATTTCTTGCTGCGTCGGCTCTTACTTCAACCCTGCTCCTCGCAAAGGCGGATAATACAATTGTTCTTTTTTAAAGATCAAATATTCTGCTGATTTTGACAGTCAAAATTCATCGGGCAGCTGCTGTATCTCTTCAGCCGTAAAAACCGGCCCGTCTTTACAGACATAAACATTGCCGATATTGCAGCGTCCGCACTTGCCAAGGCCGCATTTCATGCGGTTTTCAAGCGTCGTGTAGATATGGTCGGGAGAGAAATCGAGATTGGTAAGTTCCGGGAGGGTAAATTTTATTGCGATCGGCGGACCACAAATTATGGCAAAAGCATCCTTGGCTGACGGCGCTACTTCTTTCACTACCGTAGGCACAAATCCGATTTTGCCGTCCCAGCCTTCGGGAGCACCCCCAGGGTCGACTGTTTTTATAAAATTGACATCAGACATCTGAGCCCATTGCTCCAGTTCCTGCTTGTAAACCAGTAAATCAGCCGTTCGTGACCCGACGATAATCGTAATGTCCTTGAACTGATCCCTCAAATCCAGACAATTCCAGATAACACTGCGGACAGGTGCGAGTCCTATGCCCATGCCGATAAAAACAATGTTTTTCCCCTTCATTTTGTCAAGTGGAAAATAGTTGCCATATGGTCCACGAAAGCCTATTGTATCACCGACTACCAGATCACGTAACGCGTTTGTGACTTTTCCGGAGACTTGGAAGCTGCATTCAATGTAACCTTTCCGGGTAGGCGATGAGGCAATACAAAAAGTGCTTTCACCTGAACCGAAAACGGAATATTCACCGAACTGGCCGGCTTTGAAGCTAAAACTTGAAGCTGTTCCCCTGTCCTGAAAAGTGAGACGAAACGTATGGATTCCCGGCCCTTCCTTAATATGATCCGCAATCTTCATTAAGTGGGGTGTATAGAGATTTGTATTCATGATAAAAAATTTCTAAAGTTAATTACTGCTATTACTAAAGATTGATTGACCGACACTAAACCCGAAATCCTATCTTGAACTTTCAGCGGTAGCTTTCGAGTTAATTGTCTCAAGTATTTCGGCCAGATTCAGGTCTACCGGACAGGACTTGATACATCTTCCGCAACCAACGCAGGCCGTAAGTTCAAACCTGTCATTATAATACTTGAATTTATGCATGATCCGCTGGCGGTAGCGGCGGTACTGGATCGGTCTGGGATTATGTCCTGAAGCATGTAGCGTAAAGAGACCGAAGCCGCATGAGTCCCAATTCTTAACGCGAGCGCCGCTTTTCAACCCACCTTCATCAATGACGTCAAAACAGTGACATGTTGGGCAAACGTAGGTACAGGACCCGCACCCAAGACATCGCAGGCCCAGTTCGTCCCACATTTCGTTCTCAAAATTGCTGTCAAGCCAGGGTTTGATGTGCTCCAGTCCGGTTTTGATTTTCGGCCCTTCAAAACCTTCAGGAGCTTTGTCACCAGTGTCCGCAAAAAGTTCTTCAGCCTGGGAACAGATCTCTTCGCCCTTGGGCGTGATCACCCGGGCATAAAAAGATTCCTCATCAAGTTTAAGCAAAAGGATGTCGCTGCCGTTTTCACTAGCTGGAGATAACCCCAGGGTTGTGCAGAAACAGAATTCATCTGGTTCCTCACAGGCAATTGAAATAAGGTACGTCTCTTCCCGGCGTTTCAGGTAATAATTATCCTGGTAATCCCAGCTGAAAACCTTGTCCAGAATCGGCAGACTGGCGGCGTCACAGGGCCGGGTACCAAACAGGGCCGTCTTGGGAGCAAAGTCTTCGTTCTCTTCCAGTTCGACTTCTCCATCATCGATATAACGGTACTTAAATAATTTTTCAGTACGGGGGAAAAAGGTCTCTTTAATCGAATGGTCAGGCTTTAAACAGTTTTCATCATACTCTTCGTAAGAGGAGATTTCCCCAAAAAGTATTGTTTCAGTTCCCTTTTTGGGGGCAATGACACGAAAACCTGATTTAACAAGCCGGGCAGGCAGTTTTTTCAGGTTTTGTTTTGAAATAATTTTATCAACCATTAGCCAAACAATCCTTGAATTTCACTGATAGGACAAACTAATAAAACTATTCAGTGAAATCTGTGGTTTCATTCCATCAATCAATTTGCAGGGCTATGTTTTATTACGTTTCCATTATCCTAACCTGGAAAAGGGTGACTATTTTATTGGATAAATCCTTCGTCGTCATCAATATTATAGCTCGCCATAAGCATCGGAGCATCCGGGTCCATTCCTGCCCGGTAGTCAAAACTATCTTTAACCACTTTGATAAGTTTTTGGTTTATCAAACCTATCGGAATGTTCATGGGACAAGCCCGTTCGCAGGCGCCACACCCTACACAACGTCCTCCGAGATGCATGGCGCGAACGATATTCCAGGAAAGGTTACCCTGACCATGCTGGCTGGGACTGATCCATTGCGGTCGGTTTTTATCGACAATACATTTATTGCAGTAGCATAAAGGGCAAACGCTTCGACAGGCGTAACATTTAATGCAGCGATCAAATTCTTTCTGCCAGAAATTCCAGCGTTCCGAAAATTCCTTTTTTTCCATTTCCTCCATATCCTCAGAAAAGCCACCTGTAGCGGTAGGTTCTTTTTCCTCTCCGATCAAAACATCATAAAGAGATGGAGTGCGTACATCACAATTGCTGCATATAGTTTCGCCGATACCATCACAGCTTAGGCCAAAAATAAAGACATCTTCACGTTTTATCTGGTTTTCCTGAATCAGGGCGATAATGGACTTAACATCACATCCTTTTGCCAGAATAGCGGTTTTACCCAAGGCGTGGATCTCTTTTCTTACCAGGTATACTGAAAGGTTATTACGACAATTGCCATTCCAGACAAGCCGTTCGACATCTGTTGGATTTGTAATAAATACCGGCCTTGTCCTCTCAAGCGTACTGCCTTTTTCCCAGCCGATAACCACTTTAACGTCACCGGACTCCAGTAGCTCCCTGGCTTTGGAATGCAATTCGTTTATTTGTTTTTCCATTTTATTAACTTGTCAACATTTGATACTCTTTAAAAGGACCTTTACTCCTGATCTCATCAACTAGTCTATCAATCAATTTCGCCCATTTTAAGCCTTCGGCAGCGGATACCGAGGAAAACTGCAGTCTTCTGTCATCTATTCCTAAGAAGGACAGCAACTCGCGGAAAACAATCCAGCGACGTCGCGCGTGGTAATTTCCAGCATTATAATGACAATCGCCAGGATGGCAGCCGGACACCAGAACGCAGTCGGCCCCCTGTTCCAACGCCTTAACAATAAATAAAGAGTCAATTCTGCCGGTGCAAGGCACACGCATGATCCGGACATTGGCATCATATTTAAGTCTGGTCGTCCCAGCCAGGTCGGCCCCGGCATATGTACACCAGTTACAGACAAAAGCCACAATCCTCGGGTTCCAGTTTTTTTCAGTCATCTTTGCTCTTTAATAATCCTTGTATAATCAAATCCTCTTTACCAAAAGAGCCTTAAAAAAGTTTCTTAAGCTGCTCCTTTTTCTTCCTGTTCCCAGATCGCTGCTATAGAAGCAAGCATCTGCTCATCGCTAAAACCTGCCAGATCTACAGTATTGGATCTACAGACAGAAACACAAACACCACAACCCTGGCAGACCGCCTCATTCGCATAAGCCACCGTTTTAATCAGGTTGCCGTCTTTGTCTTTGATGTCTCTCCTTTCAATAGCTCCATAAGGGCAGGCATTTAAGCAGAAAAAGCAGCCAACGCAGGTGTTTTCATCAACGCAAGCCACTACCGGTTCCCGTTCATAGAGATCTTTTGAAAAAAGACCTGCGACTTTGGCGGCCGCTCCACTGGCTTGAGAAACGGCATCCGGAATATCTTTGGGGGCCTGACAGGCACCTGCCAGGTACACGCCGGCCGAGGTGGTCTCAACCGGTCGCAGTTTGGGATGGGCTTCACTCAGGAAGTTGTAGCTATCAAAAGAAATGCCAAGTTTCTGGGCCAGCTCATTAATTTTGGGCTGGGCCTTGATGGCAGTTGCCAATACTACCATATCAGCAGCGATCTCCACCGGAGTGCCGGATAAGGTATCGAATCCTTTTACTATTAGAACATCGTTCTCCTGATAAATTCTGGAGACTCTACCTCGCAGATAGATCGCCCCTTCTTCTTCAATGGCACGACGGGTGAATTCCTCGTAGTTTTTACCGCCGGCTCTGATATCCATATAAAATACATAAGCCTGACCGTCATGCACCTTATGTTTATAAAGCATTGTATGCTTAGCCGTGTACATACAGCAGATTTTGGAACAGTAACTAATTCCTTTGGCCGGGTCGCGGGAACCAACGCATTGAATAAAAACAATATTTTCAGGTATCTTTCCGTCTGAGGGACGTTTGATTTCTCCTGCTGTGGGCCCACTGGCACTTGCTAAGCGTTCAAACTGGAGTCCGGTAATGACGTCTTTGTATTTCCCGTAACCGTACTCGGCTATTTCACTGGTTTCCATGACCTCAAAACCGGTCGCTACGACAATAGCACCTACCTCTGCGTCGATGTATTCATCTTTCTGGTTGAAATCGATGGCCTTGGGCTTAGTGGGGCATTCCTCATAACAATCGCCGCAGTCGGATTTTTTTATCTTTCTACCTTCTTCTGCTGCCATCCGATACATTTTACATGTCTTCCGGTCAAGTACCGGTTTATTGGGAACGGCCTGGGGAAAGGGTGTGTAGATTGCTATTCGTTTACTAAGTCCCAAATCAAATTCGCTTGGAAAACTTCGAGGCTCACAAACCTCGAAACAGTCGCCGCAGCCTGTACAGATATCATCGATTACGGATTTGGCGTGCTGCAGGACTTTGACATTAAAATTACCGATATAACCAGCTACTTCAGCTACTTCAGCATAAACATACAGTTTGATTTTCGGGTGCTGGGATACTTCGACCATCCGCGGGGTCAAAATGCACTGGGAGCAATCAAGCGTGGGGAACGTCTCTGAAAGTTGCGCCATATGTCCGCCAATAGAAGGCGTTTTCTCCACCAGGATAACTTCATGTCCGCAGTTGGCAATATCCAGTGCCGCCTGGATACCTGCAATCCCGCCGCCAATCACCAAAGCGCGTTTTGTCACCGGGACCAGGATCGGTTTCAATTCGGTGTTATGTTTGACTTTTTCAGTCATAATCCTTACCGAATCTATGGCTTTTCGCGTTGCTTCCGCTTCGTCCGTATGGACCCAGGAACAGTGCTCGCGGATATTGGCCATTTCGCAAAGATAGGGATTAAGCCCGGCCATAGAACAGGTTTTGCGGAAAGTGGGTTCATGCATTCGGGGTGAGCAAGCTGCCACTACCACACCAGAAAGATCATGTTCTTTAATTGTTTCTTTAATCAGGTCTTGACCGGGGTCAGAACACACATATTTGTAGTCTGTTGAAAAAACAACGCCATTAAACCCGGCCGCTTCATCCACCACTTCATCCACATCTACAACACGGGCGATATTCTCACCGCAATGGCATACAAAAACGCCAATTTTTGCCATAACTAACACCTCGGATATTTAGATTGAAATATAACACCTAAACGGCAATTGATGACGTATCAATAAAATGATCTGTCAGGCCAACTTCTTTTGGCGCTAACCCCAGCGCAATTCCAAGTAACTCGGTGATATAAAGGACAGGAATCTTGATATCGTTATTAGACCTTTTCAAAATATCGACCTGTCGAAAGTCCAGATTGGCATGACACAAAGGGCAACCGACCGTTATAACATCCGCCCCTTCCAATTTGGCATTTCGCAATATTTTTTCAGTAAGGTTTAGGACAACCTCTTTATTACTGAGTGAAAACCCTCCTCCACAACATTCTATTTTAAATGCCCATTCTACTGATTTGGCACCGATCGCTTCTACCACATTGTCCATGGCTCGCGGGGCTTCACAATCGTCAAATTTTATAATTTTTGGCGGGCGTAACAGCAAACAGCCATAATAGCAAGCCACTTTCATCTCTTCCAATGGCTTTTTAACCAGCGACTTTATTTTCTCGGAACCCATTTCAGAAAGGAATTCGAGGATACTGACCGGTTTTGCTTCAGCCGAAAACGGCATCTCAATTAGGGTGCTTATTTCCTGTTTTAAGTTTTCATTTTCTGCTGCTTCAACCTGGGCTGTGATCATCCTGTTGTAACACGCCGCACACGGCACTAGAATTCTATCCAGCCCTTCGCGTTCCGCAATGGCCAACACTCGTGCCGGCAACGCCAAGGACAGTTTTCGGTTAAGGGCATGGGCGGAAGAGGCTCCACAACAATTCCAGTCCGGCACTTCCACTAGATCAACCCCCAAAAGGGGTGCGATCCCCCTAAGGGACTTATTGTATTCAATGGCGGTTCCCGAAAGAGAACAGCCGGGATAATATCCTATTCGTATCATTGTTATTCATCGCGACAATTTTTAAATATCCGTTCTATTTCCGATCGCTTTTTTATTTTGTGCGGTAGAAACGGCAATTTACCTTTGGCCACCATTTGAAGCCCGGTTACCATGTCCTCAAAAAGATGCCTGGGACGAAAGATTTTAAAGTTCATAACGATACGGGCCTCATCCAACCGACCGTTTTTTCGGACGGAACGTAGAAATAAGTCATGGAAACATGTAATATCTTTCATTTTTGGGTTTGCCAGACCCGACTGCATAGAGACTTCTCGCAAGGTATCCATGATCCTGGCGATATCGACCTCCTTGGGACAACGAGTCGTGCAGGTCTCACATGAAGCGCACAGCCAGATTGTTTGACAGCTAAGCACTCTTTCCCGCAGGCCCAGTTGCACATTTCTCATCACCGCATTCGGCATCAAATCCATATAGTCAACCATGGGACATCCGGCCGAACATTTACCGCATTGATAACAATCGGCCATGCGCTGTTCTGAAGCCGCTTCGATTTCTGATTTAAAAAAGGACCGCAGGTTCTTTTCTGTCAGCTTGTCACTCATAATCATTTCTCGATCAGTTAATTTGTATTATTCCAGGAAAACCCGTTGGCTCAGCGCCGGCGAATTGAGCAAAGCAGACTAAAGGTCAACCGATTCCGTGCCTTTTTCCCGAATACGGACACACCGCTCCCTTCGACGAGCTCAGTCGTGTCGAGTGAGCATTTATCCTGATCTTACTATAGAAAAATACGTCACCGTATTTGCGAATCGAAGCACTAAGGCAATAGGGTCTTCCGATCGGGCTGCTGTCGTTATCCTCTGTAACTCTCTAAGTGAAAACGACAGCTTGTCTTAATTATTTTCACCTGACTAGGTCTTCTCTGGAGCAGAAGGCGTTGGGACCGCCACCGGTATCGGTATCTGAGCGACTTTCAGCTTTGCGTCCACAAAGGCTTGCATATTTGC
>JBDRFJ010000171.1:0-4063 GCA_043818915.1 Pseudomonadota bacterium | reverse complement strand
GAAGGTCCTGGAGGCTGCTATTTGGGCGCCTTCGCCCTTAAATATGCAGCCCTGGGAATTTATCGTCGTTACCAGCAAGGAGGTGAAGGAAAGGATCTTTACCGAGGCCGAGAGGTGCAGAAAATGGGCGCTGGAAAAAAGTGGCTGGAAGTGGCTTGGCAAATACAGTGTGGACTTTTTGCAATCCGCTCCCGTGATAATCGCTGTAATAGGAGATCCGAAGAAGACAGGCCTGGATATGTTCGTGGAAGAGGGCGGGGTGGCCTATCAGCATGCCTGTGCTGCGGCCATCCAGAATATGCACCTTGCTTCGTTTTCCCTCGGCCTTGCCACCCTGTGGTTTACCCTGTTTGATAAGAAGAACATGAGGGAGATACTCGGGGTCGATGAAGAGAAGACACCTATTGGGCTTGTATGTCTAGGCAAGGCAGGCGGTGAACCTCTCCAGGTACCCAGAAAGGATGTGAAGGAAAAGACGACCTATCTACGCTAATGTTGGGACTTGTTGGAAAGCCAGTCCTCCTTCAGGGCGGAAAGTGTTTGTTCTTTGATCGCGGAGCGGGCTTGGCCCATCATGGATTCTAAAAAAATGTAAGGAGTTACAAAACTCACGGACTCCGGTTTTCACCGGAGTGACGACTTTTTACGAGACCATCAATTTTGTCTTGAAGTTCTTTTATGTCCATCACAATGTAAACAATTAAAGAGCTGTTTTTTTACTTATGGACGTCCTCATTACCCACCACTTTTTAAGTTAAAATGTGAAGAGCGTCCCTCTTTACATCATGCCTGGAGGATGGGGATTTTATATTTTTTAAAATGGATATCCCGAGTCACAACGGTTAATTCTTCCACCTTTGCTTGGGCAATAAGCATTCTATCGAAGGGGTCTCGGTGGTAGGATGGAAGGTTGCCCACCTCGTGGGCGTGTTCAGCAGTAATTGCAAGCATCTCAAAAGGTTGTTGATCTAAAATATTTTTGAAATCTTTAGGAACTTTCAGTTTGCCGAGAGACTGCTTAATGCGGATTTCCCAAATAACCGTAGCACTGACAAACACAAGATTGGTGCCCTCTGCAATCACCTCCTCGCTCCCCCGGACAGTGTCGGATTGTCATCAAGCCACCACAAGAGTACGTGAGTATCAAGAAGCAGGTTCATTACTCCATCATGCCGAAGGCTTTTGCAATATCTTCCGGTAACTCGTCAAAATCTTCTGATATTTGTATTTTCCCCCGTAATGCCCCAGGCTTGCGCGGTTCCGTACTTCGTTCATATCGCACAAGTTTTGCAACCGGTTTCCCTGCTTTACGGATGATAACTTCCTGGCCGGCCATGACTTTTTCAATTAGGGCAGACAATTGAGCCTTGGCTTTGGAAATATTGGTTAAGTGCATTCTAATCACCCCCGTAAATATAGTCTGACCAGACCAGACCAGAAAGTCAAGGTTTTATTCGCCTTCGCCAAAGGCTTCTGCTCGACAATGATGGTAAGATAAACATGATATAATGCCCCTTCATATTCGATTCGCCATTGTCGGGCCATGGCAGTTAATGTGACAACTCATTCATGATATCAAGATTAATAAATAATCAAGCTTTGAATTAAAACACCAGATGATATCGACTTGCGGCTCCCCTTCCAAGCAGTTGTAAAAATTTTTGACCGGTCAATGTCTTTAATGCGTATTGAACGGTGCGACGGGGAAGCCCACTCTCTTTAACAATATCGGCCACTTTCAGTCGTTTCTCCAGTTGGGATTTAAAACAATCTAGGACTGCAAATGCGGATGTCGAAAGCGTTTGCAAGGCCTCGTAACGTTCTCTGTAAAAGGCTATATCAGCTACGGATGACTCAAAGATCTTTATGAAAAACCAAGCCAACGGCTCGAACTTGTAGTTTCCGGGATAAGCGTCAAATTTGCCACCAGAACATTGATGGAGAACCGTATAATAGAGAGAGCTGTTCCGTTCTATATGGCGGTCTATGGCCAGATAAGGAGCGATACCTGACAGATACCGGTCCTCTGAATGCAGTATGGATAAAATAAAAAGGGCTCGCCCAAGCCTTCCATTCCCGTCCTTAAAAGGGTGGATAGCCAAGAATCGGAAAACAAACTCCGTGGCCCCGAGTAGAGGCCAGAGGTGTTCATGGATGTTGTTGTTATACCACCTCACCAATTCAGACATGGCAGTTTCTGTAATAATACCAGGTGGAGCCGGATCTAATACTACTCACTTTTCCCCCGTCTCATGATTATGATAAACAACATTGTCTGGGGCCTTTTTGTACCCTCCTGCATGATCTACCGCTTCAGGGTAATATCGGAGCAGATCATGATGCAACCCCCTGATAATCGTTTCCGACAGGGGAAAAGCTCTTTGGCTTGCATGTAGATTGTTGTCAGAACCTGTCGAGAACCAACGACCTCCTCGACGCTTCTTTCTCTATCTTTTGAAAGCTTGTTCAGAATATATTCTTTTTTTTCTTCAAAAGCTGTTATTCTGCCGTCATTATTCAAAGTGGTGTCGACCCATTCGACCTCCTGGTCTGTCAGAACGGCGTTTATATTACAGCCATAACCAAACCACAAATCAACTCCCTTATAGATCAAGGGGTTATCCAGATAGGATTGTTTGATGAAGATGTCTTTGAAGTAGAAGATAATGATATACGCTACATCCTGAGGCGCAATCCTGTTCGGGTTGAGGAAATCAATAATTCACGAATGTCTAAGCGCAAGAGCGTTGAAAAGCTTCTTAAGAAGAAAAATACATATCTCCATGAGCACAAAAGGGCCAAGGTAGAAACGGCAATAAAGGATGTTAACAAAAAAATTGTTCAACTTAAGATTTATAAATGGCTGAGTGTCAGAACTCGAGAACGAACTCTGGAATTAGAGGTAGACAATGAGGCATTGGAAGAAGTATCACGTCTTGATGGTTGCTATGTCATTAAGACAGATCTTCCGAAGGACGTAGCGGATAAACAAATCATCCATGATCGGTATAAGGATCTCACAGAGGTTGAAAGGGCATTCCGCACATTCAAAACTGACTTTTTGGAAGTTAGGCCGGTATACGTACAAACTGAAAAGAGCACTCGGGGCCACGTCCTCGTGGTGATGCTTGCCTACATGATTGTACGAATATTGCGTGGTGCCTGGCAGGAATTTGATTTGAAGGTTGAAGAAGGCCTGAATCAGTTGTCGACACTTTGTTCGATGGAGATGAAAGTCAAAGATCAGGACTCGTGTCTAAAAATTCCCAGGCCACGTGAAAAATCAAGACAATTATTGAAAGCCTTAGATATCAGGATGCCTATAGTTCTCCCGCATCGAGAGGTGCGTGTAGTCACGAGAAAAAAATTAGTGGAAAGGCGTAAACTGTCTTAAAATTCCATAAGTTATGGTTGCCATAAATGTTTTTCTGGGGGTGAACATTTGTTATGATTGACTAAACCAGACGAAATGGGTATAAAGACACCTTCAATAGTCCTGATTGTTCTATTCCATTTGGCCTGAAGCGGTTTTCCATTTTTAGAATCGAATACGATTTCTCATTTGATTTCTGAGTCCCTTTGAATATTCCACATCTTGAGCTCCTCTGTTTGAAACCTTTAAAAATGGGGGTGCCAATATGGCAGAGAAGGGTTTTAAACGCAAGCTCACAGCCATCCTTAGCGCTGATGTCATCGGATACAGCCGTCTGATGCGCGACAGTGAAGAGGCCACTGTCCGTGATATAGCTGCCCGCCGTGTCTTGATCACCGAAATTGTCCAACAGCATAATGGTCGAGTTGTAGATTCCACAGGCGACAATATCTTAGCCGAATTTGCCAGCGTGGTGGATGCGGTAAATGGTGCCATAAAGGTTCAAGATGAGATCAAGAAGAGCAACACCGACACCCCTGAAGACCGCCGTATGGAGTTCCGCATTGGTATCAATCTTGGTGATGTGATTGAGGAAGAAGATCGGATCTATGGAGACGGGGGTAAATATTGCTGCCCGGGCGTCAGTATGGCATACCAGAAGCCGCCGGGACAAAATGAACTGTCGCAGGA
>JBDRFJ010000170.1:0-6484 GCA_043818915.1 Pseudomonadota bacterium | reverse complement strand
AGAACACAAGACCGATGTTATGGGGAACGAATTTTTAACTTATCAGCCGTGCTGGTATCGTTTGGTGTCGACAACATTCAGAGGGATACCGATACAACATGGCACCTACTTTCATTTCACGCATCCCCATGAAGTGAAGTGCGTGGAGTCTGATTGGCCTGATGCACCGGATGCACAGGCACACCCCCCCTTATAAACCGACAGGAGAAAACACAATGATCATTGCCGCAAACATATGTAAAAAAATGATTGCCGGAGTCAGCCTCGCTGTTCTAATCCTCGTCACTACTCTATTATGGGCAGGAGATAGCGTGTTTACCGAATATCCAGCCGGCAAATTAAAAATAATAGAGGTAAACAAAGAGACCCAGACTGTGCTCATTGAGTCTCCTGACGGAGATACTGCCACCTTGACCACAGGAGACATCATGGGACAGGAAGAAGCCACAATCGTAGAGATTCAAAAAGGGGGGATCGTACTGGAAGAAGGACCAAACGACTTTGGCGTAAAGATCAGGAGCCATGTTCCTGTTGGCCCGAGGGGAGCGGCTGCAGTCGGACAATAAAAAATGTTAATTAGTTAATTTCTTAATTTCGCTTTCAATTTCGGTGATTACCTCGGTGTTGTATATTTTTTTCTTTTTTCCAGACTTAATAGAAAATACGAAAAAAACCTGGCCTCCAAATTTGGTTTGAAAGGCTTTATGATTGACTTCATGCATTTTGTCCCATTGATACTGGTTCAAGGCCAGACCTGAAGATATCGGCTTTATCTGCAGTCCTATATACTTGTCGCCCACCTGGATGTAAAAATCTACATTATAGGTCCTATCCCACTTATCAGGCGCAGGATGAATTTTGACTCCCAAGATATTCTGTAATTGTCCATATATCGTATCAACTTCCGATCTATAGCCTTCATAGGTCCTGTTCAGAACAAGATTATACGCGTAGTCAATACACTCTTCTTCCTGTATGGATTCCAATTCATTTTGAACCACCTCAGATAGTTTTATGTATAGCTTTCTCCCTAAGTCGGTGATATATTCCCTTGTGATTCTGGTCCCATCTTTTTTCTTCTGTTTCGCATTATTAAAGTAAAAGGTTTCCCATTCCTCAAATGAGCTTGGAGAGCAGTGCCTGATCAATTCAGAGGTTGGACCTACGCTGTGCGCTTTATTCAATCCCCATCGGTTCATACCGTAATTCAATAGAGTTTCCCTTTGGAACTTAAGATTACTACCTTCTTTCCCGGCGATCCATTCCTTTTCCATCAGGTTGTCCTTCTCTCAGCCAAAAATTTCTTCTTAAATTTATAATCAAGTGACGTATCAACATCTGCCAACCCCTTTTTAATTAGATGGGCATTCAAAAAAGTTTTGTTTTGCAGGTATAAATAACAAAACAAATTTTTTTCGTCATCATACTTTGTGGCATCAAACTTCATGAAAACCTTTTGCCCCCGAGATTTTTCCCTCAAAAACTGGATCGCCTGGTTGCTCGTTTCCACCCTCTCACTTATTCCCAACAGCCTGACCTTTAGCCCGTTGTTGAGAACGAGCCGTTCAGCAGAAAGTACTTGTCTCACGGTATAGTACTTTTCTCTCTTGTAATCACGATGATTGTCTATCTTAGAACCAAATCTTATCTTTTTGGGATCGACTTTTTTGTCAAATTTAACAGGATCTTTAAAGACATAAGGTAATTCATTAATAACTTCTTTGAAATCTATGCTTCCGCCCTTTTGCGTGATAGTTCCAAAATCAAATTCTTCGAACATTGTTAGCTGGTCAATTCTCAGCTTTTCCTTTATGACTGGCAAAAAATCAGGATTTATTTCGTAGCCTATAGAGTTTCTTCCAAGTTTTTTAGCGGCCAAGGAGGTTGTACCACTACCAAGAAATGGATCAAGAACCGTATCACCTACAAAACTGAACATCTTAATGAGACGTCTCGGCAACTCTTCCGGAAACATTGCTAAATGTTTATCCTGTTTTTCCCCTGGAAAATTCCAATGGCCAGAGAAAAACTCATTCCATTCTTCTTTTGTTAATTTCGATTGTTCTTTAATTTCTCTACTGACCTTGGGAGAGGTGTCGTGTTTTCTGAAAATCAGGATGAATTCATAGTCAATTTTGAGAATACCATTTCGGGGATAAGGAAATGACCCCATTATTGTCGCGCCGCCTGTAGTATTACAGGTTGTGACTTTTTGCCAGATAATCGCTCCCATATAATCAAATCCAATGCTCTCACAAAATCTTATTATCTCTGTTCTTATTGGAATGACTTTGTATCTTCCGTAATACACAGAGCGAGCGAACTGGTCGCCAATATTTACACATAAACGACAGCCCTTGTGTAGAATTCTATGACACTCTTTCCAGACTATGTTGAGGTTGTTAATATAATCTTCATAGCTATCATCAAACCCTATTTGTTTCCCGTTTCCGTAATCCTTAAGTTGCCAGTATGGCGGGGAAGTAATGACCAAATGGACAGATTCACCGGGGACTTCCGTCATGTGTCTGGAATCTCCAATGATTATTCTATGATTGGTTTTCATTTGCTAAGACACCCTTTTTGATTAATTGGAATTTAGGAGAAAGGATCTCGGGTGTCAAGTGTAAAAGGCCCACAAGATCTTGAGGCTGGATGCAAATTCAGGGGTAATTCCTGAACATCCTTGACAGTTGGACAACCTTCCTTCACCCGCGGTCCTTAACCAACTGTTTTACTCCATCACATTTGGGGAAGTGCACGAATGTCAATATTTCATAAGCCCGCATTCAGCCCCATTAAAGGTGAAAAGGTCGGTAAAGTAAATTTGTTTTCTTGAATGTTAACTTGTATGAACTTTTGTCAAAATATGTTGATGGTGCTGACATGACTGTCCAACAATTTGTGAACAAACGCTCTGTAGCAAAATATATCACCAATAAAATAGAATCGAATATTCAATACTTAGGTTGTGACCGTGTCTGGCTCTGTGGTTGCAAACAACACCTTTACCGCAGAAAACATCTATCTCATGCCAGGGCTCAATACTATAACGGCTACCGCCAGGGATCAAAAGGAGAATACCAGCACAACGAGTATCACGGTTACCTGCACAAAAGCGGTGCATATTGCCATCACCAGTCCTCAGGATGGTGCAACGATCAACCGCCCTGAGGTCATGGTGCAAGGGACCTATGAGGCAGGAACTGAAGGAGTTGTAATAATGGTCAATGATACGGTAGCAATACCGCTTGATGACGGGAGATTCATTGCAAACGCAGTACCCCTTCAGCAAGGAGAAAACACCATTACCGCAACCACCACCGACTCAAACGGCAACACGGATGCATACCCCATAACCGTCTATGCCGATGAACTCATAGAAGATCTGCGCCTTGCCTCGAATATCCAAAGCGGGGTGCCGCCCCTAGAAATAACCTTCACAGTGGACTACAGTTATACTAATATTGATAATATGATCGTTCAGGCGGAGATGGATTTTGAGGGAGACGGTGTCATCGATCTCAATCCAACGTCAACGACCTTTACCCATACATACGAGACGCCAGGGGTCTACTATCCCACCATTACCCTGACTGATGAACTGGGGAATAGCTACACTGGAAGCACCGCCATTGTTGTCTATGACCGAAACACGATAGATGCCCTACTGAAGAGCAAATGGAATGGGATGAAGCAGGCGTTGATGGATGGGGATATTGAGGGGGCGTTGGAGTATTTTCATGAAGGCTCCAAAGAAACTTACCGCGAGATATTCAGCCTATTGCAAGATAGGATTGCGGATATTGCTTCAGCAATGCGTGAGATAGACTTTATATATTTGGAAGATAGGATTGCCAAATATCGAATAAAAAGAGAAGAGGAAGCACAAGGTCAAATTTATCATATCGCATACTACATCTATTTCATCAAAGGTGCTGATGGACTGTGGAAAATAGAAAGCTACTGATGCCAACAAAACAACTGGAGGGGAAAAGCATGCGTGTAAAGATAGCGGTTCATTCACTAGTATGTATCATCTTATTTTTGGCTATGCCAACGCTGGCCTGCGGAAAAAGCATCATTGGGGGGCAGGTTGTGGCCGCGGATACCGGGAAGCCCATTGAGGGGGCAGCGGTATATATTTACTGGGGGAAATCGGGTTCAGGCCCGCCCGGACTAGCCGCAAGCAGCGTCGAAGTCGAAACAGCCGAATACCTCACAGACACTGAAGGTCTTTTCAAAGTACCCAAGTATTCAACACTATTTAAACGTTACCGGATGGCCATTTACAAGAAGGGATATGTTTGCTGGAGTAGTAAAAAAATTTTCCCAACCTATGAGGAAAGAAAAGGTTTTAGTCTGAAAGATGGCATGGTGATTAAACTGGAACCCTTTAAAGGGGACTATTCAAAGGAGGACCACGCCAATTTCACAACAACTTGGTCGATTGGTAGTAGGGGCTTATTTGATGATGCTATCAAATCAGAAAGGGAGATAGAGCGTGACTTTATAAAAAAGAGGAGAAAGGAGCAGGGGGACTGAAATGAGAAAGTTGTGGCTCTTGCCCATAATTACTGCTTTTTTGATTTCCGGGAATGCTTCAGCTTTTGACAATGAAATTACCCATCCGAAGCTGACGGGTAAGGCTATCGATAACTCGGGTATGAACCAACACATAGTAGGCACCCTCAATTTGTCGAATGGAACGGAGACGTTCATTAATGGTTTGAAAATAAGAGACTGGTTAATGGAAGGTTCCAAACTTGAGGACGTACCCGATTGCCGTGCCTCCAATCACTTTCACAATCCTCTAAAGCCCTGGACAGAATCTTACATGAGCGATCAACCGTGGTACATTGACTTGTGGTGCTCAAGTGGTGATTATTCCGAAGAAAAATCCGCTGTTTGCTGGGCCACAGGATACACGGAGCCGGCACCCGATGGCGCCAAGCCGGAAACAGATAACCAATGGGATTGGGACCATGCCAGAGAACACTATTACACTTACCTTACCGGAAAAGATCTTCAGGGCAATGTGGTTGCCAGGACCAGCGTTGAATTAGCAAACTATTTTGCCAAAAGCCTTCAGTCCCTGGGCCAAGTGGCTCATCTTCTTCAAGATATGGCTGTTCCAGCCCACGTAAGGAATGATTTTAAATCTCACCTGGACTGGGCTGGTATAACACCGGAAACTCTCTTTGAACCAAAGAAATGGGTTGTTGAGAGATTTGAGTATTATGTTGAAAGACACCCCGAGTTGATCATGAGTAGTTCCGGAGGAAACCTAACCGCACCCACGCTTACCAAGTTTTGGGATGCGGACAACTATGATGGTCAAAACCCTGGGATCTCATTAGATGCTCAAATAATTGGCCTGTCCGAGTATACCAATATTAATTTTGCCAGCAAGAACACAGTATTTGCTGAGGATTTTCTCGTTGATTCTGATTCCTCAAATGATGAACACTATCAGCCTTATCCCAGAAAATCGAGCACTAATGTGCAAGAATATATAGATAAAGAGCTTCTCCCTGAAACCGTATTTATCCCATTTTCTAATGTACCTGATATGTCTTATTGGATAAAAAAAACAGGGGATGGGGAGAGTCTTGATCACTTTGTAAAGCCCGGTTATTATACCCGGCCGTCATGGCTGACAATACCCTGGTTGACTTGGTTTAAAGTCTTTCATAGGACTTTTATTATAGATGATAAATGCTGCGATGATTATGCCAAAAAGCTCCTTCCCCAAGCCATCGGTTATTCAGCGGCCCTGCTCGACTACTTCTTCCGAGGAAGATTGGATATCACCCATCCGGACAGATACCTCTACGGGATTGCAGACCCTGCGACCAAACAATTTAATGAGATAAAACTCAAACTCAAGAACACAACGCCTGATGAAGAGATGGGTTCAGGCGAGCTGACTGCCGTGATGAAGTACCGTCTCCCTCTGAACCCTGACTTTGATCCTGTAGCTACTCCTCCGCTTGATACGGATTATGTCGATTATAATGATCCGGATAACTATGCATATTCCGTATCACAACCAATCCAGGTCGGAGCCATCAGCTCTGCTCCTGCGCAAGAATTCACCTTCACCTTCAGTAATCCTATGCCCACCAATGCAGTAGATATCTCACTCATGGTGGTATATCAAGGCAAATTAGGCTTGGAAAAAGGCGCGGTTGTGGCACAAGCCAAGGACCTCTGCGAACCCCATAATCTCCGCTTCTGGAATGCCACGGACTACTTCTGCCTCAACGGGACCCTGCATACTCCTGCCGAGATTACAGACAGTGACGAACTGCGCATCCAGCTCGATACCACCGGCAACGGTGAGCCGGACATATACTACTTTGCGAGTCCGATGAACATCTACATAACCTTTTCCGGAAGCATACCGGTGCCCGAGCCCACCGAAACCGCCCATACCGTTGCCTTTAACGAATTACCCCCTGGAAACTACGGTGAGGTCGTG
>JBDRFJ010000169.1:0-91966 GCA_043818915.1 Pseudomonadota bacterium | reverse complement strand
GGTTGCGGTATCGGCGAACCAGAACATCAATCGAGCATCATTAACAGGGCTATCAAAACTTGATGTTGTAAAATTTATAGTATAGGTATTCCAGCCCGTTGTAAGATTAACGTTGTGATAGGCCAACCCATAGTTTGTATATGGCGCGGCATGTTTAAGCATTGAAACCATGCAGTCATGACCGGTATTCGAGTAAGCGGCAAAGGTTAGTTGATAGTCGGTGTCTGGTTCCAGGGACAGATCACATTGGTAAAGCTGAATATTTGTCCCCCCTGTATCAGTTGTAACACAAGCCGCATTGGAACTTTCATAACCTGGACCGGATACTGCAAAGTCACCACTCCCACTTGTAAAGAACTTCCAGCAATTAGTACCGTCCTCAAAGCCGGGATTAACTATAGTGTCCGTGGCAGGCGGCGGAGGTGTGGACGAGGTAACAGTCAAGGTTGCAACATTGCTTGTAACCGCTCCATATAAGTTTGAAACACGGCAATAAAATGTGGAACCATCATCGGATAAGCCTACGGGCGGTGTGGTGTATGACGAACCAGTCGCCCCGGAAATATTAGTTCCATTTTTTCTCCATTGATAGCTTAATGGAGGAGTCCCCGTTGCGCTGACACTGAATGTAGCAGTTTGGCCAACCGAAACTGTTTTACTTGATGGCTGCTGAGTTATTGCCGGAGCTGTTCCCGACGAAGTCACGGATAACGTCGCATTGTTGCTTGTAACCGCTCCATAGGCGTTTGAGACACGGCAAGAAAATGTGGAACCATCATCGGACAAGATTACCTGCGGTGTGGTATATGACGCACCGGTCGCCCCGGAAATATTGGTTCCATTTTTTCTCCATTGATAACTTAATGGAGCAGTTCCTGTTGCGCTGACACTGAATGTAGCGGTTTGACCAACCGAAACTGTTGTATTTGATGGCTGCTGAGTTATTGCCGGAGCTGTTCCCGACACTGGCGGCGCCGAGCCATAACGAACAAAAATAGCGGGCCCCGGCCACATGATTTCTATTCCATGATGTGAAGTGCTTGAACTAAAAGTGATCGTATTGTCGCCTGCTTTTAGCGCCGATACCGGAACTGTTATTTGATCATATGAATAAAAATGATTTGATCCATATTTTGGCGCGGTCCAACTATTTATCTTATTATAAAAATCATCGCTTCCATCGTTTCCGTTCCATGTTGCCACATGCATAACCGCCGCGGTAGCGGTAGATAAAGTCGGAATGTTTACTTTACTATATTTAATTTGGCCGGCCCGCACCCAATATTTTTGCGGAACTCCAAATGGCTTGTAGAGTTTAACTGAAAAATCAGTCCGTTTTAGGGTTAAATTTTTTACTTCATCAGTTACATACCAACAACCGTTATTGTCTCTGATTCTTGCAATTAGCTTTACCTGGCCCGCGGCCTGATCAGGAACCCATCGAGTATCCCACGATACTTGATAGGGAGCGCTTGTTGCCGTGCCCACATGATTCTTAATGTTTATCTGCTCTGTCCAGGATTCTCTATGATAATTTCTATGGAAATCCGCGTACATCCCATCTCCATCCGTGTCGTAACCATCATAGCAAGCCAGGAATTCCACTCTGCTGACACTGCCTGAAGTGGTGGCTGTGATTGTTGGATTGTCACTAATGGTTGAACTTGGAGAAGGGGAGGTTATTTGTCCTGTAGCATGAGGTTTGCTTGAATTATAATACACACGCAAAACAACTCCGTACCACCCCCATTGTCCCCAGTCCCAGCCATTGGGCCCTGATGTTCCTTCAAATATATTTGTGCCCTGTCTTAAGTGACCTAATGGAATTTCAATGAGGTGGTTTACCTGTTGCATATATTTATTGCCCGGATAGGGGCAGGGGCCAAGAGTATTTAGTTCGGGGACGTCAATCCAGTTGTTACCATTGAAACGAAATTTTTTGCCGATGGTTCCCTCATGTCCTCCCCAAAAATCAATTACGACTTCAGCATAAATCGCTCCTTGTAAGTCATCAATTGACAAACTTAGTTTGGGATTGGGAAGAAACGCGGCGCCCTCTGGAAACTTAACAAGATCCATATTAGGATCGGTTACGCGCCAGTTATTGCTATTGTTGTTGAACGTAAATTCCTTATAGATATCACCGGGGTTAGGCACTCCTCCAGCAAATTGGGCCAACACAATATTGGTCGCAATCAAAGTAAATAATATGGATACAACTGTGATAAAAATAGCCTTGTTTTTCATAACTAACTTCCCCCTTATAGTAGGCACACTAAAAAAATAATTTTAACGAGATCGTTCGGCCATCGGCTCTGGAATGATTACCATATACAGGCTATAAAACATCTCGATTTGGAATTGTCAAGCTAATATCCAATCCCGCAGCAATAAGTGTGCCAAACTTGGGAAGGCCCTGTAACTAATTAATATTAAAGGTTTGGTAGATTTCAGATTTCGTACGGCGGCTTTTTTTGTAGGATTCCCCCGACACCAGATGATAAAATTGTTCTGTAATAGCAATTATAATAATAAATAGTTAAGCCGCATCTCATTTTTTTAGTCTGATATGTATGGTATTTCCTACAAAAAGGATGTCTTGGGGAGCTTTGCAAAGCTCAGCTTGAATTGTTCAAACTGAGATGAGATCGGAGGATAAGTTCATTCGCGACATAATTCCTTGGATTTCGTTAAGATAGACTGGGTTCATAACTATAACTGTATCGGGACGATATTGTCGGAGAAACTCTGGGCGGACGATTTCCTGGCCGGTGCCTGCTACATGCATTCCATGCTTAGCCGGATTGATATCCACCACATATTCGATCTTGTCCCGCAGCTTGAGCGTATTCAAGAAGGTGACCCCCTTGGATCCCGCTCCCCATATTACAACCCGTTGCTTCTTATGTTGCATCCTTTCCAGCTTACACTTCAACTCTTCTATTTTGCTGTTATATCTATCAGCGAATGCCGAGACATAATCTGCTGTTTCTTCAGCACTGTTGCAATTATTCTCTCCCAAATGTGTTAGACCTTCTACGGGCAAAGCGTCGATACAGAGGAACTGTCCTTCGAATCCATCCTTCAGTCTTGTTACATGGAATCCGCAGGCATCAAATATACGCGCAAGCGAACGGAGAGTAAAGTAGCCGCAATGCTCATAAATCAGATCCCAAATGCCAAGATGTTTCAAGGTAAACATTACATTGGGAACTTCGAAGTATACAACCGTGCCGGATCGGCTGCTTATAGAACGACGTACAGAGTTCAAAAAATCACGCGGAAACTGGATGTGCTCTAGTACATGTCGACAGCATATGATGTCCGAATTATAATTCGCGTAACGTTCTGAATAGAAATCCTGGATGATAGTAAAGCGGTCTTTAGCCGGATTCTGAATTCGTCCACGCACGTAACTTGGGTCAAAGCCAGTTCCGCGATTCTGTCCAAGCTCGCAGAGCATCATCAAAAAATCACCCTTGCCACAACCGATCTCTATTATATCCTTATTATATAGATCATAATCCTGGATCAATCTTGTTGCCAGAGATCCGGCATATTCCTGGAAACGTGGGGAGAAGTGCAGGGAATTTTCATATTCCTGACTATATTTCATGAGATCAGGATTGAATGCGATATTGAAAACATGTCCACAGGCTACGCAAAATCCCAGTCGAATATCTCCTTTTGGAGCCCGCAAAGCATCCTCGCGACTCGGCCACAGTCGGTTGCAATGGACAGGCACATCGCTTATTTCGACACAAATATCAATACCTGTCGAGTCGCACACAGGGCAACTATCTGATACACAGGGGGATTGTCTGTTATTCATAGAAATTTTTCTTATAAAGTGACGATCATAGTGTCAAGAGATGTGGATTCAGGCCCATCCTGTTGAGGTCCTGTTTAATTTCATCATAGTAAATGGGATTCATTATGATAACCATGTCAGGATTGTATTCCTGCAAGAATTCTGGAGCAACAATCTCCTGGCCGGTTCCCGCCATGTAAGATCCATGTCTGTAAGGATTGATGTCTACCACATATTCTATGGCATCGTAGACTTGAAAGGTTGTCAAAAATGAGACGGCTTTTGACCCCGAGCCCCAAAGAACAAGTCGCTGATCCTTTGCGCTGATTTTTTGCAAACGCTTCTGCCAGCTAAAAAGCTTACTCTGATATTTGGTCTGAAAGCCTTCCACGTAATGCTTGAGTTTTTCAATATCGTCTTCCCGCGGAAGAGGTGGCAGAGATGGCGGATCTGCAGGTTTGGCCTCAATGATGAGATATTGATCGTCATATTCCGTTGCCAGGTGTATCACATCAAATCGGCATTTTCGAAAGAGTCTTGCTAAGGATCCAGGACTAAAATAGGAGCAGTGTTCGTAGTAAATATCTTCAAAGGCACAGTCACGCAAAATACGCGTGACGTCCGGAATCTGAAAAAAAACAATTGTGTTCAGCCTGTCTTCAATGGCCTGCCGCACCGTGCTAACGAATTGTTCCGTACGGTGAATATGCTCCAGTGTCATCTTACAGCAAATGAAATCCGCTTGATAACCGGCATATTTTTCTGAATAGAAATCCTGTATGAAGGTGATTCGATCAGCCGCTTTGCTCGTATGCCTCCCCCTCACATATGCTGGATCAAATCCGACACCACGGTTTTGACCCAGTTCACAGAGCAGGGTCAAAAATTCACCCTTCCCGCAACCAATTTCGAGAATATCTTTGTGATGCAGGTCATATTTTTCTATCAAGTAAGTTGCCAGATTATGCGAAAATTTGTTAAAGGTCGACGAAAATCCCTGTGATTCTTCACAATCGGATGAATATTCAAGCAATCCAGCATCGAAAGCAACATTGGAGATAAATCCGCAATTACAGCAAAATCCCAACAAGATATCCCCCGTTGGATAATTAAGGGCTTTTGCACGAGTCGGCATGTTCAAAACGCTGTGCACAGGGAAGTTGTTTACCTGATAAAAAACCGACATCCCTCTTAAATTGCAACTCGGACAAACACATTCTGTTAAAGTTGTGGCGTTAGACGAGTCTGAATCTTTTAGTAATTTATTTTTCATTTTTTTTAAATCATCAATTGAGCTTTGCAAAACCGCTATTTATCCGTGATGCGGTGTCAGGCTTCAAATTTTGCACGAAGTGAATCCCGCTATAAGCGGGATCAAAATGTCGCATTTTTCAAAGGTCTCAGTATCATGTCTGTACAAAGGATGAGGACAAATACTTGGCTTTTATCTTGAATGATTACTCTGTCGGAATTCCTGTCAGAAGGATCGAACAGAATTACACGACCTTGGGTTCCGGAATGGGAATAATAAAATTGCCACCCATTTTTCGATAAGCCTGTTGCTGCTCTAAGATTTCTTCCGCGAAATTCCAGGCCAGCAGCAGGGCATAGTCCGGCATCTCTTCAAGAAGTTTTTCAGCCCCATAAATTGGCAAGTGCTTGCCGGGCATATATAATCCCTGTTTGTGGGTATTTCGGTCAACAACAAAGTCAATGATTTCTTTGCCAATTTCTACATAATTGATTAACGTGGCTCCCTTGGCCGCGGCGCCATAGGCCGCAATACTTTTCCCCTCTGCCTTAAGTCCGTACAGAAGACCGAGCAAGGAAGTTTTTAGTTCATTGACTTTATTAGCAAAATTTACATAATACGTGAGCTTGTTCATTCCAAGGGTAACTTCATTTGCAAGGTGTGAACGAACAGATTCACCAACCGCCTCATTAGGGCTTACATACAGCCTAAGCGAGCCGCCATGAATCGACAGCGGTTTTACTTCATTCAGGTACAACGAGTGCCTTCTGAATAAATTGTCCAGAGCCGTTACGGAAAAATAGCAAAGATGCTCGTGATAAATCGTATCAAACTCACAGTTATCAATTAACTCTTTCAGATAAGGCGCCTCTATAACAGCAATGCCATCGTCCTTTAACAAGATTCTGATACCTTCTACAAAGCCGTTGGTGTCTTCTACATGGGCCAATACATTGTTAGCGTGAATAACATCAGCAGTTCGACCTTCCGCGCGCAACTGTTCGGCCAATTCCTTCGTGAAAAAAGTTTTTAGTGTGGGGACCCCATTCTTTTCCGCGGCCAGCGCCGGACCTTCCGCCGGATCTATGCCAAGAGAAGGGATTCCCTTTTCAACATAGTTCTTCAGGAGATAACCGTCATTACTGGCCAACTCCACGACGAGACTGGTTGCGTTGAGATTGCGTGATTTGATCAGGTGCAAAACGTTGTCTCTGGAATGTTCCAAAAGGGCGTTTGAGAAGGAGGAGTAATAGGGATATTCCTCGCAAAATAGTACTTCCGGATGGACCGTTTCTAAAATCTGTACAAGAGCGCAATCTGGGCAGAACGCCACCTGGAGAGGATACCTTGGTTCAGGTTTGTTAAGCTGTTCCGCTGTTAGCAATCGGTCCGCAAGGGGAGTTTTTCCCAAATCCAAAAAAATTTCGAGATCGGATTGTCTACAAGAACGGCAGCTAAAATTCGTATTTTTCATTTCACATCCCTTTCTTTACAAGAGTTTTATTGCGCTATCCATCGTAAATTTTCATCCAGCAAGCCCTCTGCGATCAGGTGCTTGACGTGCGCAATTCTCATGTATTTCGGCCCCTCGAACTCTTCAAGAGTTAGCCCAACCCTCTTATACTCTTCGTACAATTCCTCTACTCCGCGTCGCGCGGTCCACTGGGGCTTGAATTCATGTAACGTATACGCAATCTTGTTGCAGTCGACCCTGTAGCAACGCTTGTCAGGGCCGGCATTGTCCGCATAGTCGATTTTGCATCCCGGAACGATTTCGTGCACAATTTCCGCGATCTCCCGCATCTGATAGTTTTCCGTGGTAGTGCCGACATTGAACGCCTCGATGTGAACTATCTCTCGGGGGGCATGTAGCGCGGCGATGTACGCCCGCGATATGTCCTCTACGTGTACGATTGGGCGCCATGGTGTGCCATCACTCTTGAGGTACACTCGGCCCGTGGTAAATGCCCAGGCGGTGAGATTATTGGTTACCAAGTCAAATCGTAAACGCGGCGACACGCCGTAGGCAGTTGACGCGCGAAGATAGGTGGGACTGAAGTTTGCGTCAGCCATCCGTGATAGCGCCGCCTCTACACGAACTTTCGAGACGCCGTATGGAGTCACCGGGTTGAATGTCGCCTCCTCTGTAAGGAAGTCAGCGCCCGCTGCGCCATAATTGCTACAAGAAGAGGCAAACAAGAAGCGCTTCACTCCCGCCTCTTTTGCCATGCTTGCCAGGCGAATGGACCCCTTTTCATTGATTTCTTGAGTAAGCTCGGGTCTATAATCACCCAGTGGATCGTTGGATAAACCAGCCAGATGGATAATGGCATCAAGGCCTCTAATATCATGCTCCTGAATATCCCGAACGTCTTTTTTTATGCTTTTAACATCGGGCACGGCCCCGGTAAACGTACACCGTTCATATAAATCAGTGTCCAGCCCTGTCACTTCATGCCCATGTTTCAGGAGCATGGGGCAAAGCACTGTCCCGATGTAGCCATTATGTCCCGTAACCAAAACACGCATAGTTCACCTCCAGATTTTCCATGGCGCATTCCCTGAACGCCAATAGTTTTCGAGTATATGTTTTTCGCGCAATGTATCCATGCACTGCCAGAAAGAGGTATGGCGATAGGCCATCAGTTCTCCGTCCTTTGCCAACCTTTCCAACGGTTCCTTTTCCCATTGTGTGTCGTCCCCCTCAATGTAGTTAAATACTTCGGGTTCGAGAACGAAAAACGCGCCGTTGATCCACCCCTCCCCGGTTTGAGGTTTTTCCGAGAATTCCATCACCCTTTCGCCGTCAAATTCTAAATGACCATAACGTGCCGGGGGGCGAACAGCTGTCAGGGTAGCCAATTTGCCATGAGACCGATGGAACTTCAAAAGATCAGGAATGTTAATATCCGAGACCCCATCTCCCCAAGTCAGCATGAAAGTCTCATTCCCAATATAGGGGGCGAGTCGCTTTATACGCCCCCCCGTAAGAGTATGCAACCCGGTATAAATTAACTGCACTCGCCAATCCACGCTATTACCTTCATGAAATTTTATATCCCCGCTTTTTAAATCCACAGTCAGATCGCTGCTTAGAGCACAGTAATCAATTATGTATTTTTTGATTATCTCGCCTTTGTAACCCAAAGCAATTACAAAATCTTTGAACCCGTAGTGTGCATAAATTTTCATAATATGCCAAAGAATTGGCTTGCTGCCGATTTCAACCATAGGTTTAGGCTTTACTACTGTCTCTTCCGCAAGCCTGGTGCCATGTCCTCCCGCAAGAATCGCTACTTTCATTTTCCCCCCTTTGATTGTATCTCTTTACAAATATACTTCGCAAAAGGAATAGAGCAGGTGAATCCAGGAGATACCGCATTTAATATGTGAATTGATTTGTCGTCCCCCTCAAGTACAAAGTCCATTTCCAGCTTGCGAGCTTTAATATCAACCAATTGAGCCCGTATCCCAGGTTTCCCCCAGGTTGTGTAATTTTCTATTTTAACATTGTGCGCCAACAACGAAGCGAGCGATACCATTCTTGCTCGCGAGTATTTTCTTATCTCGTCAATGGCCAGTTTCATGAAGTCAAAATCCGAAGATGCAAAGAGAGATGCTTCCCTAACAAAGATGTCGAGCAATTCCCGTAGATTGCAGCCCTCAAGACCATTATAGTTTTCACGCCAGAGGGCCGGGATGGCCGTTGGCCCGATCTTGGTCTTGCCATCAACCGGCACCGTAAAATGAACACCAAGAAAGGGATTCCTAAGATCCGGAACCGGATAGATGTTTGTTTTTATGGAGCCAAGAGGTTCGTTTGAATATAAGTAGAGCCCCTTAAACGGAAGTATTCTATAGTTTTTTGAAAAGCCGAATTCTCTCGCAACCCTGTCGGCGTGGAGTCCCGAGGTGTTAACAACGTATGCTGCCTGAAACATGCCTGCAGAGGTGAGGACCCCATGCGCTGTTTTTTTTATGAAACAAACGCCCCGGTGCACTTCAACACCCTTGCGTACAGCATCGCGGACCATAGATTGCATGACCTTATGAGGATCAACAGATGATGTTGTGGGAGAGAAGATTGCACGTCCGCTGGTCCTGACTCTTGGCTCGATGGAGATCGCCTCTTCCTCGGTTATATCTTCCAGTTCGATACCATTGGCTTTGCCCCTTTTAAGAAGCTCATCAAGATGATGGTGCTCCCCCGGGTCCTTGGCCACAACCAGTTTGCCGCATTTGTTAACCGGGATGCGGTTGGCATCGCAGTATTCTGTAAGCAGCTTGTTGCCGATCCGGGTGAATTTTGCCTTCAAGCTATCGGGTGAATAGTAGAAACCCGCGTGCAAGACGCCGCTATTACGAGTGCTTGCGTGCGCGCCGCAGTCTTTCTCCTTTTCTATTAGGATGACTTTTGTGTCAGGGAATAGATTTTTCAATTCCCACGCAACATTGATGCCGATTATTCCACCGCCAATAACGAGAAAATCAGATAGTATCATAAGTAATCACTAGTTTGTTGGCCCCAGGAGACGAGACCTTTGCAAAACTGCCATTTTTCAAAGGTCTCAGACAGCCTTAATAATATGCTGCCGCTGTATCAAACGTATCACGCTTGCCGCGGCTTCCTTTGGGTCTTGCTGATGAGAGGGTATTGTCAAACTGGGGTTTTCAGGTGGCTCGTATGGTGCTGAAACCCCAGTAAATTCTTTGATGATTCCGGCCCTGGCTTTGGCATAAAGGCCTTTCTGGTCGCGCTTGGAACAGGTCTCCGGCGGGCAGTCAACATAGATTTCCAGAAACTGTCCATCGTGAAAGAGGGATTGGAGTTTTTGACGATCCTTCCGATAGGGAGAAATGAATGCGGTGAGGACTATTAGGCCGGCGTCCACAAGGAGTTTCGTCATCTCGCCGATACGGCGGATGTTCTCTGATCTGTCTTCAGGGTTGAAGCTCAGATCCGCGCACAGTCCGTGCCGGACGTTGTCTCCGTCGAGCACATAGGTAGAGCAATTCCGACGATACAATTCTTTTTCTACAAGATGTGCAATGGTTGATTTGCCGGAGGCCGAAAGGCCGGTGAACCAGACGACCGCCCCCTTGTGGCCGTGTAGCTCTTCACGATCCTCGCGGCCGACATAACCATTAAACCACGTTACGTTGTTTATTTTAGCGATAGCTTCCATTTCCAGCATCCTCCTGAGATCAAAGATCGAGACCTTTGAAAAACTGCCATTTTTTCGTGATGCGGCGTCAGACTTCGATTTTTAATCCTCGAAATACCCAATGTATTCCTCCGGTTAAAATTCTTGCCTTCCTTGCCTGACAAAAAAAATGTCGCATTTTTCAAAGCTCTCAGATCGGTAAAAAGGCAGGCTCCGCCCCCTTGGATTACACGAGAAGATCCAATATCAGTCGCGCTTGAGTTGTTGACGTATGTGAATTCATCGGACGAGACGTTTTGCAAAAGCATCGAACTTATTTGGCGAGACCTTCCTTCGAGGATTTACTCGCGATGAAACGCTCACCTGATGCGGCGGCACGTGTTACGTTCGCCTGTTGGGGAGTGTTTTAAGCAAGGAATATGCCGGATATGTGGGAAGGCAAAAAGAGTTGAATTTGATGCCCTCACAAAATATCCTTTGCGCGATTTCTTCGCCAAATTCAGGGCTCAATCTCCAAAATATGCTACGTATTCATATACTTAAATCCTTTGCTCCCGTTAAGTATGAACAAAAATGTATCTTTTGCAACTGCTCAATTCACATTAAAGATAGATTGTGGCTTGTGAACGTGGAACCTTATTTCACATGTGAGGGTGAAAAGGGTAACGCGTTGCAGTATAATGTGTAATCATTTGCAACATTGTGTGCAATGTGTTTCCACTATGGCTTATAGAATGAAAAGATTTATCACGAAATCACGAAAGTACGAAATCACGAAATAAGAGCTTTAATGCTAAGTTTATTATAGAGCAAAAAAAAATAATCACGAAAACACGAAGGTACGAAGACACGAAATAAGAACTTCTGATTTCTATTCTCTGACCTCTGTCATCTGAGCTCTGTCCTCTATCTTCTATCCCCTGTTCTCTTTTCCTTTTCGTGCTTTCGTCCTTTCGTGGTTTCGTGATTATCCTTCAAATTTCTGTGTTTTTCTGTGTGATTCTGTGGCTGAAATATTCTTTCTCTATGCTTTTATGATTTTGTTGCGGCCTGTTTTCACGTGCTTTGTGGCATTGCGCGTATCGATGATCAATTTTGATGCTTTTACCAGTCCTGTGTAATCAACCTCGGAATGATCAGTGGCGATCAGGACCGCGTCATATTTGCTGAACGTTTTCAAGTTCCATTGAATCGATTTTTCTCCGGTCAATTCGGGATATTCCCGTGTGGGACGGATAACCGGAACAAAAGGGTCGTAATAGTCGGTCGTTGCTCCTTTTTTTCGGAGGATTTTGATCAACTTGTAAGATGGGCTTTCCCGGTCATCGTCGACGTCTTTTTTATATGCAAGTCCCACAATAAGGATTTTTGATCCGTTAATACTTTTTTTGTGCTTGTTAAGCCCCTCTATCAACATGTGCATGACATACTCGGGCATGCTGGTATTGACCTCGCCGGCAAGTTCGATAAAGCGGGTGGCGCATTCGTGTTCGTGCGCCTTCCACGTTAGGTAAAATGGATCAATGGGTATACAATGGCCTCCGAGTCCGGGACCGGGATAGAAGGGCATAAAACCGAATGGCTTGGTTTTGGCTGCGTCAATGACTTCCCATACGTCGATTCCCATCTTGGTGAAAATCATCTTCAGTTCATTGACCATTGCAATGTTGACGCTTCGGAAGATATTTTCCGTGAGTTTTATGGCCTCCGCGGTTTCAGTGGATGAGACCGGTACGGTTTCAACGACAATCTGTCCGTAAAGAGTACTCGCCAGATCGAGACTTGCTTTGTCATACCCACCAACCACTTTTGGAATCTTTCGGGTTGAATAGACCGGGTTCCCCGGATCCTCGCGTTCAGGGGAGTAGGCCAGGTAAAAATCGTCTCCCGCTTTCAAACCGTTTTGTTCCAGAACAGGACGTAGTTTTTCCTTAGTGGTACCTGGATAGGTAGTCGACTCTAAGATTACCAGGCACCCCCTTTTTAGATTCGGGGCGATCTCTTGTCCGGTATCGCAGATGTACGATATATCCGGCTCTCTGTGACGGGTGAGGGGGGTAGGAACACAGATTATGATTACATCAACCTCTTTCAAGCGAGCAAAGTTTGTGGTTGCGTCAAAACGCCCGCTTGTCACCATTGCAGCGACACTTTCCGGGGTGATGTGCTTAATGTAGCTTTTACCGGCGCGTAGCGCTCTTGTTTTGTTTTCATCCACGTCAAAACCGCATACAGGAAAACCTACGTTACAAAATTCTATGATCAGTGGGAGGCCCACATAACCGAGACCAATGACACCGACTTTTGCTTTATGATCTTTTATACTTTGCTTGAACGACTTGTGGTCCATGGTGTAGTAACCTTTCTAACCCGCATTATTCATAAAATTTTTTCTGAATAATCCGGGCTAAGTGAAAACCTTTTTGGAATAATCACAAACTTCTCCCCTTTGGATTTCAATCCGGCTTCCAACAAACAATGCGTTACCGTTGTAAGGAACGGGGGATAATGAGAGATTGGGCTTACCTTGCCCCTTTCCCCAGTATGACGATCTTGATGGTCTTTATGACGATCAATAGATCCATGAGGATGGAGAAATGTTTTATGTAAAAAAGATCGTATTCCAGTTTTTCTAAGGCGTCTTTTTCTGTCGCTCCATAAGGGTATGAGATCTGTGCCCAACCGGTGAGGCCCGGTTTTACCGAATGTCGTTCAGCGTAGTAGGGGATCTTGGCCTTAAGTTGTTTGACAAAGATAGGACGCTCCGGCCTCGGGCCCACGAAGCTCATGTCCCCTTTGAGTATATTCCAGAATTGGGGAAGTTCGTCCAAGCGCGTGGTGCGGAGCACCTTACCTGCTTTGGTTATTCTTTGGTCATTTTTTTGAGCCCAGACCGGCCCGGTGGCTGCTTCCGCGTCTTCACGCATGGTTCTAAATTTAATAATCGTAATCGGTTTTTCCCATTGTCCTACGCGCGGTTGCTTGAAAAAGATAGGCCCGCGTGAGGTGGTTTTGATAGCAATGGCTATAAGAATCATCAGCGGCAACGAAACGACCAACCCCAGGACGGCAAAGATGATATCAATAATACGCTTGCTCCATAAGGTCACTTTGAAACGCCGGAACCCATCTGAGAAGATCAGCCAGCTTGGATTGGTTTGATTGGCCAGAATTTTGCCGGTTAATGATGCATAGAAGGCTACCCCGTCTAATATAGTGAGTCCTTTCATTTTGCAGTCGAGGAGAATATCTGCCGGAAAGTTTCCCCTTCTTTCATCAAGGGCAACGACTATTTTTTGAATCCCTTCTTGCTGTGCTATGGAACATATTTGTTTATAGTCGGTATAACGATTGATGCCCAATTGTTTGGCGAGATCGGAATGACCGGGATTGTCAACAATGCCCGCGAGCTTGTAACCTGAGTCAAAATTGCTGGCGATTTCTTCGCTAATAAGAGAGGCCAGACTCCCAGAGCCAACCAAAAGGAGGCTCTCGGAAAAGAAGTGTCTTTTGAGGATGAGCTGATAAAGAAAGCGCCACGACACAATGCAGAGAATCAGCAAGAAAAGAGCAATGATAAATATTCCTTTTCCGAGGATGAGAGGTGGATATATATAGTAAATGCCGGCAAGCACGATAAATGCTGTGCCAAGCGCCTGAATGATTCGAACACTGAGATCAACTAACTTTTTTTGGGAAAGTTTGATCTCGTAAAGTTCGTGATAATAGAGACTGATCTGGCACACTATCGTGACAGCCAAAATCTTAATCAAGACAAAATCTACGCATTCACACTTCGGTCCCTCCCAATGATGTCGCAATAGGACGGCGATGGCCAAGGAAAGATAAATAAGTATTCCTTCTCCCAGGACAAAGAAAATGTTGCGTATAGGAAAATATGTATGAAAGATCTTCAGCATTTTTTGGTTGTACGGCGTTATAATCTAAATTAATGGAGCAGGAGTCACAGGGAATACTCTTTAATCTTATTAAGGATGCTTTTATAGCTGACCGCTAAGAGATTGGCAGCCTTTTTTTTGTTCCCACCTGAAACATTCAATGCATCTCGTATAGCGTTTTCTTCAGCCTTTCTGGCTATCTTATGGGATATCTCTCTTAGGGAGAGTCGGCCGATATCGTCATAGGTACGCAGCTTCATATATAATAAATTGTCCTCGAAGGGCTCCTGAACCATTTTCTTTTTCAGTTCATCGAGGACAAAATTTTCGTTTTCGAGCGCTATAATACTCTTGATGGCGTTCTCTAATTCTCTGACATTGCCGGGCCAGTCATAACTCATAACCATATTGAACAGCCCCTTTGATAACTGCACGGATTTTTTATTATAAAGGAGGCAGTATTTTTCAATAAAGTGCTCTGTGAGTAGACTGATATCCTCTTTCCGTTCTCTCAAGGGGGGGAGGGTTATGTTAATAACGTTGAGTCTATAATAAAAGTCTTCGCGTAACCGTCCCCGGTTGATCAATTCCATCGGATTCGCATTGGTGGCAGCTATTATTCTGACATTTACTTTTGTATCTTCAACGCCACCAACCTGAGAGAATTCCCCTTCCTGGAGTACCTGAAGGATTTTTGCCTGCATGGACCAGGACATTTCAGAGATTTCATCTAAAAATATGGTCCCTGAGTCGGCTATATTAAACTTGCCCGGTTTATCTTCCCAGGCGCCGGTAAACGCTCCCTTCTTGTATCCAAACAGTTCACTTTCAAGCAGCGAAGACGGGATATTGGCACAATTTACTTGTAGAAATGGCTGCGATTTTCTCCCGGAATTGTTTTGAATCGCCGAGGCTACGATTCCTTTTCCCGTACCGGTCTCCCCCAGAATTAAAACGGTGAGGTCAGTCTTGCTGATGCTGGCTATGACCTTTCTCGTCTCACATATATCTTTGGTGTTGCCTATGATAAAGGGCTCATTAAGGGTGTCTGATGATGGCGCGTTGCTATTGTTGGTGAGTTGTCTACCGATGGCCTCTTTTAAAATACCTGGATAGAACGGCTTCCCTAAGCAGGTCAGGTTATCAGTCTCCCTAATGTTTGGGAGGTCATCGTGCGAAATCACAATAAGAGGGTAAGACTTTTTTTTTATCGCTTTTATAAGGACGGAAGACGCCCCACAGTCGGTCGCGAATATGGCTAACTGAGGATTTATCTCGTTGAATTTTTTCCATGTCAGGGTGTGGCCCGTCAGCATAGTGTTCGGAATACCGAATTGGTTTACCAAGCATCTTATATAGTTCCCGTAATTGTGATCCATGGAATGGATAAGAATCGGACAAGTATTTTCCATATTGCGTTTCGTTCCGAAGCAAAGTCTGAGTAACTGTTATTGTTTATGGATAATCAGAGACCTTTGAAAAACTGCCATTTTTCCGTGATGCGGCGTCAGGCTTCAAATTTTAATCCTCAAAATACCCAACGTATTCCTCCGGTTAAAATTTTTGCCTTCCTTGCCTGACGGAAAAATGTCGCATTTTTCAAAGGTCTCAATCATGGATAATAAGAAATGGTCCTCATATCCTAACATGTTTTGAACACACGATCAGCAAGAGTTATGCCATGAAAATAACTTGTGTGATAGAGTAGTGATTTACGGGGGTTGGGCGTACAAGAATTGTCTATGGAGTAAAAAAACCATTTAATTTTTGGAATTAAAAAAGGAAGTGAATTGCACATAAAGGCGCATTGTATTGCATACTATATGCAAAAAACTTCTACTCTAAGCTCTTCACTCAATTCGGCTTAATGTCTATCTCCTTGATTTTATAAAGAAGGGTTCTATAACTGATTTTTAGAATTTTGGCGGTTTTTTTTCTATTCCAATTATTTTCATCAAGTACCTTTTTGATTATTTCCTTTTCAATCTTATAGACGGCTTTCTCCCTGATTTCTTTCAAAGAGGAAAAATTCTTCATGTCCAGTTCATCCGTGTCACTATCTGGAGAAGGAGTTTCTGTTGCGAGTTGTGAGGAGGAGTTGTCTACTTGTTGTTGTCTATTTACTTGTACTAAAAATTCTCTTTCGAATTCATCTATATTGCCGAGTACGGATAAGCGCTTTATATGGTTTTCGAGTTGGCGGACATTTCCAGGCCAGTGGTATTGGTAAAAGAGGTCAATGATACGAGGCGGGATCTCGGTATTGGGGAGTTTATATATTTCTTGCTGCTGTCGTAAGAAATAATTAATCAACAATTCTAAATCTTGTTTATGTTCCCGTAATGGGGGGACAACTATCTTTATAATGTTGATGCGATAATATAGATCCTCCCTGAAACTACCGGAGATTATATCGGATTGAAGATCACGATTGGTGGCTGTAATTACCCTTGCCTTTATTTCGACGTCTCTATAACCCCCTACCCGTGGAAATCTTCGATCTTGCAGGACTTGCAACAACTTGGCCTGCACGGATGATGGCATTTCCGCTATCTCGTCAAGAAAGATAGATCCATCACCGGAAAGCTCAAACTTGCCTAATTTTTGCCTGTCAGCCCCCGTGAATGCCCCCTTTTCATAACCAAACAGTTCACTTTCTATTAGTGCTGCCGGCAAAGCAGCACAGTTTACCTTGACAAAGGGGTGTTTCCGTCGTTGCGAATAATAATGAAGAGCGCGAGCGACCAGTTCTTTCCCGACTCCGCTTTCGCCGCAAATGAGTACATTCAGATCAATATCGGCCAGCTTTTTGACCAACTCTCTGATTTTTACAACCAGCTCGCTGTTGCCTAAAATTATCGGTTCTGGAAAGGACGTCATAACAACTACTTTATTTTAATAAGCTTGCAATGGCTTCAGATAAGTCTTTAAATTCGAAAGGCTTACGGAATATCTTGTCCGCGTGTTCTTCTTCGGCTAACTTTTCCGGGGAGTAGCCATATCCGGTGATACAGATGATAGGAATATCAGGACGTTTTGACTTTGCCATTTTGATGACTCCTATACCGCTCACATAAGGCAGAACGACATCTACAATGATCAGATCATAGGCTTCTTTGCCGATCATTTCTATTCCTGCAAGACCGTCGCTTGCTTTCAGTACACGGTATCCCGATTCTTCCAGAAAATCCTCCAGGATTTCCTGGAGGATTTCATCATCCTCTATGATCAGTATGGTTTTGGCAGCCATTTTTATAACCCACGTTTAGTTGTAAAGTTAACCGATTGATCAATTTACATAGGTAAGCATGCTCAGGTTTGTCAGATTCAGGGGTTCAAGGAACCCCTGAATCTGACAAACCTGAGTAGTTACAATATATTTTGTTATCGCATAATAAGGGTAATAAAATCAAGAAAAAACAATCAATAATGTGAAACATACTTCCACTATAGTGAAATACTTATCCCTTTTTGTGGATACTACATTTCACTTTTAGCAAATATCAAACCGGAGAATTCGTTCTGGTTCTGCTCAAGTAAAATAATTCTTAAGGTAATTCGTGTCCACATTTTTGGCCTGAATATCTCATGGCATGAGGAGTAACTATTGTGCTAACTTATGATATATACATAATATACATATTCGTAAGACGTTATATTTGTTTTTACATCGGCAACTATTTTGGTTTGCTAAAATTTTATTGGTGACAAAATATTATCCAAACTCATAAATATGGTATTGCATTTGCAGCGCTTCTGGTGATGTAAGTTTCAAAATTAGATGATTATTTTTCCCTGGGGAAGGTTGGTAAGTAATGAAAACCGCTTCTTTTGCGGACAAAAGACGCGAGCATAGAATTCCGTTGGCAATGGGGGTTACCTTTTGTAAGGCTGACGTGGCAGAACCCGTGAAGGGGGAGATAAAAAATATAAGTTCGTACGGAGCTCTTGCCAAGGTGGCCACCTCATTACCAAAGGACACATCGTTAAAACTGTTTTTGAAGGCGCCTGGAACAGGAGGACAGATTGAGTCCGCGGGAACGGTAAGGTGGAGTAAAATGAACGGGGGCTGCCACTTGGGAATAGAGTTCCAGGATAAGGTCTCTCTCAACCTGCCTTTATATGAAGTCGCAAGAATTCATTCCCAGAGTATGACAAAGGCGCTCACTGATTATTCTGATAAACGGTGGGAACTACTTCTTAAGAGTACGCAGAAGTTCCAACATCTTGCATATTGGGGAACACTGCTTTGGACCTTTTCAGGGGCTGTTAACACAGTTCTTTCTCAGCTTGGAGGACAGATAGGCTTAAGTTCACTACGGTTTGAAAAGGTTTACCGACAAATGGAAAACCTTTTGTCTGACGCAAAACTGCAACGTAAGGTAGAAGCGTCGATATCCGGCTTAGACTCCGTAACTGGTAAGTTTAATGAGCTTGCATCAGTTTTCAGGCTGTTCACGCAAAAACACCATATGGAGCTGACGGAATCTAAGCGCCGTGATATAGATTTAAACCGCATGGTAGAAGACAAGATCAGTTTTTTGGAAGAAATTGCATTAAAATTAACCAATAAAAAATACAAGATTAATTGGCTGCCGCAAGAAGATTTGCCATTGATTTTCGGGCGATACTCTGATTTTGCCCGAAGTATTGACTTGCTGTTACTTTATCCGTATCAGTCCATAATGTTTGGTGAGTGCACTAAAATGACAGTGCAAACTGGTGTTAGGAAAGAGACTATTCAGATAGACGTTTTTAGTGATGGATCAAAAGTCTTTGAAAAAGACTACATAAAAATAGACCAGATAAATGGCGATTTTGTAGATCGATTGACTCCAAGGGATGCAAAAAATATATTGGGATTGTACTATTCAGTGGTATTCTTGCAAGAGTATAATGCCTATATTGTTGCGCGCAGTGAATCCGGCAACAATACCATGTCCCTGCGCATTCCTATATGATACTCCACCGTATTGAGACCTGCTACTCCGCTTTTGTCTTTCCTATGAGGCTGTCCGAGAATTATGTCCGTAACGAAACAGTGTGAGAACGAGACAAAATTTTCGCAAATTTGAGGAGAATAGCAGGCCTATTTGACGAAAAATTGCGGGGATTTGGGCCGTTTCTCACTCTTTTGCAGTAGGATCAGAATTCTCGGACAGCCTCATATCTAACCCGAATAGAGAGCTTTGCACAACGCGACATTATGATCCCGCTATAAGCGGGATTCACTTCGTGCTCGTCAGGCAAGTTGAGCGAAAGGATTTTATACCTCTGTTACCTCGCCGTCAGCTATGTGCCAGCCTACATTTGTATCCCTTGTCCTCCAATGCCTTTGCCAAAGCCTGCCGTGCTCCGCGTTCGCCGTGAACCAGCTTGATTTTCCGCGGTTTTTCGGATATCGACTCTACCCACTCAATCAGTCCTTTTTGATCGGCATGGGCAGAGTACCCGGCCAGAGTGTTAACCTTTGCCTTTATGGCTACTCTTTTTCCATCCAGATAAACATAGCCTCCGCGCCTTTTACTATACTTTATGATATCCCTTCCGGGACTTCCCTCGGCCTGGTATCCCACGAAAAAGATATCATTTGCTTGTTTCTCAAGTCCTATCGTAAGGTGATCGACAATTCTTCCACCTGTACACATCCCGCTCCCGGCAATGATTATGGCAGGACCCGGCAGGTCCAGAAGTCTCAGGTGATCTTTGTAGTCTTTTACCGCATAAAGATGGTCAAAATTGATAGGATGGTCCCCATGAGAATAGAGCTGTCGTGCCTCATTATCCCAATACTCGGAAAGGCTGGAATAAATTTTCGTGATTTCAAGCCCGAGCGGAGAATCTACAAATACAGGGGGTCTTGATTCCGGGTTCAAACCCGGGAATGTTTTCTGACAGAGGGGATCCGAAAATAACCTGTCTATTTCATAGATCAATTCTTGCGTACGTCCTAATGCAAACGCAGGGATATAGACCTTCCCCCCATCTGACAGTGCATGTGTCAGGAGATTGCCGAGCCTTTGCACCCTTTGTTCTCTATCCTCGTGGAGCCTGTCGCCATACGTTGATTCAAGAACCAGTAGATCGGCTGGTTCGGGGACCTCGGGATCGGGAAGGATAGGAGTGTCTTTTCCTCCGAGGTCTCCCGAAAATATAACTGACCACTCTGGATTGTTCACTTCAAAGCGGATAAAACATGACCCCAGAATGTGTCCCGCACGACCAAGTGTGAATTTTATACCCTTTTTCAAGTCAAATTTCTGGCCATATTCAAAACCCCATGATAGATCGTCTATGGATTGTTCCAGTTTCATGATTTCGCGTTCTGTCATGGAAGAAAATCCCATGCTATCCCTTAGCATTGGCCCCAGTAAAGCCTTTGTAGGATGGGTGGTAATGATCTCGCCTTTGAAACCGTTGTGAATGAGGTCCGGTAGGCGCCCTATGTGGTCCACGTGCGCATGCGTGAGAAAAAGGTAGTCCAATTCTGACGGTGTGACAGGCCAGCGTTCCATTGGAACGACCGGATCGCTGCCTTGCGCAATCCCGCAGTCCACCATAACATTCAGACCTTTTATCTGTAACAGGTGGCAGGAACCGGTTACTGCATGTTCTCCTCCGAGGTGAATTATCGGGTTCATTACGTTGTCCTCAAAGCTTATGAGCTAATAGTGGTGAGGTCAGAAAAGAGATACTGATAACCCTGTAAATTCCGTCCGAGATTTTTTTTAGAGCCTTTTCCTGACATTCCGTGGCCGATTCACAAAAAAGCCGCAGGCAATATTCTTACCCACGGCCTTTCAATGATTTCACTGCTGAGATTATTCTTACATCACAATCTTTTTTACATCATTTTCTTCTCTTCGGTACTCGTCACTCACTTCTTCCCAACTTATCACTTCTCGTCTCCTTACTCCCTACCGCGTATTCCATGCGCCTTTATTGCCGATTCTTCTTATCAACTTGATATTTGCGGCCGGTCTTTACAATACGTGCTATCAAAGTCCTCTTGTCCAACTTTTTGTATTCTTCAACAGTAAATGGCAACGCTTCTATTAAGCTATTATGAGATGCTGCACGGAGGGAAAGGTACTGCATGTTTTCTATGTGGGGTCTGCCGCGAAACCAGTCAGATATTATTGCAAGATCAATATCGCTATACTCCTTTGCGTTGCCACGAGCATACGAACCAAAAAGTATAACTTCCTCAACAGGAATTTCATCCGCGAGTTTCCTAATAAATCCTTTGACAATCTCATCTAATTTATTTGTTGATAAAGCCACCTAAAGATCTCCCGTGTCTTTTGATAGACTTCTTTCGCCTTTTCCTTATTAATGATTTCTGAGAGACTTTCCTTATAATTCCCATAGCGAGCCTCAATACAGTAAGGTGTCAATTCTGCCAAAAACTTAAATTGTTCCGCATTTAAATTGTCTCTAATTTCAGCAAGCTCTGAGAGCCGAATCAGATTGTGTACCGGCACATTTTCCTTGCCTTGATGAGCCATTATTGCTTTTAAAAGTTTTTCAACCGCTTGTTGACACATGTAAGCAACATACAGGTAGCGCGCCGTATCCAGCATCGCTTTTGCAGTTTCCAAGTCATATTCTGCCCGTTCGACCCAATGTGCCACAACTTTATCCATATTCCCTTATCGCCTTTACTTTTTAACTATTTTATCACCGACCTGCCATCAGGTCAAACACATTTGATTATGTTCTTTCACAGAGGGAGCTGGAAGGTCAATGGTGATGGTCAACAACCTATCTTTTTTCAGAGCCTTTTTCTGAATTGCTCGTTTGAAGTAAAAAAATAGCTCCTGAAGGCTTAAGGATGCTCCCTTATTGCCTGATTCCTCGGGGATCATACCAGAGCGGGAGCCGACTCTTTGATATTTCGAAGAAGAACCATTTGCCAAGGGGAAAGATTTTACCCTTAGCCCGCCTTTCGGAGAAATATTTTGACTTTTTAGACCGAGGATGCTAATTTAGTCTAAATTCTGGTCAACCTAAAAGGAGGTCGTCAATAATGAAAATATTATCGCTTTCAGAGGCTAAAATGAAACTGAGCAAGCTGGTTGAAACAGTGAGCACAACCGACGAAGAGATAGTAATCACCAAGAATGGCCGGCGCGCCGCGGTCTTAGTGAGCCCTGACGAATTTGACAGTTGGAAAGAAACTATCGCGGTTCGTGCTGACGCGGAAATGATGAAAGAAATTAGAAAAGGGCTCACAGCGCTGAAGAAGAAGGCAAATCTGTACACGCTGGAGGAATTGTTCCGTGTATAAGTTACGCGTGCCTGACCACATAGTAAAGCTTGTGCGCAGCATGCACCCGCGTCTTAAAAAGAAGGTTAAGGCCTCTTTGCAGGCAATCTTGTCTGAGCCATATTCAGGGAAGGCCCTTAGAGATGAACTCGTCGACTTAAGGAGCTTTCGAGTAAGCCGTTTTAGAATAGTTTACAAGATTTCCTCGAATCAGGAAGAAATCGAGATTGTCGCCATTGGTCCGCGTGACCGCATATATGAGGAAACGTTTCGGATAATCAAAAAAGAAGTCCCGCATCCTGTCTAAAACCCACAAAAAAAGCCGCAGGCAATATTCTTACTTTTTGCGCCGTTTTCTGGCAACCACGGCCAGACCGATGAGTCCAGTCCCCAAGAGGAGCATGGTTGCGGGTTCGGGAACAGGGTTGTTGCAGCTGGTTGTTTTTGGAGAAAACGCATCCTTTCCATTGGTAAATACGTCGCAGTCTTTATTCATATCCGCCAATGCGAACATCCAATCTCCCTGGTAGGGCTGGAAGTCGCTATACACGATGTCCCCCGTGTAGATGTAAAATAGACCACCAGTTGGCCAACCGCTAATGGGGGCATTTGGGTCGTAAAGCAATGTCCAGTTATCGAGTGCTCCATTATCATTAAGATCATCTTGAATGGATTCCAGATTTACTCCGTAGTAATCGGTGGGCTTATATCCACCAGCCTTTTTCCCGGTGGTGTTGATGTGGTCAAAGTCCATTCCGTTGAAGCTGAAATTGTCCCCGGCCGCAGAATTGGTGGCCAGATAGATATCTACGGTCAAATCCAGGTTGCCATTATCCGAGCCGTACCAGACTGTAAGCGAACCCCCGCTTTCAGGCAACACGAAGCCCGGATCTCCGCTATACGGCACAAAAGTATCGACGAAGTAATCCAGATACGGTTCGTAAGGGCCGTAGTAGACCCCGCCGCTTGTCGGAGCCACCCCTATGCTTGGGACTGCGCCGGCAGACGCAGGGTATAAAAGGAATAGAAACATTAATGATAGTGATACGACGAATAATTTATTGGATTTTTTTACGGGCTTCATTTTACCTCTCTTCAATATTTTTGTCCCTGAACCAAGTAGCCCATAAATTAGGGTGCAAAAACGGCTGCCAAGGCAAGGAACACATAGCGAGAGCTTTGAAAGACTGCCATTTTTCCGTGATGCGGCGTCAGGCTTCGATTTTTAATCCTCGAAATACCCAATGTATTCCTCCGGTTAAAATTCTTGCCTTCCTTGCCTGACAAAAAAATGTCGCATTTTTCAAAGCTCTCATATCAATTATCTCCGCTGAGCGTCCACCCGGAAACTCATTATACCTCTTCTACCGGGAGGTAGCCGGATAGGCCGGAAAAACACAACTCGGCATGAGTAACACACCTAAAATACATCATTTAATAGCAATGCCTATACCAGGTTTTTACAAGTGTATCGTTTTGTTTGTAACTATCTAAAATTGTGGAGGATATCTTTTCCTTGTCAAGGGTAGGGGGAAAGTTCATTGAAAATATGTGCAAAGGAATTGCACTTGCTAATAATATCCTTTACACTATAGTGGAAGTTTATTGCACATATTACAAGAATCGCACTCCTCCACGGAAGGTGTTGTTTTCGGCCTTGGTTATCCATACAACCTCTGCATTGGCCTTTGCTTGGTTGGGTTTTAGATGGGAAAGATCTACTTCAAACTTTTCTGAGAAATCAAACCCCTGGTCCTTTTTGCACAAAAAACTCAATCCCCCGGTGGATATATCAATTGTGTCGATACTTATCCTTTTCGTGTGTCCAGGTTCTTCATTGTTGGCAAAGAAATAGACGGGAACAGAGATTTTGCTCCTCGGGAATTTTCGTTTCTGCATATTTTTATAAAGTCTGGTCTTTTCCATTGAAGATTCGAGTACGCCGACAATGTCTTTTAATCTACATGGTTTAGTAAGAAAACCGTTTAGATTCACGCTGTTGATCATTTCTGACACAATTCTATGGTTAATCAGTGACCCCGTGCAGAGGATAGAGGTAATTTCTGGTTTTTTTTCTTTGAGGGCTTTTACTAATGACAACCCGTCCATTCCAGGCATTGTATAGTCTACGAAAGCTACATCGCACTCGACATGGTCAAACTGGTTTAATGCCTCTAAGGGATCTGTAAAAGGAGTCACAGGATAGTTACACATTTCCAGAAGGGCTTTTAGTTCTTCAAGGATTACAGGATCGTCATCTACAAGCATTATTTTTGGTTTTTTCATGTCTTATCCACTCCAATGTTGATGACTTACAACTGAAGACTTTTTGAGACATTATTATCAAAATAATTTTTGCAGCATTTATCATGCCAACATTAGCCATAAGCTATGAGCCATGCGCTATTAACTATGATCCATCAGCTAAAATGCTGCTTGACTACCTTCTGAAAGGTCTGATAGTATCCCATTATTACTGGCGATCGTTCCTCTTCGCTAACACATAGAAGCTTTTGCACTATACGGTATTAGTTCGCGGACTTCAACTCTTATTTTGTCGTTTTTGCCCCGCTGCATCACAACTTTGGGTGAAAAGTTTTTCTCTATATTATGCAAACTTTTGCATATAGATGTTAAAAAATATGGGAATTTAGGAATTTAGGAATTAGGGAATTAGGGAATTTAGGGATTGTGAATTACATAAGAATTAAAAGGGGGGGGCATGATGCGAGAAGTATTTGTACGTTCTGGAAGGCTGATGGCGTTGATTATGGTGTTTGCCATTGTTGGAGGGTGTATGCCGGCAATGAATGGTGATTCCGCGGAAGGCGAGGGAGGTATTCAACAATCAGAGGAGTCCGCTTCAACATCGTATTACGATTTTGGAGATGTTCTCATACCAGAGGGGTTGGAGCTTAATAAAAAGAAGTCCTTTGTGTATCGTACTGAAAAATTTATAACAGGTATACTGGCGTTTTCCGGACGCGTGGACGTAGAATCTCTTATCGGGTTTTTCACCAATAATATGGTGAAGGATAATTGGCAACTGATCAGCGTGTTTAAATCTCCTAAGTCGATTATGTTTTTTAGCAAGAAGAATCGTAGTTGCATTATCAACATCATGGATAAGCCATTTTCTACAGAAGTTGAAATATGGGTGGCACCTGTTTTGGGGAGCGAAGAGGAAATGCTGATTAATTAGCGGAGAGCGGAGAGCGGAGAGCAGACAGGGTAGAGAATAGAGGGCAGAAGACAGAGGGCAGAAGGCAGAGGTCAGAGGACAGAGGTCAGAGGACAGAGGGTAGAGTTGAAAGCGAGTTGCGGGTTACGAGTTGCGAGTTGATGGATGTTAATTTGTTCTTTTGCGATGCCGGTTTCATAGTTCTGTCATCTGTTCTCTGTCATCTGACTTCTAACACAAAGGTACACATGAGTAGTATACTGCACGGCAAAGAAATCATCGTAGGTGTGTCCGGCGGGATTGCCGCTTACAAGAGTGTGGAGCTTGTCCGCCTTCTCGTAAAAGAGGGTGCACGGGTGCGCGTTGTCATGACACTGGCTGCTACGGCCTTTGTAGGGCCCATGACGTTTGAAACGCTTTCCAAGGGACCGGTTTTGACGGATCTGTTTCAAAAAAATGGCGAATCAGAAATTCGGCATATTTCATGGGCCGAAGAAACGGATGCCGTTGTCATTGCTCCTGCCACCGCAAATATCATAGCCAAGTTGGCCCATGGTATTGCTGACGACCCTCTTACCACGTTACTCCTTGCGGTTCAGAAACCGGTGTTGATTTGTCCCTCCATGAATGTTCGGATGTATCAAAATCCCATAACCCAGGATAATCTGATACGGCTCAAAAACTTTGGCTTTCACATATTGGAGCCTGAAAGCGGCCCGATGGCCTGCGGCGACAGCGGGCCGGGGCGTTTGCCTGAACCGCGGACTATTGTTGAACACTTAAAGAGATTCGTCTTGTCGGCAGACCTTGAGGGAGAGTCTTTTTTAATAACAGCAGGCCCTACACAGGAGCCGATGGATCCGGTAAGGTTCCTGAGCAATCCTTCTTCCGGAAAGATGGGGTATGCCCTGGCCAAGGCGGCATGTCGAAGAGGCGCTAAGGTCGTTCTGATCAGCGGGCCTACGTGTCTCGAAAATCCTCCTGGTGTTGAGGTGGTCCGGGTCCGAACCGCAAAAGAGATGGAGGAGGCAGTCTTGCAATATTTTGATTCTGCTTCTATAATTATAAAAGCAGCAGCAGTTTCAGATTACAGGCCGGTAGAAGTGTTAGAACAAAAAATGAAAAAGGGCGGCGAAAATCTGGTCGTAGAACTGTGCAGGACACCGGATATATTGAAAAGATTAGGGGGCATTAAAGAAGGGCGCATATTAGTGGGGTTTGCCGCGGAGACTGAAAATATTGTTGAAAATGCCGAAACCAAACTTAAAGAAAAAAATCTTGATTTGATTGTGACAAACGATGTGAGCATGCCTGATTCAGGATTTGGTACTGACACGAATCGAGTCACACTGATTTTCAGGGACGGCCGCAGTGAACCGCTTCCGGTGATGTCTAAGGATGCATTGGCGGATGTGATTTTGGATAAGGTGATAGGGATAAAAAAGTAAGGTTGGTTAAAGAAAAGAATATGTTCACCACAGAGACACGGAGGACACAGAGTGAATAATGATATAAGCTGTAAATTCTTGTCTGAAGAACAAAACTTAAACAATCCACAGATTACGCAGATGACACAGATATCAAGAAAGGCCCCAGAATATTTAGATAAAAATCTGCGAAAATCTGTGAAATCTGCGGATATAATTTCCTAATACAATGGAAAAGCCTTCTACATACAAAGACGACAAGTCTCTCCTTTTTGATGAGGTAGTGAATGATTTTAGGGCCTATTTACACTATATGGGCGCGGTGGGGTGTAATGGGTTCGCTCTTTCCAAGAGAACGCGGGATATCCTGGACAAGTGGGGCACAGGTTCGGCAAAAATTGAGACATTGGAGGATATACGAAAAGCCTTAGGTGATTGCAAGAGGTGCAAGCTTTATAAGGGGCGCAAGAATATCGTTTTTGGTCAGGGGAATCCCCGGGCAAGACTTGTTTTTGTGGGAGAAGGCCCCGGCCATGAAGAAGATGTGCAAGGTGAACCATTTGTTGGAGCGGCCGGTCAGCTCTTGACCAAGATTATCCAGGCTATTGATCTGACCCGTGAAGACGTCTACATATGCAATATTGTAAAGTGCCATCCTCCTCACAATAGGAATCCGGAACAGGATGAGATTGATGCCTGTTTACCTTTTCTTGTCCGCCAGCTAAAGGCAATCCGGCCCCGTGTTATCTGCGCCCTGGGGGCCATCGCCACACAGACCTTGCTGAATACAAATGATCCGATAACAAAGCTTAGGGGAGGTACTCATGAGTATGAAGGGATAACTTTAATCCCCACGTATCATCCTGCATACCTTCTACGGAATCCCGCAAAGAAGCGTGAGACGTGGGAGGATATGAAGAAAGTTAAGCAACTGATCTCTGATAGGTTGCAAGTGAAAAGTAAGAAATAGATGATTAGGGGCGGTGTTTTTTTGTCTCTCACAGAGCTCGCAGAGGCTCAGAGTTTTTGATCTGAATCCCTGAGAGGGGCATTCAGATCAAACCGCCATCCCGCTGATGGCGGGAAATATTTACAATGTAAAGGCAGACATACTTACTTATGGAGTTGAATTACCTTTCATCCCAAATTATCAAGGCCGCTATCGCCGTTCATAAAGAACTTGGGCCGGGGTTGTTGGAATCTGTATATCAATCCTGTATGATTATTGAACTGAGGAAGATGGGCATAGAGGTTAAGTCCGAAGTACTTCTACCAATTTTTTATCATGGGCAAAAGGTTAATGAAGAAGGATTTCGGCTGGATCTGTTGGTTGAGAATACCATCATTGTTGAGCTGAAGTCAGTGGAAAAAGTTCAGCCAGTGCATAAAAAGCAGGTTTTGACTTATCTACGCCTGGCTAAGAAGCCGCTTGGCTTATTGATAAATTTCAACGAAGTTTTACTTAAAGATGGTATTAGCAGGATAATAAACGCCCCTGCAGGGGCCGATTGTTTGGACTGATTTTCCTTCTCAGAAAATCAGTCCAAATTATTTATCTCAGCGATCTCTGCTAACTCGAGCGACCGGAGGGAGCGGGCGAGAGGAAACTATGATCGGAAAGTGCGTCAAATGACAAATGACAGATCGCACATATTTTGCAGCATGTTGTTGTGCCTATTTCTTCTTATTGTCACATGTAAGCCATGTGCCGCCGGCACCGGCGAGATCTATGTTGTTCGCGCGGAAGGCACTATTAATCCCGGCCTTGCCGGTTCTCTGGTGAACAAGATCCGGAAGGCGTCTGATGACGGCGCGGCTTGTATTGTAATTGAGCTGGATACCCCTGGAGGTTTGGGGCTTTCCATGCGTACAATTGTAAAGGAGATACTGGCATCCGGAGTTCCTGTTGTGGTCTTTGTTTCTCCTTCGGGTGCACGGGCGGCGTCGGCCGGTGTTATGATTACCCTTGCGGCGGACATAGCGGCTATGTCTCCTGGCACTAACATAGGCGCGGCCCACCCCGTAAGTGTGGGTGATAAAAAGATGGATGAGACTATGACGGAAAAGGTGACCAACGACATGGTGGCCTATATCAGAAGTATTGCAGAAAAAAGAGGGCGTAACGCTGATTGGGCGGAAAAGGCCGTAAGAGAGTCTGTTTCCATAACAGAAAAAGAGGCCCTCAATCTCAAGGTCATCGACATAGTGGCAAACGATCTGGACGATCTTCTCCAGCAGATTGACGGCCGCGCAATAAAAGGAAAAGGGGTGCTGAAAACTAGCGGTTTAACAAGGGTGGAACTAAAAGAGAGTTTCAGAGACAGATTACTCAAGACACTCAGCGACCCTAATATAGCATATATCCTTATGATGATCGGTTTGGCCGGTCTCTATTTTGAACTGTCCAATCCAGGGGCGATATTCCCCGGAGTAATCGGCGCCGCCTGTTTGATTTTGGCCTTCTTTTCTTTTCAGACGCTTCCGGTCAACTATGCCGGGATGCTGTTAATTCTGCTTGCGATTATTCTGTTCATCCTTGAGATGAAGATAACCAGTTACGGCCTTCTCAGCCTGGGGGGCATTCTGTCGCTTTTATTAGGCTCCCTTATGCTTTTTGATATAGGCAGTGAGGTTGGTCTGCAACTTTCTTTGAGGGTCCTTGTCCCAATGGTTGTGTTGGTCTCCGGCTTTTTCATGGTGGTGGCGAGCCTTGCTTTCAGGGCCCAGACCTCAAAAATTAGGACAGGGGTAAAGGGATTGATCGGAGAGATTGGTGTCGTGCGGAAAAGGCTCTCACCTGAAGGAAAGGTGTTTGTACATGGTGAGCTATGGGACGGGATTTCAGATGAGGTAGTTGAAGAGGGGGCCAAAGTACGGGTGGTAGAGGTGGGAAAACTTGTCGTAAAGGTGGAAAGAGCGGATAGCTAACTTAGGAGGTTTTTATGTATCCAATAATTATTGCAGTTGTTCTTACCGTGCTTTTCCTTGCCAGCGCTATTCGGGTATTGAATGAATACGAGCGGGGGGTGATTTTTCGGCTGGGCCGGGTTATCGCGGCAAAAGGTCCAGGGTTGATTATATTGATTCCGGTGATCGATAAGATGGTTAAGGTCGGCCTTAGGGTGATTACCTTAGATATTGATCCCCAGGATGTAATCACCCGCGATAATGTATCGGTAAAGGTGAATGCCGTCATCTATTTCAGGGTGATGGACCCGGTAAAAGCGGTGATCGAGGTGGAAAATTATCTCTATGCCACATCACAACTTGCGCAGACTACCCTCAGAAGTGTCTGTGGAGAGGCGGATCTGGATGGACTACTGTCCGAAAGAGAAAAGCTCAACGCCCAGCTTCAGGAGATATTAGATGCACACACTGATCCATGGGGGATCAAGGTGTCTGCCGTGGAGCTCAAACATATAGATCTGCCCCAGGAGATGCAGAGATCCATGGCCAAACAGGCAGAGGCGGAACGAGAGCGCCGCGCCAAGGTGATCAATGCGGAAGGGGAGTTTCAGGCTGCCGACAAATTGGCGCAGGCCTCAGGGATTATTGAAAAGCATCCCGTTGCTTTGCAACTGCGGTATCTCCAAACACTGCGTGAGATATCCGCGGAGAACAACTCCACCACTATTTTTCCGATTCCGATTGATCTTTTCAGGCCATTCCTGGAGCTTTTTGATAAGGGGAAAAAGGATTAGGATGTTGTGGTGTCTGAGCGTTTTTGGATTTGACAGCGGTGGATTGATTATTTTATAAAGTTTACATTTTTACAGGATGAACAAGACTATTTAGATTTATGGATTTCACCACAGAGGCACAGAGATCACAGAGAGAAGTTTTTTTTGTTTGTCGGGAGACCCCAGTTAAATAGTTTCACATTTCACGGGGCAGGTACCGACAAACAAAAAGGACTCAGCCTTTCAGGCAAGATTCATAACTTAACTAAAAAAGTACTCTCCGTGCCCTCTGTGCCTCTGTGGTGAAACCAATTTTTTTAATCTTGTCCATATTTAAAAAAAAGAAAGGATTTTACGATGGGAACTAAAGAGGCAAAAGAGAAAAAAGAAAAGCCGTTGGATCGAATGACGGCAAAAGAACTGCGCGAAGTTGCCGCAGCGATTCCTGAAATAACCGGAGCGCATGGAATGAACAAGGAAGAGCTTCTGTCTGCCATCAAAGAGGCGCGAGGGATTGTAGAGGATAAAACAAAAAAGTCCGGCGTCCTTGTAAGAGAGGTTAAAAAGAAAATTCAGGAGCTAAAGGCAAAGAAATTGGAGGCCCTGGAAAACAAGGACTCAGGCAAGGCAAGTATGCTTAGACGCCGTATAAGCCGGCTCAAAAAGAAGACACGACAGGCGGCGTAAGATAGAGGATAGATGTCAGAGGACAGAGGGCAGAAGACAGAGGACAGAGAATAGAGGTTAGAGCTGAAAGCGAGTTGCGGGTTGCGAGTTGATGGATGTTGATTTGTTCTTTTGCGATGCCGGTTTCATAGTTCTGTTTTCTATTTTCTGACTTCTAACCTCTGGCCCCTGTTATCTGACATCTATTCCATGGCATCTGTCATTGGGTGTAATATGGTCGCGTATTACCATATTTTTATTGCATTAAATGCATGGTGTTATATTAATAAAAAATAGAGAATAGACGAACAGAGAATAGAAGGTAGAGTTGAAAGCTGAAAGCTCAAAAGGAATAGTACGCAGTAGGCAGTAAGTAGTAAGCAGTGAAAACGGGAACGCCGAGATTAGTAAAATAGTAGAAATTTCTATTATCTGACTTCTGACAAATGATAAATTATAAAAGCTGGAGAGATTATCAGGGCACGTTACAGCGACAAGAGCTTCGCAAAACAATTTTTAAAAGAAGTGTTTGGTTTTTCCCTGTTTTGTTTTTCCTTGTGTTGGGTGTCCAATTTTTTAAGGTCAGTCTGTCGACCGGGTACTTTAAAGACTTCCCGGATATAATAAAGCCCTTCAAGGGTTCGTCCTTATGGACCAAAAAGGACCTTAGAACGATAATAGATCCAAAGGCTCTTTGCAACAGCACTGAAGAGAAGATAGATCTCAATTATTCCGGCAAGACTTTTTCCGTGGGAACCACTCTGGATAGTCGGCTTCAAAATTATATGTTGAAGAAAATTCAGAGTTCACAGTCTCCCCTGATAGGATTTGTCGCCATAGATCCTGCTTCCGGCCGGATTCTTTCCATGATCGATTCAAGGAAATCGGATAGTGGAGAGAATGTTTGTCTCAGCAATCAATTTCCTGCCGCCAGTATATTTAAGATCATAACAGCCGCGGCCGCCATTGAGGGTTGTAATATTTCTGCCGATACAAAATTGACTTTCAATGGTCGCAAACATACCCTGTACAAGAATCAATTGACCAATCGAATCCATCGTTACACAAACAGCACCTCGCTGAAAAAGTCTTTTGCTCAATCAATCAATCCTGTGTTTGGAAAGCTGGGTGTTTTTAGTCTGAAAAAAGATCTCCTTGAAGAATATGCTATAAGGTTTGGATTCAACCAATCGATCGATTTCGAACTCCCTGTGCAGCCGAGTCGGATTTCAGTAGGTGACGACTCGTATCACTGGGCGGAATTGGCCTGTGGCTTTAATCGAGAGACTGTTATGTCCCCTGTTCACGGGGCGATGATCGCTTCGGTAATACTTAACAGCGGCAAATTGGCGGAACCAAGTATTGTTGAATATATAACGGACAAGGAGAACAAGCCTCTTTATGTTGGGGAGAAGAGGGCGTCCAGACAGGTTATTTCTCCGGAAACGAGTCAAGAGCTGAAAGAATTGATGGCTGCCACCGTCTCTTACGGAACCTGTAGTCGTACCTTCAGAGGGTATCGACGTGATCGTATATTGTCAAAGCTTGTTATCGGGGGTAAGACAGGTTCTATAAATAATAAGAGTGATGAATTGCACTATGACTGGTTTGTCGGGTTTTGTGAAGAAAAGGCCGGCTCCAAGAAACTGGCTCTGGCGGTAGTTGTTGTTCACAACAAGCTTTTGAGAGAGAAAGCGCAAGTATTTGCCCGCCATGCCATGAAATATTATTTTAATGAAGATCGATCCTGAAAAAACGGCCTTTGACATTGACGGTGTGATGGCCGATACCATGACCCTTTTTTTGAAGATCGCCTGTCGAGATTTTGGGATCAATGATATTCGGTATGAAGATATTACTGAATATTATTTAGAAGACTGTCTTGATGTCGATCCGGATGTTATCGGGGCTGTTATCAACAGCACGATTGAAGATAGCAGCGGAATAGATCTCATGCCGATGGATGGTGCGGTGAGCACCCTTTCCAGGATAGGGGCCGCTGCCCCATTATTGTTCGTAACCGCGCGTCCCAGGCTTGAGCCTGTTGAAAGATGGGTTCGGAAGACACTCCCGTTGGATTCGTCCCGTATCGAGGTTGTTGCTACGGGATCGTTTGAAGGGAAGGTTGAGATACTGAAAACACGTGGTGTCGCCTATTTTGTAGAGGACCGTCTTGAAACCTGTTTTAATCTCCACGAAAACGATATTATCCCGATTCTTTTCTCCCATCCCTGGAATCAAAAGCCTCATCCGTTTCACTCGGTACGGAATTGGGCAGAGATTGAGGAGTTGTTTGATCTGCAACGTTTGAAATAATTTTTTTATCCTTATCAAATGTATCGAAAATTCTCAATTTCTTGTCAGGATATTCAATCGATTGCTGTTTTAATATGTCATAGTAATTGAGGACGTAGCGGACGTAGCGGACTCCTTCCCACCCCCGACAATAGCCGTAGGTAGTACCCTTGTAATAATCTCGCCGGCATAAGAGAGCAACCGCCTTTTCAAGGTCTGCCCAGTGATACGGATTGTGTCCTTCGGCTTTAGCAAGTTTTATTGCGTCCAGGATGTGACCGCTTCCGAGGTTGTATGAGGCAAGAGCAACGCAGATCCTGTCAAATTCGTCCCATTCATCAAATAGATTATATAGTTTTTTTAGGTACTTGATACCGCCGGCAATAGTATAGTTTGGGTTCCAGACGTCTTCCACCCCCATTTCTTTAGCGGTATCCCTGGTAAACTGCATCAGGCCTTTTACGTGGGTGTTACTTTTAGCATGATTATCGAAATGAGATTCCTGGTAGATTTGTGCTACAATTAAACGCCAGTCCATTTGGTTTTGTGCTGCTTCGTCTTTTATTGCCGTGATATATTTAGGAAGTTGTTTTGCCAATGTTCTTTTAAAATGCCTGATATCTGTGGGGTTAAGAGGCTCGATGTATCCAAAATATTTGTAATAGATTTTGTCTAACAGTCCGGACTTCCTGGCTTGTTGCAGGAAGCTGTTCATTTCACTAAGAAGGTTGCTGCTTCCCTTTCTGACCCCCCAACATATTGGTTGTTTGGCGCCGATTGAAAATGGGGCATGAAGGTTGGTGTAATGCCTTTTATATATCTTTAGCATATTGGGGTCTGCGATAGTCGCCTCAATGGTCCCGCGTGACACTGAGCAGAGTAAGTCTTCAATCTCTCGAAGCGGTACCGCGGTGATAGTGAAACAAGCCTTTTCCTGCCGGAGCTGAATAAGGCTTTCTTCGAAGGCGGACCCTTTGGGCACCACGACGGTTTTCTGTTGCAGCGTTTCAATGTTTTTAATATGGCTGTGACGTCTGACAACCACTTTCTGGTTTACAGTGAGATAACCATCAGAAAAAGCTATATCGGATCGCAATTTCTTGGTTGGCATAAATGCGGCGCCGATAAAGTCCCCTTTGCCTGAAAGCAGCCATGGGACAAGATCCGCATGTCTTGGAACAGTCTCGACCAAGAGCTTTACACCGAGGTGATCCGCAAACGCGTGGGCGAGTTCATACTCAAATCCCATATTTTTCTCTTGATACTGGTAATAAGATTGGGGAACATTTTTTGTCAGGAGTACAATATCCCCCCTTTCTTTTATCAGATCAAGTGAGGGGTCAAAGAAACTGCAGGATGTAAAAGCAGAGGCAAAGAGACAGAGGAAAAGGAGCGAGACCTTTGCAAGTGAGAAAGTTTTATAAAGGTCTCGGGACCTTGCTATGGTAAGTTGAGTCATAATATATCAAATGCGGAAGAGATAGATCTATGATAATATCCCTAAAATTAATATCTTATTCCATGTTTGGTGTGAAAGTCAACATTGATAGTTTCGTAAAAAGTCTTCAATTCGTTTGATTGGTCACTTGATAAGACTCTCATTTATCATTGATCATTTCACATTTGTCATCTGTCATTTTTTTGAATGGTAAAATGCCCAATGATAGATGATAAATGACAGATGATAAGACCAATATAAGCTCAAGACTTTTTACGAAACTATCAACTGTTTGCTCTTTAATGTGTCCTGCTGTTTTAAAATATTTCGTCATTTTTACGGTTTCCTGAATTAAAACTTTAGCAAAAAAATGGCGGATTCACTGAGTCGGACTTTTTACGAGACCGTCAAAGAAAGCATTTGAAAAAAAGGTGTGATTCTGAAATAAAATTGTTTTAATATAGGAAGCACTTTTTGCTGTATACGGTGGGGGGGTACGTGGAAACACTTTTGAAAGTCATCTACATAGGGATTGGAGGATTTGTCGGGGCAACATGCAGATATGGTATGTCCGGTTTAGTCTATAGAATACTTGGCGTGGATTTCCCTTTCGGCACCCTGTTTGTCAATATAGTTGGTTCGTTCATATTAGGTTTTATTCTACAAATGCATTCCGAGTACCTCGTATTTAACGAAAATGTTCGTGTAGGCTTATGCATAGGCGTGCTTGGCGGTTTTACGACATTTTCAACGTTCAGTTATGAGACATATTGTCTTGTCAGAGACGGTGAAATTTTTAGAGCGGGTATTAACATCTTCTCAAATGTTTTGTTGTGTCTTGTGGCTGTCTGGCTGGGGATTATAGGGGTAAAGCTTATCTTCGGAAAGGTGTAACAAGTTCAGGGAGACTGATATGAAAAAATGTATTGGTGAAAAGACATTAATGAGGATATTTATCGGTGAGTCGGACAAAATAGATGGAAGGCCGCTCTACAAGGAAGTCTTAAAAACATTACGAAAGACAGGAATGGCAGGCGCCACGGTACTTCATGGTGTCGCTGGTTACGGAGCCAGGTCTGTCTATCATACTTCAAATATCCTAAGGCTTTCTCAGGACTTGCCGGTTGTTATAGAAGTGGTCGATTCTGATGAAAAGATCCAGGAGATAATCCCGATCCTCGACAAGATGCTCAACGGCGGAATGATTACGCTCGAAAAGGCCGATGTAATTATGTATCGAAGCGGTTCGGAGGTGTCTTGTGAGTGAGAGAATCGAGATTATACAAGGAGATATTACTCAACAACATGTTGACTCCATTGTAAATGCCGCCAACAATTCCCTCTTGGGCGGAGGAGGGGTAGACGGTGCGATTCACCGTTCTGCCGGCCCGGAGCTGTTGGCCGAGTGCAAAACCCTTGGAGGATGCCCTACGGGAGAAGCACGTATTACCAGCGGATATCGACTCCATGCCAAATGGGTGATCCACACTGTTGGTCCTATATGGCGCGGCGGACTGTATAATGAGGATAAGCTACTGGCTAATTGCTATAAGAGTTGTTTTAAGTGTGCAGTTGCTAAAGGGGTTAAGACTATTGCTTTTCCTTCAATTAGTACCGGAGCCTATGGGTTCCCCGTAGATAAGGCCTGCAAGATTGCGTTGAGAGAAACAATCTTTTTTCTTGGTCTCAGTCCCTCTTTGGAAAAAGTGATCTTTGTATGCTTTGGAAGGGATGTTTTAGAAAGTTATCAAAGAACATATGGAAACTTATAGTCCGGCAGTTCCTCTTTTATTTAATATCGACCAATTCTTTCAGTTCTTTCCCACACTTAAAAAATGGAAGCTTTTTTGGCGTTATTTGAACGGTTTCACCAGTTTTTGGGTTTCTTCCTTCATAGCCCTTATACTTTTTTACAAAGAAGCTACAAAGGCCTCTTATTTCAACCCTGTCACCCTTTTCCAGGGCGCTTGTTATCTCGTCGAAAAAGGTGCTTACCACCATTTCAGCATCTGATTTTGTGATGTCGGTGCTCTCTCTCAGGGCATCAATCAGTTCACCTTTATTCATTGCCTTCTCCTTGTCGCGATAGTCAATAGTCGATATCTTGAGACCGTTGAAAATGATTATATTCTTCACAACCTATGAAGGATTTTAGATACTATACAAGAAATTGAAAAGTCAAGAAGATTTAAATTTCTTTTTTTAATAAATTGTTTCTCTTGTTGAAGAATAATAATTATGATATTTTTACGAGTTTCATAAACTTAGAGACCTTTGCAAAACTGCCGCGTTTTTCAAAGGTCTCTATATATGGGAAACCATCTCCATGATTCGTATGCCCGCAGTTGCCGAACTTTTTTATCCCAAGGATTCTACACAACTTCACTATGTTATCGAAGGCTGTATTGAGCCGGTTCTAAACAAAAAAACCGCCGTTGGTGTGATATCACCTCACGCCGGGTATAGTTACTCCGGTAAAGTCGCCGGTGTTGTTTTTTCACAGATCAAAGTCCCCAAAACTGTTATTATTCTCGGCCCGAATCATGCCTGTGTAGGAGGATTCGCCTCAGTCGCATCAGATGGTGCATGGGATATGCCCCGCGGTCTTGTGAGGATCAATGCGGATCTCGCCGAGATTATATTAAAACAAGACTCGCGATTTACTGAGGACGCCAAGGTTCATGCCGTAGAGCATTCTATCGAGTTGCAGGTTCCTTTTCTTCAATATTTTAGACCGGATGTGACGATTGTCCCGATTATATTTACACCTTCATCTTATGAGGCCTGCCGGTCAACAGGTAAGGCGTTGGCCAGGGCAATCCGTTTATACAAAAGAGACGTTCTTATAGTAGCCTCTACCGATATGACCCATTATGAACCCCATGATATAGCAACTATTAAAGATTCCTTTGCTATTGACCGTATACTTGCCGTGGATGGAGAAGGACTGTTAGAGACAGTATGCCGCAATGAGATATCGATGTGCGGGGTAATTCCTGTTACTATAGCCCTGGAAACATGCAAGATTCTGAAAGCGTGCAAAGCGAGTTTGGTGCGCTATGCTACATCCGGAGAGGTAAGCGGGGATTATGACCAGGTAGTAGGGTATGGCGGCTTTATTATAACATAGGAGGCTGTCCCAGAATTCTGATCCTACTGCAAATTTGCGAAAATTTTGTCTCGTTCTCACTCTTTTTCGTCACGGACATAATTCTCGGACAGCCTCCTAGGAGGTTGTCCGGCAAAGTTTTTGTCTTGACTTTTTTTCTTCATTTTCATATAGCCAAACTACATTTTGGGGGATCGTCTAGTGGTAGGACAATGGACTCTGGCTCCATTGGCGGGGGTTCGAATCCTCCTCCCCCAGCCACCCCACATCTTATCATTCCTATGTAAATGTCCGAAAAGTTATAAAAGACCAATTTGATGACTTTTTACGGGCGCATCAAATTTTATCCTAATCTTTTCATGGTGTTAGCACTTATGAAAGCCTTCACTGTATTTTCTGTTAAATGTGTTTTTAAATAGTCCGATAAGATGATAAAGCGTCGTCATTAGAGGCAATAATTGCGGAAAAAGGTTGTTGGAGGGAAAATGAAAAAGGATTCAGAAGACGATACCTTGAAGGATCTCGCACTCATTGAATATTTTATAAACTATCAAGTTTCCCTCGATCATGAAGTTAATGAGAATAACAAAATTTCAAGGTTTGCTATACCCCGTCATACCCAATGGATAGGATGGCTCATAGAACCCTCGGACGAAGATGACCTCAAAGCCCCCTTTTAATGATTTCATCACTGTATACGTATTCATGAACACAATCACGAAACCATCAAAATTAATTAAGCGGAATAAGGTAAAGGCTTGAACACTACAGTTTGATCTGGTGCAATAGTGGGAACCAAGTCTATAACATCGGAATTTGTCATCTGGTTCCTGGCTGCCTGAGAAATAGAGACGCGGAAAGCGGGGCTGTTAGAGATAGGTTTGTCATGAACAGACTGGACATATAAAGTCGATTTTACCCTCCCTGTTTTGAGGGAACGCTGAGTGTTTTCCTTTTGAACGGCTTCTTTTAAATTACGGTAAAAGGACCTACGCCGACGGTAAACCTCATTCAACGATCTAATATCGCGGATTGTACCTACAGGTGTTACCTTCAATGGACCCCCCATCATTATTAATATAAATATCAACTAATCAAAACATTAGTCAAGGAATTAGGGTTATGAGGCTTTAAAAAAGTAGCCATACGAATGTCTTGTTGTGTTGTGTTGGTGTTGTGCGGTAAAATTTCTTGACAAAAAATTATAGTTTATTATATTTACCAATTCGCTTTTTCGTTATTTGTTGCTTAAAATGTCAGTGGCCTTAGTATGCATCATGCGGTTATACGCTGATATTTTTCCAGGTTGGAGAAGGAAAAGATCCCTATGAGGCTGTCCGAGAATTCTCGGACAGCCTCATACGTAATAAAATTATTTTTAGGAGGAAGTATGGCTGTACCGAAACGTAAAACTTCAAAGTCGAGAAGGGATAAACGTAAAAGCCAATGGAAGACTGCTGCGCCCGGTCTTTCTGTTTGTCCCCAGTGTAATGAATCCAAATTGCCTCATCGTGCCTGTCCAAGTTGCGGAACTTACAAGGGCCGTACTATAGAGGAAACGGAAGAGACATAATCCAGAGATGGCATTTCTTGTCCTGATAATGTTAGCTCATAGCTAATAGGTCTAAGAGCTATAAGCTAACTCGTCTCGGAACAAAATTTACCATTTCTGGATGGACATTGATGAGCTGATCTGTAGTTGCTTGTTGTAACTTTATGAAGAAGGATGAGACGTATGGATTATTTTTTGACCGAAGAGCAGGAGATGATCAGAGATCTCGCCCGTCAGATTGCACAGGAACGAATACTCCCTGTACGGGCGAAGTTGGACGAGGAAGAGACATTCCCCTGGGATATTATGGAAGCTCTGGCGCAGGCAGATCTTTTTGGCTTGATCGTTCCTGAAGAGTATGGAGGTTTGGGTGGAGGCGTTTTTGAAAGTGTTATCGCCATCGAAGAACTTTCCCGGGCTTGCTCCGGTATAACAACAACCTATTCTGCAAGTGGACTCGGCACCTATCCGATTCTTCTTTCAGGAAGTGAGGAACAAAAGAAAAAATATCTTCCTGACATTGCCAGCGGTAAACACCTGGCTGCTTTTGCAGTAACCGAACCTAACGCGGGAAGTGATGCCAGCAACGTGCGTACTACAGCGGTAAAAGATGGCGATCACTATGTGCTCAATGGTACCAAGCAATGGATCACCAACGGTGGAGAAGCTCATATCTATACTGTTATAGCAATGACCGACCGCAGCAAAGGCGCTCGCGGGGCGAGTGCCTTTATTCTTGAAAAGGGAGATCCAGGATTTGAATTCGGTAAAAAAGAAAAAAAGATGGGGATACGGTCTTCTGCCACACGTGAATTGATTTTTAATGACTGCCGTATTCCTGCTGACCGATTGCTCACAAAAGAAGGGCAGGGGTTTATTGTGACAATGAAGACCTTTGATCGGTCCCGTCCCGGTATCGGGGCCGCGGCCGTAGGCTTGGCTCAAGGGGCTATCGACATGGCCGTTGAATATGCCAGGGGGCGGGTTCAGTTCGGGAAACCGATTATAGCATTTCAGGCTGTTCAGCATATGCTCGCCGACATGGCAACGCAGACGGAGGCCGCCAGGGCTCTTGTATACGCGGTAGCAAGATATATTGATGGCGGAGCAAAAGATGTGTCAAAGGCGGCGGCAATGTCTAAATATTTTCCGTCTGATGTGGCTATGAAGGTTACCACCGATGCGGTACAGATCCTTGGTGGATATGGATATATGCGGGATTATCCCGCGGAAAAGATGATGCGGGATGCTAAAATACTCCAGATCTTTGAGGGTACTAACCAGATTCAGCGCAATATTGTGGGGCAAGCGTTGAACAAGGAGTATGGTAAGAAAAATAGCTAGTTGTCCATTCCCGGATGGACACCCAATAAGTTTTAACTACATAGGAATGGATGTAAGAGCCATGAACATATTAGTCTTTATTAAACAGGTGCCGTATGCCAAGGAGGTTCGTTTAGACCCCAAAACCCATACCTTGATACGGGATGGAGTTGAGTCGATCATTAATCCTTATGACATGTATGCAATTGAAGAGGGACTTAGGCTGAAAGAGTCTCATGGAGGAAAGGTCACCGTTATGACTATGGGGCCGCCGCAGGCTGAAGAAGCCCTGAGGGATGCGCTTTCATATGGCGTTGATGACGCTGTCCTTTTAAGTGATCGCGCATTTGCAGGGGCGGATACGTTGGCCACTTCTTATACATTGGCCATGGGTGCAAAGAATCTGAGAGACTTTGACCTTATTCTTTGCGGCAAGCAGGCTGTGGATGGTGATACAGGCCAGGTTGGTCCGGGTGTGGCGGTTCGTCTTGATATCCCTTATGTTACATATGTTCGCAAGATCAGAAGCGTTGATGATGGGATGATGCGTGTTGAGCGTATTATGGATGATGGTTATGAAGTTATCGATGTTCCACTTCCTGCACTTCTTACCGTGGTTAAAGAGATCAATGTGCCTCGTGTCCCCTCTCTGAAAAACAAGATGCGGGCCAAGAAACAATCGATTGCCGTATGGGGCGCGGCCGATATCGGGGCAACTACCGCGAGATTAGGGTTGGCCGGTTCCGCCACGCAGGTAACCGATGTTTTTAGGCCGGAACGAAAAAGCAACTTAGAATGGCTGGAAGGTTCAGTGGATGAACAGGTGGACACCCTGGTCGATCGTTTGCAGAAACTTAAGATCGGATAGGGGTAGAGCGCAGTCACCGACGCGCCAAAGCCGCTATGGCGACGGAGCGAGAATAGAGGTCGGAAGACAGAAATCAGAGAACAGATGACAGAAAGTATAAGACAGAGGTCAGAAGACAGAAGATAGCCGCTTAAAATTAAAAAATCCCTTTAAGCTTTGAGCTTTCAGCGCTTGCCAAGCCCCCCGAATTAAATTGCAATAGTTGCACCTCAAGATTTTTTGCAAGATCATGAGGTTTTTTTGTTGTCATTTTTTCCAATAACTGGTAAGAAAAGTAAATGTAGTAAAATGTATAATGCTGACAACTAGTTATAATATATATCAATTGTTGTGGCTAATATAGTCATATGGTAAGGGGAGAAAAAGTAATTCTGTCATGATATTATTTGATCCGGAAAAATGCACAGGATGCGGATCGTGTGTGGATATTTGTCCCACGGATGCGATCGAATTGATAGATGAAAAAGCGGTTATCAATGAAGATGAATGCCAGTTATGCGGTTCTTGTGAAGCCACGTGTGAAACCGGGGCTATCACCATAGAATCGGAGGAGTCCGAAGAAAAGGGTGAAAGCGGTGTCGATCTTTCCCAACATAGAGGAGTGTGGATCATTGCGGAGCAACGAAAGGGATGCATGGCTTCGGTTGTATATCAGTTGTTGGGAAAAGGACGTGAGTTGGCCGATGCTTTGGATGTACCGCTTGCCGTGGTGGTTATCGGCTTTGACATGCGCGATCAGGTAGAATCGCTTGCCGGATACGGAGCCGACGCTGTTTATTATGTTAATCATCCCGATTGTGCCGACTTCAATGATGAATTATATACTGATATTTTAGTTGATATAATTAATAAATACAAACCGGAAATTGTTTTGAGCGGCGCTACCGCCATGGGACGTTCACTGATTCCGGGGGTTGCCACCCGGCTCGAAACAGGACTTACCGCTGACTGCACCCAATTGGGAATAGACCCTGAAAAGAAATTGTTGTTGCAAACGCGTCCAGCCTATGGTGGACATATCATGGCCACGATTGTATGCCCGAATCACAGACCCCAAATGGCGACCGTCAGGCCCAATGTAATGAAAAAGCCTCAAGTCAATCCGGATGCTCAGTCTGAGATCGTGGAAATTCCATTTGACCCAAGCGCCTATTCTATCCGGACGAAGCTCGTGGAACATATTTGCGAGGGCGAAGGAGAAGGGATTTTGCTGTCAGATGCGGATATTGTGGTAGCCGGAGGGCGGGCGTTAAAAAATAGTGAAAATTTTGAGCTGATACGGACCCTTGCCGGCCTTTTGGGCGGCGCGGTTGGCGCTTCCAGACCGCCGATCGACTCGGAATGGATGCCGTATCGTCATCAGATAGGTCAGACAGGGAAGACCGTCTGTCCGAAGCTGTATATAGCATGCGGTATTTCAGGAGCGGTGCAGCACCTTGTCGGCATGGAATCTTCCGAGGTAATCGTGGCGATCAATAAAGATCGGTCTGCCCCCATCTTTGAAGTGGCAACATATGGTATTGAAGGGGATATATTTGAGATCCTCCCGGCTTTGATAAAACGTTTAAAAGAGTTGAGGTGAATTGTGGAGAACGAAAAAAAACGGATTGTGGTGGTTACCGGTGGTTCAAGAGGGATTGGTCGGTGTATTGAGCTTCGGTTTGCCGAACCGGATACAAAGATAATATTTAACCATTATGACCCGGATGATGAGGCCGCCAACGAAACCATAAAGCTCGTTGCAAAGGAAGGTGGGACCGCTATTGGGTACAAGGTGAATGTGGCTTCTCCACTCGAGGTGAATGATTTTTTCAAAAAGATTATGGATGAAGAGGGAAGGATCGACGTCTTGGTAAACAATGCGGGGATTACTATGGACGCCATCCTTGTTCGTATGACGGAAGCAGCCTGGGACCGTGTAATTGATATAAATCTTAAAGGGGCTTTTCTCTGCACACAGGCTGCGGCCAAGGTAATGATGAAGCAGCGATCCGGCTGTATCATTAATATCGCATCGGTGGTTGGCGCCATGGGAAACGCGGGTCAGGCGAATTACGTTGCATCCAAAGCAGGACTGATAGGGTTGACAAAAACCGTAGCAAAGGAACTCGCCGCACGCGGTGTTCGAGTAAATGCCATTGCGCCGGGTTTTATAGACACTGAAATGACGGCAAAACTTTCAGAAAAAGTGAAAGATGCCATGGTGGAACAGATACCGTTCAAAAAAATGGGACTACCAGAAGATGTTGCCGGAGCGGCGGCCTTTTTGGCTTCAGATGATGCGTCCTATATCACTGGTCAGGTGATTCATGTAAACGGTGGTATGTATATGTAAAATTTAAGGGTTGCGGGTTACGAGTTGCGAGTTACGGGTTTCAAACACGCAACGCGCAACCTGCAACGAGCAACATTGGCTTTTGAAACTTCAATGCTTGCACGGCTAAAATCTTTTTCTTAACTATATGATATAGTAGGAATATAACTTTTTTGTGAACTTAAGGAGGATGGAGCATGTCAATGGAAGAAAAGATGAAAAAAATTATTGCGGAACAGTTAAGCGTTTCAGAAGATGAGGTCGTCCCTGGAGCATCTTTTGTAGATGATTTGGGCGCAGATTCACTCGATTTGGTAGAATTAATAATGGCTATGGAAGAGGCTTTTGACATAGAAATCCCTGATGAGAATGCTGAGAAACTAAAAACAGTTCAGGATGCGATTGATTATGTTAATGCAAAGTAATAAGTAGTGCCTGAACGAAAAGCTACGTTCAGGTGAAATCCGAAATCCGAAGCACGAAATCCGAAACAAATTCGAATACCAAATGACAAAATGACCAAAACGAATGTATTGAAAATGCGATGTTTTTGTCATTCGAACATTATGGTTTTTGTCATTGTTTCGAAATTCGAAATTCGGATTTTTTCAATATACATTGACTACATAAGTATTTTGTAAAGAAAGTAACATAAGGGAGGTATTCCTTGGACCGCAGGGTTGTAATAACGGGTGTCGGTTTGGTGACGCCCCTTGGCATAGGAAACCAAGAGACTTGGGATGCGCTTTGCAATGGCGAATCAGGGATCGGTGAGATCACTCGCTTTGATACTACTGATTTTGAGACCAAGATTGCAGGTGAGGTTAAGGATTTCAATCCCGGGGATTTTATGCCTGCCAAACAGGCACGCCGTATGGATCTATTTATATGTTATGCTGTTGCTGCTGCTCGTATAGCGTTGGAAGATTCCGGATATGTAGTGAACGGTTCTACTGCCACCCGGATAGGCGTTATGACGGGGTGTGGCCTGGGAGGCCTCGGCACGATGGAAAAATACCATTCTGCTATGCTACAAAAGGGGCCAAAAGGGATCAGCCCGTTTTTTATCCCTATGCTGATTGCAAATATGGCGCCGGGACAGATATCGATACTGCTCGGGGCAAAGGGGCCGAATAATGCGGTTGTGACAGCGTGTGCCGCCGGCTCCCACGCCATTGGAGACGCCTATCACATTATAAAGCGGGGAGCTGCCGACGCAATGATTTCCGGCGGGGTAGAATCTGTGATAACCCCTCTCGCGGTGGGCGGCTTCAACGCGTTAAAGGCGCTTTCGACCAGGAACGACGCGCCTAAAAAGGCCTCCAGGCCCTTTGACCGGGACCGTGACGGTTTTGTTATGGCCGAGGGGAGCGGTATGTTAATTTTAGAATCATTAGAGGGCGCTCTCAAAAGGGATGCCAAGATTTACGCGGAAATTATCGGTTATGGCATGAGCGGAGACGGGTATCATATGACCGCCCCTTCTCCTAACGGTGAAGGAGCTGCGCGATGTATGCAAGAAGGATTGAATGATGCCGGGTTGCGGCCTGAGGATATTGATTATATTAATGCTCATGGAACGGCCACTCCATTGAATGATGCTAATGAAACCCAGGCGATAAAGACGGTCTTTGGTGACTATAGTTACAAGGTTCCGATAAGTTCTACCAAATCGATGACCGGCCATATGCTGGGAGGCGCCGGTGGCGTAGAGACAGTTTTCACGGCTTTGGCCATTACACACGGTGTTATGCCTCCTACCATTAATCTGGAGAATCCCGATCCCGAATGCGATTTAGACTATATACCTAACGTGGCACGTAAAAAGGACGTAAAGATTGCTATGTCCAATTCTTTTGGGTTTGGCGGGACAAATGCTACGTTGATACTTAAGAAATATGAAGGTTGATTTAGGGATTGAAGGATTCAGGGATTGAGGAATTGAATACAGAAGACAGAGGACAGAGAATAGAGGACAGAGGATAGAGAATAGAGTATAGACAAGCATCTGACTTCTATTTTCTGGCCTCTGACTTCTGTATTCTGACTTCTGACATCTATTCTCTAACAACAGGCAAGTGACAATATGAAATTAGTCATCGGGTCCGATCACGCCGGTTATGCCATGAAGGAGACTGTGAAAAGGTTTCTATTAGACCGTGGCATAGATGTAACAGACATGGGCGCTGACAGTGAGGCGTCTGTCGATTACACCGATTTTGGAATCAAGGTGGCACGAGAAATCTCTGAGGGGAGATTTGAACGGGGGATTCTTGTCTGCGGTACCGGCATTGGAATGTCTATGGTGGCGAATCGATTCAAAGGTGTGCGTGCCGCACTGGCAAACGATCTTTTTTCCGTTATCATGAGTCGCCGCCATAATAATTCGAATATATTAGTCCTTGGCGGTCGTCTCATCGGGGAGGGCTTGGCGCTCAAATTGGTCGAGACCTGGTTGGAGACCCCGTTTGAAGGTGGGAGGCACCAGGGACGTCTTGAAAAGATGGATGCTGTAATGGAGTAATGGAGTATTGGAGTACTGGAAAGGTGAAAATCATCCATCACTCCATTACTCCATTACTCCATAAGCAAAGTGCATTCATCTGGGCTCCGATATGATTTGAATAAGATGCGTTTTTTAGTATAATTTTGGTGTTAAGATTGCTGATGAACATTATTGAAAAAGTTGATCCTGAGATTGCCCATGCCATTCGGCTTGAGTTTGAACGTCAGTCTAACAAGTTGGATCTGATCGCTTCGGAGAATATCGCAAGTTCCGCGGTGATGGCAACCCAGGCGAGTGTCCTTTCCAACAAATACGCGGAAGGGTATCCGGACAAGCGCTATTACGGCGGGTGCGAATATGTTGATTTGGCGGAAAAGTTGGCTATAGAGCGGGCCTGCAACCTGTTTGATTGTAATTACGCCAATGTTCAGCCGCATTCCGGTTCACAGGCAAATATGGCAATATATTTTTCCTTTCTGGAACCAGGAGATACGGTTATGGGGATGAATCTTTCGCATGGAGGGCATCTTACCCATGGAAGTCCTGTTAATTTTTCCGGGAAATTGTTTAATGCCTGTTTCTATGGAGTTGACCGTGACACCGGGACCATTGATTACAAAGGCATCGAGTCCTTGGCAAAAGAGTGCCGACCGAAGATGATTATAGCCGGCGCGAGCGCCTATCCACGGATCATAGATTTTGAATCATTCGGTCGCATTGCTAAAGAGGTTGGGGCCTATTTAATGGTTGACATGGCCCATATCGCGGGTCTTGTGGCAGCAGGAGTGCATCCTTCGCCTGTACCGTATAGTGATTTTGTAACTTCAACAACCCACAAAACCCTAAGGGGACCACGGGGAGGCTTGATTTTGAGCGCCAATAAAGAGTTTGGCAGGAAGATCAACAGTGAGATATTTCCCGGTATACAGGGTGGGCCTCTCATGCATGTGATCGCTGCCAAGGCCGTGGCGTTTAAGGAGGCTCTTTCTCCTGAGTTCAAGACATACCAGCATCAAGTGGCAAAGAACGCGAGGGTGTTAGCTCAAAAGTTGATAGATGCCGGAATTAATCTGATATCCGGCGGGACTGACAATCATTTAATGTTATTGGATCTGACACATCTTGATATTACAGGAAAAAATGCGGAAGAGACGCTTGATAAGGCCGGAATTATCGTGAACAAGAATACTATCCCCTTTGAGACAAAAAGTCCGTTTGTTACCAGTGGAATACGCATAGGAACACCTACTGTAACCACACGCGGGATGAAAGAACCTGAAATGGAGACCATCGCAGGGCTGATTGTGAAAGTACTAAAGAATATAGATGACAAGGATGTTCTTTCCTACGTTCGGAAGACAGTACAAGAACTGTGTGATGCCTTTCCTATGTATAAGGAGGGGGAGTGCCTATTGTGAGCCGACCTACGTGGGACGCATACTTTATGGAGATCGCTGTTTTGGTCTCAAAACGTTCTACATGCCGGCGGCGCCACGTGGGAGCGGTCTTGGTAAAGAATAAACGTGTCCTCGCCACCGGTTATAATGGAGCGCCTTCAGGGTTGAAGCACTGCCTTGATATCGGATGCCTGAGAGAAGATATGAAGATACCGTCCGGAGAAAGGCATGAGCTTTGTCGCGGACTGCATGCCGAGCAGAATGTTATCATCCAGGCGGCTTTTCATGGGATTCCCATTCAAGGGTCTACGCTTTATTGCACGAATCTTCCATGCTCTATCTGCTCCAAGATGCTGATAAATGCAGGGATTGCCGATATCCTATATTTAGATGGCTATGCAGATACAATGACAAAGGATATGTTAGATGAAGCGGGAATTAAATTGATTAATGTTTCCCAAACAAACACCGAGAGAGGCAACTAATGAAGTGCCCCTATTGTGGAGATCTTGACAACAAGGTTATTGATTCGAGAGTGAGCAAGGATGGCAATGCGGTGAGACGCCGCAGAGAGTGCCTGGTCTGCTCACGGCGGTTTACCACCTATGAAAGGGTGGATGAAATACCGATCATGTTGGTCAAGAAAGATGGGAGGCGGGAGACATTTGATCGCAATAAGATCTTTATAGGTCTAAAAAAGGCATGTGAAAAGCGTTCTATCAGCGTGAATACCATCGAAGGGCTTGTTGATGATTTAGAACGTGAACTCCATGATCTGGCGGAAAAAGAGGTCCCGAGTTCCTTCATAGGAGAGCGGATCATGGCTAAATTGCATGATCTGGATCCGGTTGCTTATGTGCGGTTTGCCTCTGTCTACAGGGAATTTAAAGATGTTAATGATTTTGTAGCTGAATTAAAAAATTTCCTGAACGGGCACAAGGTATCAGATTGAGACCTTTGCAAGTTGTGCAAAGGTCTCAGATTGAGAGATCTTTGATAATCGTGAACGAGAAGTACATGCAGATGGCCATAGAACTGGCCGAGCGTGGTCGTGGCTATACATCGCCCAATCCCCTTGTGGGAGCAGTGATAGTAAAAGATGGGGTAGTGGTCGGCAGAGGATATCATGAACGGGCAGGAAAGGCACACGCAGAGGTCAATGCTATTGCCGACGCCGGTGACCAGGCAAATGGGGCCACGCTCTATGTTAACCTGGAGCCGTGCAACCATCATGGGCGCACCCCGCCTTGTACCGAGGCGATTCTAAAGAGTGGAATACACCGCGTGGTTGTTGGAATGGAAGACCCCAACCCCACTGTTGGAGGAGGGGGAAATCAACTTTTAAGAGATCACGGTATAGAAGTTGTCTGTGATGTACTTAAAAAGCAATCCGAACGATTAAATGAGATCTTTATTAAGTATGTTACCACAAAGCGTCCTTTTGTAATTCTCAAATGCGCTTGCACCTTAGATGGGCGAATTGCCTCCAGAACCGGGGATTCCAAGTGGATTACCAATACAGAGTCAAGACGGTTTGTGCATGAACTCCGCCATGCCGTTGATGCTATCATGGTTGGTAAGGGTACGGTAAGCAAAGATAATCCGCGGTTGACAACACGGTTTGATGACAAAAAAGGTCGCGATCCTATACGCATTGTGCTGGATACTCACCTGTCTATTCCCTATGATGCCGCTCTGTTGAATCTTTCTTCTGATTCTGATACAGTTATCATCACCGGTCCCGATGTTCCTGAAAAAAAAAGGAACGGATTAGCAAGACCGGGGGTACGTATTCTTTCTACGAGACTCAAGAACGGAGAAATTGATCTGGATGTGTTGATGACCCGCTTGGGCGAGATGGAGATTACCAGCCTATTAATAGAGGGGGGAAGCCGGGTAAATGCCTCCGCTCTCAGAGCGAACATCATCGATAAGGTATTTTTTTTCTATGCGCCCAAAATCCTGGGAGGGGATGACGGTGTCCCTGTATTCAGAGGGGAAGGACCTGACCTCATGTCAGAAAGTGTTCGTATCAGAGATATGTCGGTGCATAGGTTCGCAGATGATGTGATGATAGAAGGGTACATTGATTAAGGGATTTAGGAATTGAGGAATTTCTGTAGTGTGACAAGGTAGAATTAATTTCGAAATCCGAAATCCGAAGCACGAAACAAATACAAATGACCAAAGCACAAAATCTAAAACAATATGCCTGCCCGCCATCACTCTCGCTCAGGCGAGGCGGGCGGGATTGGGAAGATTGCACGCTTGATTCACAAGGAACACGGTATTGTGTAGGATTGAATAACGTTTTGAACATTTGAATTTCGAATTTCGGATTTGTCTCGGATTTCGATATTCGAATTTCGGATTTGTTTAGGAACATCATATGTTCACGGGAATCATAGAAGGAAGAGGAAGTATAAAGAGGATAACGCAGGCCGACAAGGGGATGCGGCTTGGTATTGAAGCGGGATTTTCTCTTGAAGAAACGCGTATAGGCGACAGTATTGCCGTAAACGGAGCCTGTTTGACTGTGGTTTCCAAGAGCGGGGATGCATTTGAAGTAGATGTGGCGCCTGAGACGCTTTCAAAAACAACGTTGAACAATGCCGGAATCGGAGATTTTGTAAATTTAGAACGAGCGCTTCGTCTGTCGGATCGCATAGACGGACACCTGGTTTCAGGACATGTAGACGGAATCGGTACTATCGCTTCCAGGCGGTCGTTGGCCAATGCGATCATTATTACTATAAATGTACCGGAAGAATTGGGTAGATATATAATTAAAAAAGGATCGGTTGCGCTTGACGGGATCAGCCTGACAGTGAATCAATGTGATAATGCTTCTTTTGAGGTAAGCATTATACCTCATACCGCTGAAATAACCACGATAGGGAAAAATAAGGTTGGAGACCAGGTAAACATTGAAACGGACATAATCGGAAAATACGTGGAACGTTTTACCAAACATTATGCGGGGGATAAAGAGGATAAGAAATCGTCCGTTGATATGGGGTTGTTGATGCGGACGGGATTCTTATAAATTATTCTTGTCCAAAATCAATGATCGAGGGTGCTGAAGGAGTATTGGAGTAATGGGAAAAAGAATATCCAACACTCCAGCACTCCAATACTCCATTACTCCAATGAATTTCCAATAGCTATAGAAGTACAGCTCCATAAATAGAAATCATATTAGGGCACTAAAGGAGTAAGACCATGCCTAAGATAACAATTGAAGAGGCCATTCAAGAGATTAAAGAAGGTCGGATGGTGATCCTGGTCGATGATGAGGACAGGGAAAATGAAGGGGACCTCACAATGGCCGCGGAAAAGGTCACGCCCGAGGCGATCAATTTCATGGCCGGGTATGGAAGAGGTTTGATCTGTTTGTCTCTGACACCGGATAAAGTTGATGCTTTGGGTCTTTCAATGATGGTGGATGACAACACTTCCCAGTTTGGGACCGCCTTTACCGTGTCGATTGAGGCCCGCCGAGGGGTAACAACAGGAATATCCGCCGCGGATCGGGCCACGACCATTCTTACAGCAGTCGCGGAAGATGCCAGGCCAAGCGATCTGGCAAGACCCGGGCATGTATTTCCTCTTCGCGCCCGCCGCGGGGGGACAATAGTACGAAGCGGCCAGACAGAGGGGTCAGTGGACCTCGCGCGGCTTGCCGGATTAACTCCCGCGGGTGTAATCTGTGAAGTCATGAAAGAAGACGGGACAATGGCGAGGATGCCGGATTTGAAGAAATTCTCTAAAGAACATGGCATAGGTATTTGCACTATTGCTGATCTGATTGAATACCGGATGCGGAAAGAGTCCTTTGTTCATCGTGTTGCGTCTACAAAGCTTCCTACGGGATACGCTGGAGAATTTAAACTTATTGTTTATGAGAATGACGTGGACAACTTTTTACATATAGCCCTAATAAAGGGAGAGATAGATTCAGAAACACCTACTCTTGTTAGAGTCCATTCCGAATGTCTTACCGGAGATGTTTTTGGCTCTCTGCGATGTGATTGCGGGGGCCAGCTCCAGACCGCCATGAAGATAATTGATGAAGAAGGCGCCGGTGTGCTTCTTTACGTGCGTCAGGAGGGGCGGGGGATCGGCCTGGTAAACAAAATAAAGGCCTATGCCTTGCAGGACCAGGGTGAGGATACCGTCCAGGCCAACGAATCTTTAGGATTTAAACCTGATTTGCGTAACTATGGGATCGGCGCCCAGATCTTGGTCGATCTCGGAGTACGCAAGATGCGACTTATGACCAATAATCCCAAGAAAATCGTGGGGCTTGAAGGTTATGGACTCAGTCTTGTGGAACAGGTTCCGATCGAGATCCCGTATAATGAACACAATAAGAGTTACCTGCAATGCAAAAAGAAAAAAATGGGACATGTGCTGAGTATTAAGTAAAAACAGAGGACAGAGGAGATACAAACAATGCCGAAGACTTACGAAGGACAGATTTCAGCCGCAGGCAAAAAGTTCTGCTTGGTTGTGAGTAGGTTCAACGATTTTATTAGTGACCGCCTGGTGGGAGGGGCTGTTGACGCCCTTGTCAGGAGCGGGGGGAGGGAAGAAGATATTGACATCGTCAAGGTCCCGGGAGCATTCGAACTTCCGCTGATAGCTAAAAAGATGGCTGAAAAAGGGCGCTATCATTCTATCATCTGCTTGGGAGCGGTTATTAGAGGGGCGACGCCTCATTTTGAATATGTGAGTTCTGAAGCAGCAAAAGGAATCGCGCAGGCATCGCTTGAAACCGGTGTTCCGATTACATTTGGTGTTATTACTACCGACACCTTGGAGCAAGCCATAGAACGAGCCGGGTCAAAGGCGGGCAACAAAGGTTGGAGCGCCGCGGTCGCAGCGATGGAGATGGCAAGTCTGGTAGAGAGACTGAGCGAATAAAAAGTGAAAACTCGATATGGGAACCCGACAGCGATCAAGAGAACTTGCGTTGCAAGCGCTTTTTCAATTAGATTTTAACGAAAACAATTCCATTGATGTGGTAGAGTTGTTCTGCAACAATTTTGAGGTGTCCAAGAGCGCGAAACCTTTTTTTTCTCGTTTAGTGGAAGGAGTCTTGCAGCATAAGAACGAGATAGATAAATTTATAGAACGCTTTTCAAGCAACTGGAAAATTAGCCGGATGTCGCGTGTCGATCGTAATATTATGCGAATCGCGATCTTTGAACTCCGCTATTGTGACGACATCCCTTTCAAGGTTTCCATCAATGAAGCGGTGAATCTCGGGAAAAAATACGGCGCTAAAGAATCAGGCGCTTTTATCAATGGAATCCTAGACAGTATCCATACATTTTCTCCCGAGAAGCAGTAATCTTACCAACCTTCTTTAAATCCGAGTTCGCGGAGTCTTTTCAAGGTTTTTTTATCTGGAATCTTGTATAACGGTAAAGTCCTTTCGTGCAGACTTGTATTCTTTGGTACGCAAAACCAACCATTTGCTTTATCGTGCCACAACCCCCATGTAACTGGTAGTGAGCCATAGTCGATATTTTGAAGCTCCGCCCGGAGATATTGTTTGCGCAGAAATCTTGCTGCAATTAATAGGTGATTGCCGTTATCTCCGATGTAATATTCTGTCGTATCGTCCAATGTTACGGTAATCTCATAGGCGTGTACGGGCAGTATGTCGACCTTCTCAGGGTGCTCTTCCCAAAATCTAATAATATCAATAAGGTATCTGCTGTCGATCTTGGTGGTGGTGACAAACGTTTTCATCGGATCAATCAGGGCTTCCATTTTTTCACTTTTGGGAGCAAAGTGCCAAAACGGATAAAGATCATCAAGATTAGCTGTTGTTTTAATAATAATTTTTTCCAGTTGGTTTATCTCTATCACCTCCTAAATAGTGTCCGTCCGGAAACGGCATCTTTTACCCCAATACTACGTTCTCCGCAGGTTCCTATCCTCGATCCCGCCTGGGCGGGACTACGCCTGCGGTATTAACCTTTGTGCGGCCTTGTCTTGGGGCAAAATCTACCGTTTCTGGACGGACACTAACGGCTCCGAAATCATATGACATCAAAGGCATCTTAACAAATATCTTCTTCCTTGACAATTAAAACAGTTCCTCCAATAATAAGCATATGAGACGATTACGTATTAAAAGTTTGAACTGCCTTCAGGGTTGAGCCTTGGCCGGGACTATCAGTCTGCGGAAGTCTGCGTGCGTCTGCGGCAGAAACGAAAATCCGAATTGGAGCACTTAGATGGGAAGACACACACATGATTTTGTAAACACCTATGATGAAGGCAAAATTGTATTCGGATTAGACCGGAAGACCGATGAGAAGTCTTTGATTGCCTATCTTCAAAAATTTACAGATGATGAATTGATGCAGATCCTGGCAAAAAGGTTAAGCGATGATGAGATAAGGGAAGTGATCGATTATATACTCGGGATTCTCAAAAGGCACCTTAAGGAAGAGGAATATCACCGTTTTTTTCTAAAATAGCACTGACTCGGTGAAAAGATGTCCCATGTCCGAATTTATATCGGGATAGGTCTTTTTTTGTTGCTTTTCTCCCTCTTGTCCTCTACAGGGAAGGGTTTCGGAGAAACCGGTCGTTTTTGTGATCATAATGATGGAACAGTTACCGACAGGCTTACCGATCTTATGTGGACTAAGGATGCTGATCCTGCTGCCGACACATATGACTGGTTCCGAGCGCTTGATGCTGTCTCACAACTCAACGCAAATGGATATTGTGGATATCATGATTGGCGGCTCCCCAACGTAAATGAACTTGCCGGCCTTATTGACAGGACCAGATATTCTCCCGCGCTTCCCCCTGGTCATCCTTTTTACAACGTAAAAATCTGGTATTGGACAAGTACCACCAGCGCTGATTACAGTAATCATGCATGGCGTATATATCTATTCCTCGGGCATATCGATTACGGCCACAAATACCATATGTTCAACTACTTATGGCCGGTACGCAGTCTACGGGATGTCCCTGACCGAATTCCAAAGACCGGACAGGACATTTCTTGCTATACGGGAGACGATGGGGCGCTCCGCAAGGGAAGATCTTGGACTGATAGACGTTTCTGCGACCATGAAAACGGGACTGTTACAGATCGCCTTTCCGGATTGATGTGGACAAAGAGCGCAAACCTGGCGCGTGGTACAAGGGTGTGGCCCGAGGCCAAAGAGTTCGTCTTACGTCTCAATGCTAAAAAATATTGCGGTTATAGTGACTGGCGGCTACCCGCAGTGGAAGACCTTAGAACACTGATCAACTACAGCAAAGAATCTCCCGTTTTGCCGGACCGACATCCGTTTTTACACCTTGTTTCCGGTATTTATTGGTCATCTGATCTGAATGCCAAAGATCATGATTATGTCTGGTGTGTAGATGTGAGAAATAGCAGGGTTGATTACTATAACAAGATTAATCACAGGGAATATGTCTGGCCGGTAAGAGGAAATAAGTAAACTTGAGACCTATAGTCCCGTCATTACCTGCTCTATAACCTCCTGCGTTCGTTGGATCACAAGATCTACGGCTTGGGGGCTTAGCTGTAACGCAGATATAATATCCGCGATTGATTCGTTCTCACCTTCGTGAGAACATGGCCTGCAGTCGAGTTCGCGTGTCAATAAGTTCGCCAGTTGAACGACTTGCAATTCAAGAGGGACATTCCCCTTGTTTGATATCGTTTCGTGGTGTTTCGCGATAAATATATACCTGTCGGCAAACCCCCATTGTTTCAGGAGTGCGGCGCCGAAGGAGGTGTGCATCTTGTGGACAACCTCCTTGACCTCGGAAGTTTCAAACTCGACAGAAAAATCTTTCTCCTGCATTACCTTGGTTATAGCATGGAGCAGCAACCCCTTGCCGATATCATGTATGAGACCCATGGTAAAATACTCTTCCGCGTCCTGAAGGCGAAGCTGGCGCGCAAGAAAATGCGCGAGATAGGCACAGGCAAGACCATGTTTCCAACACTGGATCATAAGGACCTTGTACCTCTTTTTGTCGCATTTATATAAACTTTTATTAGCGATCATGGTGGCCAGCTTGGACGTTTCCTTAAACCCAAGCCGCGACACGGCCTGCTCTACGGATTCGACTTTTTGTATTCTTCTATAGTACGGACTGTTGGCCAGCGCGATCAGAGACGTTGAGATCTTGACGTCTCCGCGAATGACAGATGCGGCATCTTCCAGACTTGTGTTTGGATCGAGCAATACTTTTTGGATATGTTGTAAGACCTCAGGCAATACGGGAAGTGATAACTTTCCCTCCTTGAATGCTGCTATGATGTCCTTTACAATACTCTCTAAGGTCTGTTTTTGTTCTGTGTCGTTTTTCGGTGCTTGACATTCTTTTCGTGTTTTTTGATCATGTTCGATGAGCTCAACGAAAAGTTTTGCCAACATCGCATCAAACTGCCTTCCTGCTTGAAGCGATATCTCCTTCATCGCCTGCGTTATCGTGAATGCCTTTCTATAAGAACGGTCGGACGTCATCGCATCAAATGCTTCGGCTAAAGCGATGATACGAGCTCCCAGCGGTATCTTCTTGCCGGCAATCCCGTCAGGATAGCCTGTCCCATCAAAGAATTCATGGTGATGACGGACATATTGTAAGATATTTTGATTGAAGTGTAGCTGGTCTAATATGTGCTGACCTGAGGCGGAATGGGCCTGAATCCTGTCAAAGTCTATTCGGCTGAGTTTGTCTGTCTTGTCGAGGATAGGTTCACGAATAACAAGATAGCCTATGTCGTGAAGGAGCCCGGCTATGTGAACTTCTTGTGTCCGCTCTGGCGGAAGCTTTATGGCAGTAGACATGATATTCGCGTATCGCGCCACACGGGCGCAGTGTCCCTGCAAGAATTGTCCTTGTCCCTCGATCATGCTGACCAGGTTATTAACGAACTCATGGAAAAGCTCTATTACCTGTATTTCTTCTTGATAACTCATTTTTCCCGACAGATGTTAAAATGTTTTGTAACTACTCAGGTTCACAGTGAACCCAACAACCTGAGTAGTTACAATGTTTTTAACTTATGTTCGGTTAGTTCGAGATAAAAGTTAAAAAAAAGGTAGAATTTTGTAACATGATGAGGCAATTGGAGAATTGGGCAAGGGAGGGGGATTTACTCCATTTTTAATTTTTTCATCCGGTATCGAAGAGAGCGTAGATTTATCCCGAGGATTTTCGCGGTCCTCTTTTTGTTGTCACTGGTTGTTTCAAGCGCCTTTTTGATATATTTTTTTTCCGTATCGTTCAATGTTTCTTCTAAGTTGAAACCGGATAGAGGTATATCAATATCAACCGAGGAGGGCTCTTCCTTGGAATCACGCTTAAATGTTGACAGGGTGATACTTTCCGGAAGGATAATGTTAGTGGTGGAAAGGGCAACGCTTCGTTCGATCATATTTTCAAGTTCTCGTGCATTTCCAGGAAAATCGTAACGGCTGAGCATGTCAAGGGCATAGGAGGAAAGCTTGTTGATCTCTTTTCCCATCTCCTTTGCATACTTTTCGAGGAAATGTTGGGCAAGCAAGGGGAGGTCCTGGGGGCGTTCGCGCAGAGGGGAAGCCTTGATATGTATAACATTAAGACGGTAATAAAGGTCTTCCCTAAACCGACCCTCGATCACCTCTTTTTCCAGATTTTTATTGGTGGCCGAGATAATTCGTATGTCAACACTGATATCTTCGGTGCCTCCGACTCGCTTGAAGACCTTTTCCTGAACTAACCGCAGCAGTTTTACCTGAATAGGCGGGGTGAGTTCTCCTATTTCATCCAAGAAGACTGTTCCGCCATCCGCTACCTCAAAAAGGCCTCTTTTATGATCAATTGCGCCGGTGAACGCCCCTTTTCTATGACCGCAGAGTTCGCTTTCCATCAGGGTTTCAGGAATGCCGCCGCAATTGATAACAACGAACGGTTTATCGTGACGGTCGCTGTTGCCGTGGATCGCCTGGGCAATCAACTCCTTTCCGGTGCCGCTTTCCCCGCTGATCAGGACATTGGTCTTGGTTTTTGCCACCTGCCGGATTAGTGTATAGATTTTCATCATTTGAGGGCTATTGCCGACAATATTCCCGAAATGTAGTGTCTGTTTCAGCTCCTTCTCGAGTTCCTCTTTTTCCTGGACCAGGGTTTTTCTTTCCAATGCGTGGCGGATGGTTTGAGAGAGTTCTGCGGATTTAAAAGGTTTTGGAATATAATCATATGCGCCGAGGCGTATGGCCTCCACAGCGGTCTCTGTAGTGGCAAAGGCTGATATCATTATCACGACTATATTTGGATGTATTTCTTTTGCCCTTTTTAGGACTTCCAATCCGGAGATCCTACCCATGCGAATATCGCAAAGGAGAAGGTTATAAGGTTTCTTTTTTAACATTGCAATTGCTTTTGCACCATCATCAGCGCAGGAGACGTTATATCCCTCCTTGGCAAGCATTTCTTCGAGGAACTCGAGTACGTTTAGATCATCGTCTACTACAAGAATATAGGCCATCTACATCTCCTTGAAGACGATTTTGCCTTCCACCATGGTGAGAACTGCCTTGCCCTGTAAATGCCATCCGTCAAATGGACTGTTACAAGATTTGGATTTAAAAGAATGGATGTCAATAGTGCGGGGAATTTCAGGATCAATAATAGTCAGATCTGCAGAGACTCCCGGTTCCAATACACCAGCAGGTATACCTAAAATGCGGGCTGGGTTTGTAGACATTTTGGCAATTAGGGTCATTGGATCGAGGATACCGTCTTTAACGAGTTTCAGGGACAGAGAAAGAGAAGTCTCTAAGCCAACAATGCCATTTGCCGCGGCATCAAATTCCAGTTCCTTTTCAAGACTACCGTGAGGCGCGTGATCAGAGGCAATAACATCTATAGTGCCGTCGCGTAATCCTTCGCAGATGGCGGCAATATCTTTTTTTGTGCGAAGCGGAGGACTCATTTTGGCGTTTGTATCGTAGTCCAAGACAGCATCCTCTGTCAGAGAAAAATAATGTGGAGTAGTTTCCGCTGTAACCGCGACACCTCTTTTTTTTGCCTCTCGTATGTAACGTACGGAATCTTCGGTGCTGACATGGGCAATGTGCAATCGTCCACCCGTAAAATCGGCCAGGAGTATATCTCTGGCTACCATGCCTGCTTCGACGGCGTTGGGGATACCTCTGAGGCCGAGGCGGGTGGCAATAACCCCTTCGTTCACCACACCCTTGCCGGCGAGGCAGAGATCTTCGCAGTGAGATATGACAAGGAGACCAAATCCCTTGGCATATTCTAAGGCCCGCCTCATCAGTTGACTGTTCATCACGGGACGTCCGTCATCAGATACGGCAATTGCTCCTGCGTCTTTCAATTCGCCAAACTCGGCCAATGATTTTCCCTTGAGCCCTTTGCTAATTGCCCCTACAGGATAAACGCGAGCATAGGAAGCCTCTTTTGCTTTTTTCAGAATATAATCGGTAATCGATCGGTTGTCATTTACAGGGTTGGTATTCGGCATACAACAGATGGTTGTGAAACCACCGGCTGCCGCTGCCAGTGTGCCTGACTTTATCGTCTCTTTATATTCGTGTCCCGGCTCGCGCAGGTGGGTATGCATATCGATAAGACCCGGAACCACCCACTTGCCGGAAGCGTCTATGATTTTGGATTTTGGATTTTGGATTTTGGATTTCTGGCCTCTGGCCCCTGACCCCGAAATCAGTTCAACTATCTTCCCGTATTCTATGACTACATCTTGAACGGCATCGGTGTTGCTTGCAGGATCTATAACTCTCCCCCCTCTAACGATCAGACGCATGACGTGATCCTCCGATTAATAGATAGAGTAAGGCCATTCGTACTGCCACACCATTTTCTACTTGGTTCAGAATTACAGACTGCGGTCCGTCAGCGATTTCGGGTGGGATTTCAACTCCTCGGTTTATAGGGCCGGGGTGCATTATTAAGGCATCTTTTCGTGCTTTTGATACTGCCTCATGGGTTAATCCGTAAAAGTTCGCGTATTCGCGGTTACTTGGGAAAAGAAAATCTTCCATACGTTCTTTTTGAATACGGAGCATCATAATAACGTCCGCCTCTCTAACCGCATCTTCAATAGAATAGGCGACCTTTGCTCCCATTGATTCAATCCCAGTGGGAATCATGGTCGGCGGTCCCGCAACTACAACACTCGACCCCATTTTTGTAAATCCGATAATATTGGAACGCGCTACTCGACTATGAGCGATATCGCCTACAATGGCTATCCTGAGGCCTGAAAGCGTACCTTTTTTTTCTCGTACAGTCATCATATCAAGAAGCGCCTGAGTCGGGTGGGCGTGCATGCCGTCACCAGCGTTTATTACGGAGGCGCGAACTCTCTTTGCGATCATATGAGGGGCGCCGGAAGCCTGATGCCGAATGACAATAACATCCGGACTCATAGCTTCCAGGTTTTTTGAGGTGTCTATAAGGGTTTCGCCTTTGACTATGCTGCTTGTAGATGCTGAGAGGCTAACAGTGTCGGCGCTCAGTCTTTTTGCAGCGATTTCAAATGAGGTTTTTGTACGTGTGCTTGGCTCGTGAAAAAAATGGACAATGGTTTTACCACGAAGTGTTGGAACTTTCTTAATATCACGACGCGATATCTCCTTCATGGAATCCGCGGTATCGAGGATGAGCTCTATTTCATCCCCTGTTAATTCCTCAACACTCAGAATGTCTTTTTTCACAAAATCCATATGATATCCAAAAAAAACCTCTCTACCCTGAACAGGTAAAGAGGCCTCGTAAATGAGTCATTAAAGGCAATTTGTTGGACGTATTAATTGAAGATGCTCCTTTGCAATCAATCTCGCGCCGATCAATGTAAAATTAACATTATGGAAAGTACTCAGTCAAGAGTAAAACAGACCATTGCCGAACAAAAAGTACTAATTGACAAGTCGACCGAGCCGATCCCATCGCACGCCGAAATTCTCTTTATCCCACGACCAGTAGATGATAAAAGCCTTTCCCTTTACCTTGGAAAAATCGACAAATCCCCAGAAACGACTATCGTAACTCTGATCTCGGTTATCCCCCATCACGAACAGGCTGTGGGGAGGTACTGTAACCGGGCCTAAATTATCCCGTGGTCGAACTGAGGCAGGGAATAATCTGGAATCTGAATAAGATCCGTAGTTATCGTTGAAAGGTTTATTGTTGATCCATATCTTTTTATCCCGAATTTCAATAACGTCCCCCGGCACCCCGATAACGCGTTTTATGAAATCCTTTTTAGGGTCTTCTGGAAATTCAAAGACAATGATATCTCCGCGCTTTGGTTCTTTGCCGGATATTAAGGTTTTCTCCGTGAACGGGATCTTGATTCCATAGATAAACTTGCTGACAAGGATATGGTCTCCGATCTGGAGGGTAGGTTTCATGGAGCCGGATGGAATCTTAAACGCCTGGACTATAAAGGCCCGTATAAAGAGCGCCAGCACAACCGCGATAAGGATGGCTTCAGCGTATTCTCTGAAAATATTTTTTTTAGGAGCGGGTTCCACTGGAGATGAGTTCTGTGTTTTGGTCAATGTCTTTCCTTTCTGTCACTATCACTTTTCTTTACTTTTGTATCCCTCAAGATCGAGGGTGATTTTTTCAAACCCTTCAGATCTTAACACATTGATTAGATCTTTGCGAAATTCAGGAGACAGAGACATACTGATCTCTTCCGGATCGAGTTCGATCCTTGCTTCCGGAAAGTGGTCCCGTACCCGAACTTGAGTGAATCCCTTCTTTTTTATCCATGCTTCGCATCGTTCGACACGACCAAGCCGTTTGCTCTCTATCGGGGTTCCGTATGGAATCCGCGTGGCCAAACAGGCGCCGGAAGGTTTGTTCCATGTCGGAAGGTTGAGAGATTTGCTGAGTTCTATTAGTTCCGCTTTTGTTATATTTACTGCCTTAAGAGGTGTGCGGATCCCAAGGGCCTTGATCGCCTGGTGTCCCGGCCTTGAATTTATATGATCTCCCGCGTGGGTTCCATCCGCGACCCAAGCAAACTCTTTCTCTGATGCGATCATCAAAAATTTTGTAAATAGTTGTTTTTTACAAAAGTAACATCGGTTGTCAGGATTAGTTCGGAAAGAAGGTTCCTTTAATATATCAAAGGGAACGGTCTCGCACTTTATTCCTATTTTCGCTGCCATACTTTGAGCATTTTCTGTCTCTTCCCTTGGAAAAATTGGCCCTGATGCGATGACAGCCATTGCTTCGCTGCCAAGGGTCACCTGTGCTACCTTGGCGAGAAAAGAGCTGTCCACGCCTCCTGAGAATGCGATCAAAACCGATCCCATGTCACGCAATAGACGTTTTAAGTTTTCTGACTTATCAATAATATAAAATGTCCTCTCTTGCTATGAGCCCCGCCCGGGCGGGGCTATAAGCTATCAGGGCGTGACACACTGGGAAGCGTTTGCTGTGCCTCTGTCAGGGTAAATTCCCCTTTGAGAATCCATTGCTTTAAGACCTCTGCAATTTCACGCGCTTTCACAAGACTCGACATCGGTACTGTAGGGACATCTTTTCCATTTATCCGGATGGTCCCGCTTTTCAATTGGGCATAATTTACCTTACCACAACTTTTGGAGCCCCCCTTGGGATTCCCATAGTCGACAATGTTGGTAAAAATCTCTTCATCTGATACAGCCGCATACTGAACGATCTCTTCATTCAAGATGGGGATAGGAATACCTAATCCTACAGCCAGAGAACATCCATATCCCTGTAGACTGACTCCCACCAGCCACTCCGGTTTCATCTGTTTGAGATCACCCATGACCCATATGGTCCCTGCAGGAGCAAGAGGGACTCCCTTTTCTGTTCGTTTGACATTGGGTTTGTGTTGTGTCCCTTGCCAGGATACAAATCCTATGCTTCCCCCTAAAAATATTTTAGTCCCTATTCCAATAGTCAGATAATATGGATCGTTTATTAGAGGACTTAGTTGCCCGGCTGTGGCATAGTTGGCGTTGCCGGCGCGCGGCCGCAATGTTCCCATGTAGGTATAGATGGTCTGTCGCGAAAGATTTACAGCGCAGTTGTAATTTTGGTAGGCATTACGGGGGTTGCACATTGTTGCCTGGGGTAAGCTTTTTAAAGTAATATCTTTTTCAAAACCTCGATTCGGATAACAATCGGTTCCATAGGCTTCTACTTTCAACCGAATCTTCTTCCCTGCCACCAGATCGTTAATTACGTGCCCGCCACCGTATTTAAATTCTCCAGGATATACCTTGTTTAGCGGGTCATCTTCCGCAGGTTCAGCTGCTCCAAGATAGCAGTCAACCGCTGCCAACCCCGCGTATGCCTGGACATTATTAAACCAAACCTTGGATGCCTTGGTGCCGGGTACGGAATGGCCGAAGTTGATGAGGACCCCGGAAGAACACATTGGCGAAAAGGTCCCCGTGGTAACCACATCGACCTCTTTGGCAGCTTGTACCGCCCCTTTTTTTCTTACTATATCGATGATCTCTTCAGCCGTGACCACCACAGCCTTACCATCTTTAATCTTACGGTTTATTTCATTATATGTCTTTTGTACCTTGTGGTTTTTCATTGTTTTTATCTCTGGTTTTCACCTTTCGTTACCATGCTGATTTTATCTGTAATATTATGCTTAATCCACGTTGCATCCCACCATTCCAGGGGGTTTACAAACGTGTCGTGAATTAAAACCCCAAAGTGTAGATGATCTCCTCCGGCCATTCCTGTTGTGCCGGTATTGCCGATTATTTCCCCCTTTTTTACCTCCTGTCCTGGTGTGACTGTGGAACGGCCGAGGTGGGAATATATACTAAAGAGACCCAGTCCGTGATCTATTATCACAGTCTTGCCATAAATTCCAACATCATCAGCCAATACAATTTTACCATGATTAGAGGCCGGTATGGGCGAATGTGCGGTAGAGGCTAAGTCTATTCCGAGATGCGTTTGCTTGTCAATGATCTTGTCTTTGTATACATAGGTACGCAGATCAGCAAAACCGGCTTTTTGCGCGGAACGGGGCAGCCTGAGGAAACTCCCCTTCCACAATATCTGAGGAGTGGAGTTTGAACATGCGTTCACCAATGCCTCGGAACTTTTCTGCCGTATTGTTCTATTTACGTACAGAAATTTTTCTTTGAGCGAGGCACCTTGTTTTACCTCGGTTGTTTCAAATTCAGGCATTTTCCACCCAAGAAAATTATCAGACAGCCGAATAGTGTCGCTTTTAATTTTTTTTTTATTGATATAATATTGAAATCCAGCCTTGGATCTATTTTTGCCGTAATCTAAAGCCGTTAAGAACAGGTCGGTATTTCCTTCTTGGTTGTAGGGGATAGCAAAAAAAGCCATATAAATATTTTTATCGCTGAATTGGTCTGGATATCCTGGAAAGAAACGATCTTCAACCCGGACACCGGATTCAAGGACCTGTTCTGAAACCCGATAAATTACCAGGCCAGCGCCACCCAGATGCATATTGTGAGAACGGCTGAGAACTTCGATAGATGGAGGACGTGTATCTATCTTAATTTTTTGTTCAGTATATGTGTAATTCCCTTTGAAGACATCTTTGACAGCACAATCCCATACCGCGATTCTGAGATTGGCAACGCCATCGGAAAAACCGAGTTCGCGCGGTTTTATAGTGATTAACACCTCTTTGTCATGAATCCCGCTCCCTTTGAAGAAAGGTGTGGATAGAGTTTCATCAAACAGAAGGGTCTCTTTTTGGTCTTTTAGGATAGCGATCCATACTCTTTTGATTCCGCTTTTTTGATCTTTTACTGTAATGGAAAGGGTTGTATCAGCGCCGATGGTGTCTGGAGTGGGGGTAATGTGAAATGTTGGAGGTTCGCTTTCAAATCGAAAAAACAATACGATAAACACTGGAATAATGATAAGGAGACCTAAAAAAATAATAATCAATAGGGATACATGACTTAAGCCGTTTTTTTTATTGTTATTCATAGTCTTGTTGTTATTCCTTTTAAAAAGTTCACTTATGTTTCCTTTAGGCACTTTCTTCAGACACTTCCGTGTTTCGGGCTTGTCCGGAATAGGGGCTCTGGTTATTTTTACGAATTCAACAAATTTTCAAAAATATAACAAGTTGCCCCTGAAGAATCAAGAGCTGTTTAGTAGAATTTAGTAAAGGTCTTTCTCATTTTTCGTTTCTTGACTTTTGCTGACCTGTGGGATATTGAAAAAGTGACCAAGCGATGCGTCTTTTGGGAACGAGGACAAAATAACTTGTTGGTTTTATGTAGATCCTTAGCTAAGTCGTTTGAAAATTATGATAGTATTTAGGTGGATTCGTATTATATGAAAACAAAGTTTATATTTGTTACAGGTGGTGTTCTTTCTTCGTTAGGTAAGGGGCTTGCATCAGCCGCGATTGGAGCCCTTCTTGAAAGCCGGGGGCTTTCCGTGACCTTTCAAAAACTTGACCCGTATATCAATGTCGACCCCGGCACAATGAATCCTTTTCAGCATGGCGAAGTTTTTGTGACGGATGACGGAGCAGAGACTGACCTTGACTTGGGCCACTATGAGAGATTTGCCAATGTGCGCTTGGGCAAAAACAACAACTTTACCACCGGTAAGATTTACTATTCGGTGATTATGAAAGAGCGTCGCGGGGATTACCTGGGGGGAACGATTCAGGTCATTCCACACATCACCGATGAGATCAAAAAAAGTATTCTTTTAATGACAAACAGCGCAGACGTGGCAATCATAGAGATCGGTGGAACAATAGGTGACATAGAGAGTCTACCATTTCAGGAGGCGATTCGTCAGTTCAAGTGGGATGTGGGCAAAGAGAACGTTCTATACATCCATCTTACACTGGTCCCCTATATCAAGGCAGCCGGTGAAGTAAAAACAAAGCCGACTCAGCACAGTGTCAAGGAGCTTCGGAGCATAGGAATACAACCGGATATTATCCTCTGTAGAACAGAACAGTTGTTGAGCAAGGATATCAAGAAGAAGATAGCGCTATTTTGTAATGTAGATGTGGACCAGGTTATTACTGCAAAGGATGTTGAATCTATTTACGAGGTCCCTCTTGTTTTCCACCAAGAACATCTTGATGACAAGATTGTAAAGCTTCTTCATATGTGGACACGTGCTCCCCGACTGGATGCTTGGGAAGAGCTTGTGGAGAAAATTAAAAATCCAAAGTTTTCAGTACGCATCGCTATTGTAGGAAAGTACATAGACTTAAAAGAGTCATATAAAAGTTTAAATGAGGCATTAGTGCACGGAGGCATTGCAAACGACTGCAAGGTAACGCTTGATTTTGTTGATTCGGAGGCATTAGAAAGTTCGGAGTGCGCCGAGTTTTTGGACAACGCGGATGGAATTTTGATTCCAGGGGGGTTTGGCTCAAGAGGAATCGAAGGGAAGACTAAAGCGGTTTGTTTTGCCAGGGAAGAAAATGTCCCATTCTTCGGTATCTGTCTTGGGATGCAGATGGCAGTAGTTGAATTTGCCAGACACGTCGCTGGTATGAAGGAGGCCAACAGTACTGAATTCGATAAAAATACCGATTCTCCTGTTATCTATTTAATGAAGGAATGGTTTGATTATCAAAAGAAGACCATACAAAAACGAGACGTATCTTCCGACAAAGGGGGAACCATGCGTTTGGGCGCCTACCCATGTTTACTCCGAGAAGATACGTTTGCTTATAAGGCTTATAAAAAGAAAGAAGTTTCAGAAAGACATCGCCATCGCTATGAATTTAATAATCGCTTTAAGTCAGCATTGGAGGAAAAAGGCCTTGTTGTCAGCGGAACGTCTCCTGATGGTGAGTTGGTCGAGATTATAGAGCTTGTTGACCATCCCTGGTTCTTAGGCTGCCAATTCCATCCCGAATTTAAATCCCGTCCTATGGATCCTCACCCCCTTTTTAGTGATTTTATTAATGCCGCCTTAAAATATAAGAGGAATAAAAAGAAAGAGGATGAGTAAAACAGAACGCACGGCACAGGTGGCCACTGTTGGGGATGATATAACAATAGGTGCAGGCCATCCGCTGGTGTTAATCGCGGGGCCCTGTGTAATAGAGTCCTTTGAACTAACCTATAATATAGCGCGGTTTTTGAAAGAGTTAACCGCTGAGCTGAATATCCCTTTTATTTTTAAGACATCATATGACAAAGCTAATAGGACATCTATTAACTCTTATCGTGGCCCGGGTTTTGAGGAAGGATTGGCCATTATCTCTGAGATAAAAAAGAAGCTGGGCATTCGGGTACTTTCTGATGTCCATCGCTTTCACGAGATCCCTTTGGCTGCTCAGGTGCTTGATGTGTTACAGATCCCGGCTTTTTTGTGTCGTCAAACCGATTTCGTAATAGAAGTGGCCAAGACGGGCAAGCCGGTGAATGTTAAAAAGGGACAATTTTTGGCACCGTGGGATATTCAGCATGTCATAGACAAGATACAATCTTCCGGTAATACACAGGTAATCGTGACGGAACGAGGAGTTTCGTTTGGCTACAACAACCTGGTCGTTGATTTTAGAAGCCTTGCAATTATGAGATCATTAGGGGTCCCTGTAATATTTGATGCCACACATAGCATTCAACTTCCGGGCGGGGCTGGAACATGTTCGGGCGGTCAACGCGAGTTTGCTCCGCCATTGGCCCGTGGAGCGGTTGCAGTGGGAGTTGACGGTGTATTTTTGGAAGTGCACGGCGATCCTGATCGTGCCCTCTGTGATGGGCCAAACTCGGTTCGTTTGGACAATCTAAAAGAACTGTTAGTTCAACTAAAGGCGATTCATCAGTGCCTATGAAAGAAGAATTGAAAAAAGTCAAACTCCTCCTTCTTGACGTTGATGGAGTCCTTACCGACGGAAGGATAATTTATGACGATCAGGGCCTTGAGACCAAATTCTTTAGCGTTAAAGATGGAGTTGGTATCAGGCTTCTAATTAAGTGTGGATTGCAAGTGGGGATTATCACTGGGCGGGTTTCTCGGGTAGTTCAGCACCGATGTGCCAACCTGGGAATTAAGAAAGTTTATCAGGGAGTATCAAACAAGGTAGCAACTTTCAGAAAAATCATCGAAGAATGTGCCCTTTCAGAAGAAGAGGTGGCTTATGTGGGGGATGATTTGCCCGATCTTCCCTTACTTGATCTCGTAGGAGTTCCTATAACCGTTGCCGACGCCCATGAACTGGTTAGAAAAAAGGCCCGTATTGTTACTAATGCCAAAGGGGGGCAGGGCGCGGTCCGAGAAGTATGTGAAATGCTACTTAAGGCTCATGAGTTGTGGGATGAAGTGATCACCTCTTTTTATCATAATTAATGAGCATTGGTATCTGCTTTCAATCAATGGTAGTCTATATAAGTGCTTTTTGTTTATGGAGTAATGGAGTATTGGAGTAATGGAATATAGTGCTGTAAAAACTTTTGAAACTCAAATGGGCATTCTTCTATACCCAACACTCCATCACTCCAATAATCCGTGGTCGATCATCCATCAAATGAAGAGCATATGATTATTCTTTGTTCCTTTACTGTTGTGACGGGGCATGGTATGTTTAAATTAGTTTATGACTGATAACTCAAAGAGAACAGTAAACAGTAGGCAGTAAGGAGTAAAGACGACAGAGGACAGAGAATGACAAACCTCTGACTTCTGTTTTCTGACCTCTGACAAATAAGCTGAAGGATTATTAACCAATAACAAATGATCAATGACGAATAACGAATGAGAAATGCCGAAGGCAAAGATATTTTTGTTTATTTCTATATGTCTAATGGTTTTTGGTATTATCGGGGTTTTTTGGTGGTACCGAAATGTCCAGAAGGCACCTGAGACTTTATCGGAGTCTTTGCCAAAGGATGTTGACATTGTATTAAATGATGTTCACCATGAGTCTACGAGACACGGTATCAAAGAATGGACAATGGATGCTGGAAGAGCCGTGTATTTGAACTCAGAAAATAAGGTCCTTTTTGAAGATATATCAGCCACTTTTTTTTTAAAGGATGGCGACACCGTTCTGCTAACCGGGCAAGAGGGGGTATTGAATACCGAGACCCAAGACATGGAGATCACGGGAAATGTTGTAGCCCTGGGAAGGGGATATGAGATAAGAACAGAGGCTCTTTCCTATCAACATCAAAAAGGTATAATTTATTCGACAGTCCCCTTTTTAATCGTAGGGAGTACTATGCAGCTTGCCGGTCACGGTATGCAATTCGATTTCGACTCAGGAAAACTTAGTGTGCAAGAGAAAGTAAAAGCTGATATTTATCTGAAAATTGAGGAATTGAGGGATTAAGGAATTGAGGGATTAGGGGATTGAAATTAATTCCTAAATCCCTCAATTCCTAAATTCCCTAATTTTTATAATTTCTATTGATATATGTTTTTTGAAAGGAAGAAAATTAAGACACTTGTTTCTATCGGCGTTCGGTTTTTGGCTTTAGTCATTTTGTTGGGTAATGTCGGTGTTGTATATTCTCGAGCCGACACAGCCTCCCCTGTTGCGGAGAACACGTCTACCACCCCGATTCATATTGTTTCTGACAGGATGGAGGCGGATAGTAAGGAAAAGTGGATCGAATTCATTGGAAATGTTGTTGCCGCACAGGAAGACTCTGTTATTAAAGCAGAGCGTCTTAAAATTTTTTATGTTTCAGAAAACGGCGCTGACGCTGATTCTGATTTACTAAAAAAGATTATTGCCGATGGCAATGTTAAGATAGTAACGGGCACAAAAAAGGCAACAGCGGATCATGCTGTGTACACGGCTGATGATCATACATTGGTCCTGAGGGGGAATTCAAAGGCATGGTCAGGAGAAAATATCGTTACCGGCAGCAAGATCACACTTTTTTTGGATGAAGATCGGAGCATCGTGGAAAGCGAAGATGAAGAACAGGTTGAAGCGACATTTTATCCTAAAAAAGAGGGTGGTCTTCTAAAATAGATGGGCAGTCTGTTTGTTAAAGATCTTAAAAAAGTTTATAATAAAAAAACCGTTGTTGATGGCGTAAGTCTTCAGCTGGAAAGTGGTCAAGTTGTCGGTTTATTAGGGCCGAATGGGGCCGGCAAAACGACTACCTTTTACATGATGGTGGGATTTATTAAACCGGATGGCGGTCGGGTCTTCTTCGATGATGATGATATTACAGAGCGACCTATGTACCAAAGGGCGCGAATAGGGATCGGTTATCTTCCTCAGGAGGCCTCGGTTTTTAGAAAATTGACAGTGGAGGAAAATGTTTTAGCCATCTTGGAGACACTCTCCATTTCTAAATCAGAACAACGCGTACGTTTGGCGGAACTTTTGAATGAATTGAAGATCAATCACTTAGCCAAGCAAAAGGCATATGCCCTGTCAGGGGGAGAACGAAGGCGGCTGGAAATTACGAGGGCCTTGGTAATGTCCCCTTCATTTATTCTATTAGATGAGCCTTTTGCGGGCGTTGATCCTTTAGCTGTGACGGATATTCAAAATATTATAGGACATCTAAAATCAAAAGGGATCGGTATATTGATATCAGATCATAATGTTAGAGAAACACTCGGTGTTTGCGACAGGGCGTATATTCTTAACGAAGGACAAGTGATTGAATCAGGTACCCCGGAGGTTATTGCGGCAAGCCCGGTTGTGAGACGAACCTACTTAGGAGAACAGTTTAAGCTTTAATTATGGCAGTAGAACTTCGGCAACAATTAAGATTGACACAACAACTGGTAATGACGCCACAGTTGCAGCAGGCCATTAAGTTGCTGCAACTATCACGTCTTGAGTTGTTAGACGCAATAAACGAGGAGTTGCAGGAAAATCCGGTTCTTGATGAGGTACAGGAGGAACCACCTTCTGAAACCCAGTCCCTGAAAAAAGACGATCGTTCTTCTCGTGCCGATGAATCGCAGCTTTTAAAGCCGGTTACTATCGAGGAGAAAACCAGAGAAGATTTTGATTGGACGAATTATGTGGACGAATACAATACGCCTGGTCCCTCCTATTTTGCTGAGGGTGAAGAACAAGACGGTCCTAAGTACGAAAACGTATCGTCACGTCCCGAATCATTAGATAGACATCTCGAATGGCAGCTGCTCCTTTCTAATTTTACTCCTGATGAAGAAAATGTCGGAAGCCTTATTATTGGGAATCTGAATCCGGATGGCTATTTGCAGGCAAGCGTTGATGAGATGGCAGAGATGGCAAAGACTTCCTCTGATTTTGTGGAGAGGGTTCTAAGAAAAATGCAGGCCTTTGACCCTGTGGGGGTTTGCGCGCGTGGGCTAAAAGAATGTTTATTGATTCAGGCAAAATATCTTGGAATCACAGATCCTGTTTTTTTTGCCATTATAGAAAATCATCTGAAAAACTTAGAGAACAAAAATTATAAAGCGATCGCCAAGGATCTGAACATTGATCTGAATGATGTTATAGCTTGTGTGGATGTTATTACCGGCCTGGAACCGAAACCGGGTCGCCAGTTCAGCGAAGAAGAATCACGGTATATAAGTCCCGATATCTTTGTATATAAGATGGGTGACGACTTTGTCATTGTCTTAAATGACGATGGCATGCCCAAGCTACGGATAAGTTCATTTTACAAGAATACCATCTCAAAGAGTAATAAAGATGTTTCAGACAATACCAGAGAATATATACAAAATAAATTAAAGTCCGCGGTGTGGTTGATTCGAAGTATCCATCAACGCCAGCGTACTATATACAAGGTAGTGGAAAGCATTGTTGGCCAGCAAAGAGAATTTCTGGAAAAAGGGATCAATTATCTAAAACCGATGGTTTTGAGAGACGTGGCGGAAGATATCGGAATGCACGAATCAACAATAAGTCGTGTGACGACCAATAAGTATGTCCACACCCCCCAAGGGATATTTGAATTGAAGTTCTTTTTCAGCAGTTCTATTAATCGCGTATATGGTGAGGCAATAGCTTCTGCCAGCGTGAAGGAGAAAATTCGTCGGATTATTCAATCTGAAGATGTTACCAAGCCATACAGCGATCGAAAGATGGTGGCGATGCTTGCTAAATCAAATATTCATATTGCGCGTAGAACCGTGGCAAAATATAGAGAAGGTTTGGGGGTGCTTCCGTCCAGCAAACGTAAGCGTTTTAAAGCAAAGTAGGAGGTAAAAGTTATGCAAATTTCTGTTACATTTAAAAAGATAGACCCTTCTGATACTCTAAAAATGTATGTTGACGATAAAATGAATAGGCTGGATAAATACTTGGATAATCCTGCCGAGGCGAATGTGGTCCTTTCGGTCGAAAAGTTTCGTCACATAGCCGAGGTAACTGTTGCTGGTGATGGGTTTAAGGTTAAAGGGACCGAAGAGACCGACAATATGTACTCCGCCATTGATATGGTCATGGACAAATTGGAAAAACAGGTCAAAAAGAATAAAGAGCGATTTAAGAAGCGTAGAGCAGCTGCACGAGCCGGATCTAAGCGTGATAAGTTGAACGCCTTAGATAAAGCCGGCTTGTCGGAACTTAATGAAGCAAAAGTTATAAAAGCGGAGCAGATTGAAGTACTACCTATGGATATTGAAGAGGCTATTATGCAAATGGAATTGATCAATAACTCCTTTTTGGTTTTCAGAAATGCTAGAACCGAAAAAGTTAATGTTTTATATCGCCGAAAAGACGACAATTACGGTCTTATTGAGGCAACTACGTAATTCGGCAACTTTTAGGAAAATGGTTTTGATTATTCAGGGCATAGAGACTTAAAAAACAGGTTGCGGGTTACGAGTTGCGTGTTTGAAACCCGTAACCCGTAACTCGCAACAGATTGACTGTTGACCCAAGGGTATAATTCTCTTATTTTGTTTACCCGAAAGAACAATAACGAGTTATAAATATGAGGCTACTCGATTCATTAGCAAAAGATTCTATCCTTCCTGATATAGATTCTCAGAGCAAAGAAGATGTCTTAAAAGCTTTGGCCGATACCCTAACTAAATCTTCAGGGAGGACACAGGAAGAGCTGGTGCAAGTTTTAGTAGAACGTGAAAGGCTGGGTAGCACCGGGATAGGAGGGGGAATCGCGATTCCACATGGGAAAGTGAAGACGATTGATAAACTCCTGTTGGCATTTGGGCGAAGTCGGAAAGGGGTAGACTTTGATGCTATGGACGGAAAACCAACGCACCTGTTTTTTGTGTTGATCACCCCTGAAGGCTCTACCGGAGTCCATTTAAAAATGCTGGCTAGAATATCAAGGCTTTTGAAAGATGGTTCTTTTAAGGAACGTCTAATGGTTGCCGAGACACGAGACGATTTATATCAGATAATTCAATCAGAAGATTCAGAATTTTGATGACTTCGTAAAAAGTCCCCAATTCGCTTGATTGGTCACTTGATAATATTCTCATTGATCATTTCACATTTGTCATCGCTCCGTCGCCATAGCGGCTTTGGCGCGTCGGTGACTGTCATTTTTTTAATGGTAAATGCCCAATGACAGATGATAAGACCAAGATAGGCTTACCAGGGACTTTTTGCTTAAGATAAGGAGTGTGGAGATATAAATATCGTTATTATTACCGGGCTTTCCGGATCCGGAAAAAGTACGGCGATTAAAGCACTCGAAGATGTAGGCTATTTTTGCGTGGACAACCTTCCGGTCGCCCTTCTTCCCAAGTTCTTAGAATTTCAGGTAGAAAGCAGATCAGAAATTTCTAAGATTGCCCTTGTGATGGACCTTCGTGAGGAGGCCTTCCTGGTTGAATATAAAGATGTTTTATCCAGACTTCGGTCCCAAGGATACGAATTCGATATTATCTTTTTAGAAGCATCAGATGAGGCGCTCCTACGCCGGTACAGCCAGACACGACGTCAGCATCCCATAGCGACAGGCGGCAAAACCCTCTTGGAGGGAATACGAGCGGAAAAAGGGGCGTTGGATGAGTTAAAAGAGATTGCCAATAAGGTAATTGACACCTCTACTTACAACGTACATGCACTGAAAGATGTCATTGTTAACCATGTCCTTAAGTCCGGTGCTACCGGCACAATGCATGCACAAGTCCTTTCGTTTGGATACAAGTACGGGATTCCATACGACGCAGACCTGGTATTTGATGTGCGGTTTCTTCCCAATCCGTATTTTATCCCAGACCTGAAAGAATTAAATGGAGAAGACCCCGCAGTTCGGAGTTATGTATTACAATTGGATGAGACCACAATCTTTTTAAAAAAAATGTTTGATCTCTTTGACTATTTAGTCCCTCTTTATGAGAAAGAAGGGAAATCTTATTTGACTATTGCTTTTGGATGTACCGGCGGAAAACATCGCTCGGTTACCATTAGCGCTGAGATTTACAAGCACTTAGAGCAAAAAATTAATTACATATCTCTCAAACATAGAGACATTGAGTTGGGATAGGAGGTTTTAGTGGTAGGTATTGTTATAGCGACACATGCTCGTTTAGGAGCAGCTTTGATCGAGGCTGCGGAATTCGTATTGGGTGGCCCTTTTGAGTATATCGATTTTATATCAATCGATTTAAAAGAAGACGCCGAAGGATTGAGGAAAAAAATTGCTCAAGGAATCAAGAAGGTAAATAATGGAGCAGGCGTTTTAATCCTGACGGATATGTTTGGCGGGACTCCGTCCAACCTGAGCCTTTCATTCTTAGAAGAAGGAAAAATCGAGGTTGTGACAGGTGTAAATTTGCCGATTTTAATTCGTTCGCTTAATAAGAGAGCAGGAAAAACCTTGCAAGAGCTTTCTCAAGAAGTATACAATTACGGTCAGAAGAGTATCTCGCTTGCCAGTAGTATTTTAAAGGGGAATAAGAGGGCGGGCAATTAGTGTCCGTCCAGAGATGGCATATTTTGTCCCAATACTGCGTTCTCCGCAGATTTCTATCCTCGACGTAGCGTTGCTACGCCTCCGGTAGAAATCTTTGTGCGGCCTTGTCTTGGAACAAAATCTACCATCTCTGGACGGACACGAGTTGTCAGTCTCCTTGAAAGTTTTTTATGAGAGGCTTTGGAGCTTTATACAACAGCAATGCGCCGGGAAGATATTGATCAGATTCTGGCTATTGAAGACGCCTCATTTCCATCTCCATGGGGCCGTGAGGCATTTGAAAGCGAGCTGGAGAATCCGAATGCTCGTAATATTGTTATAAAGGAAAAGAGGGCTGATGGAGCAGGCCGCGTTGTTGGTTATGTCTGTTTTTGGTTCGTTGTAGATGAGATTCATATCAGGAATATCGCGGTTTCACTTGAATGCCGGATGCGGGGTATTGGAACCAAGCTTTTGCGGCATGTGTTTTCAGAGGGGTGTCAAAAACAGCTCAAAGCGGCTGTCTTAGAGACTCGTCCATCTAATCAGCCGGCGATTTCATTTTACAAAAAGTTTGGATTTAAAGTGGTGGGAAGACGACCGGGATATTATTCTGAGACAGGAGAGGATGCCTTGATTATGTCAAGGAAGTTATAATGAATTGCTGTGGTCTTAGATATTCCTTGTCTATTTTTGACGGACCAGTCATAGGAGGCTGTCCGAGAATTCTGATCCTACTGCAAAAGCGTGAGAAACGGCCCAAATTTCCGCAAGTTTTCGTCAAATAGGCCTGCTATTCTCCTCAAATTTGCGAAAATTTTGTCTCGTTCTCATGCTTTTTCGTTACGGACATAATTCTCGGACAGCCTCATAGAGATTAAAACTAAGATTTTCCCTATTATATAATCAAAACATGAAAGGAGTGGGTATGAGTATAAGAGTTGGTATCAATGGTTTCGGACGTATTGGAAGACTGGTATTTAGAGCGGCAATGGCTAATGAGGAGGTGGAAGTTATTGCTATTAATGACCTTACAGATGCCCATACAATGGCGCATCTTTTAAAGTACGACTCCGTACACGGTATCCTCGATGCCGAAGTTAGCTCAACAGAGGATGCGATAGTGGTGGGCGGCAAATCTATTGCGCTTACCGCAATTAAAGATCCGGCACATCTGCGGTGGAAAGACTTCAATGTGGATATTGTTATGGAATGTACCGGGCTATTTCGCGACAAGGCGAGTGCCTCGAAACACTTAGAAGCAGGCGCAAAAAAGGTAATCATTTCTGCTCCCGCCAAAGACCCGGATGTGACGGTTGTGATGGGGGTCAATACGTTCCAATACGATCCCAAAGAACATCATATAATATCAAATGCGTCGTGCACAACCAACTGCCTTGCGCCTGTAGCAAAAGTCCTCATGGAGAGTTTTGGAGTTCAGAGGGGGTTAATGACAACTATTCATTCGTATACCGGTGATCAACGACTTCTTGATTTTCCCCACAAAGACCTGCGCAGAGCGCGGGCGGCTGCTGTGTCTATGATTCCTACCACTACCGGGGCTGCCAAGGCGGTAGGATTGGTTCTGCCGGAGCTTCAGGGAAAATTGAACGGTCTGGCAATAAGGGTTCCAACGCCGAATGTTTCTATTGTTGATCTGGTTGTAAATGTAGAAAAGAGCGGGCTCACCGTGGGGGATGTGAACAATGCGCTGAAATCTGCGGCCGAAGGCGATTTAAAAGGGATCTTGGGGGTCTGTGAGGAACCTTTGGTTTCTATAGATTTTAACGGATCTTCACTTTCTTCTATTGTGGATGCCGGCACTACCTATGTCGTTGACAATATGGTGAAGGTTCTTTCGTGGTATGATAATGAAGTCGGTTATTCCAATCGCATGGTCGACCTTGCGGCCCATATCGCAAAACAGCCGTTGTAATAACCAGGCGGAGATTGCCTTTTTTATTAGACAGGATTTACAGGATGGACCGGATAGAAATAAAGATCTTGTAAATCCTGTTTATCCTGTCAAAAAAAGTCGCTAATTGAAAATAAAAGGAGGAAATCGTGGCGGACCGAAGACCTGTTATTGCTGGAAATTGGAAGATGTATAAGGCCGGCGAAGAGGCATTGGAGCTGATAGGTGAATTAAAGGATCTCATCGCGGGTGTGGATGATGTGGACGTGGTTGTCGCGCCTCCTTTCACCGCTTTGAGTGTGGTAGCCGACAGAATCAAGGGGAGCAATATTCAATTGGCCGCACAAAATCTTCATTGGGAGTCTGAAGGGGCATATACAGGAGAGATTTCGCCGGTTATGCTGATAAGTACCGGTTGTTCGTATGCCATTGTCGGCCACTCTGAGAGAAGGCAGTATTTTGGCGAGACCGATGCTACTGTGAACCGAAAAATCAAAGCGGCGTTGGCACACAACCTGGTTCCTATTTTTTGTATAGGAGAGTCATTAGAAGAGCGGGAAGCGGAAAAAACATTTTCAGTACTTGACAAACAGGTATCTGAAGGGTTAGAGAGTATTGCCGCTGATGATATTGGAAAGATTATCATCGCTTATGAGCCTGTGTGGGCCATTGGCACGGGGAAGACGGCTTCCAATGAACAGGCTCAAGAGGTCCACCATTTTATAAGAAAACGCGTGTCCGAGTTGTACAGGAAAGAGATTGCAAATATCGTAAGGATATTGTATGGTGGAAGCGTTAAACCGAACAACATCGCCGGACTCATGGTACAGCCTGATATCGATGGGGCTTTAGTTGGGGGAGCGAGTCTTACCGCTTCCTCATTTGCCGGAATTATAAAATTTAAGATATCCTGAGGCGGTTTCAAAACTTTCAATTTTGCAACTTCCTAATCCTGAGGGTTATTATGTCAACCATAGTCGTTGTTATACATATTGTGGTTTGTGTAGCACTAATCTTAATTGTACTCCTTCAGACCGGAAAAGGTGCTAGTATGGGCGTGTCCTTTGGAGGAGGGGGCAGCCAAACCCTTTTCGGAAGTAGCGGGGCCAGCACTTTTTTGACAAAGCTGACCACTGGTGCTGCCGTGGTTTTTATGTTAACCTCTTTAGGGTTAGCTTATATGTCAGGACATAAGACCGTGGAATCGGTTATGTCAGAGGTCACTCCGCCGGTATCAGCCCCGGAAGAGGAATCAGGTTTAGGGTCGGCCGCACAGAGTACTCAACAGACAGAAGATATAGTTCCCAAAAAGGCTCAAGAGGCAGAACAAGAAGCAGGGGGGAGCGCCGAACAAGTTCCTGGACCGGCGCCTACACAATCTCCAAAAGAATAATTTCTAACCTTGCCGAAGTGGTGGAATCTGGTAGACACGCTGTCTTGAGGGGGCAGTGAGCGCCGCTCGTGCGGGTTCGAGTCCCGCCTTCGGCACCAACCCATATTCTTAATTTTACCCAGCATCAAAATGCTCTTGGTAGCCGCAACTTAGGTTAAACATTTACCCCTCAAGATCACTCCTTTTGAGTACATTTCAACAATCCAAATTCCCTTTTTGTATATCCTTGCACAATTCATAAAAAGTTTTAAACCCGACGCCGCAGCGCTTTAAAAAGGCGTTTATGCGAGGGGCCCATTTTATTTATCATAAGTATTAATAGGTTAAGACGATATGTGAAAAAATACACTTGATAATAAAAATTTTTATTATAGAAATACAGAAAAAGGTTCGATTAGAAAATTAAGGGATATTAAAATGCAGCAACAGAAAGGAGGAAATTATAATGGGTAGCGAAGCGGCGCGTCCGCTGTACGAAAGTGAAGAGTGTAAAAAACCGGATTCATATTTTTGTGAATTGGTTGAAAAGCATTTTGGTGAAAGTGATATAAGAGACAAGGTCGATGAATATCTCAAAGATCATGATGATATTGTCTCGGATTCATCTATTATCTATCATGTATTCAACACCATTCGTTCAACCAGATTCGCCGGTAGTTTTCGGCAAACGTGGGGGAGTGCGATGTCTCTTGCATCAAGGTTTTTCCCAAAAAGCGAGGATGTTGAAAAATTTGTGGTTGCGTCCTTGTTAAAGTTTGCAATTGCCGTCAGAAAAGACATTATGGAAGGACGCGGCAGGGATTATTGGAAAAAGGAAATGGAAGCGGCACGGGAAACAATGGAGTGTGCCGATGATGAAGCCACAAGAAAGGCAGATATCTTGAACATATTTTCTTGTCTCTTGTCAGGCCAGGCGTGTTGAGAAGATATATTGGTTTGTCATTTTCCCGCTATGCGCATTTTTTTGAGCTTATATTATAGGCCATCTTACCTGTAGTGCCTTGCGTACGTCACTTCTCCTTAATCCCAAGCCGCATCATTTTGCGTCGAAGCGTGTTCTTATCAATTCCCAATTCCCGCGCTGTGGCCATTCGTTTCCAGTTATGTCTAATTAATGTTTCTTGGACGGCACGTTTTTCTATCTCTTTCAGGGTCTTGCCTGCCGTCAACAACATGGCACGGTCTTCCGGAATCAAGTGCCTCGGCAGGTGCCTTAATCGGACCAACCCCTCTTGACACAGGACAAATGCGTGCTCAATGGCGTTTTCGAGTTCACGTATATTCCCAGGCCAGTTATGATGCATAATAGCCGCCATAGCTTCATCAGAGACACCTGAAATTCCCTTGCCGGTAATATGGTTAAAATGGGCGATAAAGTGTTCCAAAAGGAGGGGAATATCTTCTTTCCTCTCAGAAAGCGTGGGAAGAGAAAGTTTAATTACATTGATCCTGTAATAGAGGTCGTCTCGAAACATTTCCTTTTTTATAAGATCCTCTAATTTTTTGTTTGTTGCGGTAATCACCCGGACATCGGCGTTGACAGCCTTGACCGCTCCCAAAGGTTCATAGACTCTTTCCTGGAGAACGCGGAGAAGTCGGACCTGGAGCGCCGGCGATATATCACCGATCTCATCCAAAAATATAGTCCCCTCCTTGGCCATCGCAAAGCGACCCGGTTTGTCTTTTTTTGCATCAGTAAAAGCGCCGGCAACATATCCGAAAAGCTCTGATTCAAGCAATGGATCCGGCAGAGCGCCACAGTTGACGGCCACAAAAGGTTTTTCGCGGCGTGTGCTATTGTTGTGAAGAGCACGGGCAATCAGTTCTTTCCCCGTGCCGCTGGCGCCTTCAATGAGAACCGTACTGTTACTGTTGGCAATCTGGGGAAGTATTCCAAAGATGCGAATCATTTTCTCACTCTTGCTGATGATATCACCGAAAGAGTGCTGTTTTCGAATTTCCTTCCTAAGTTCATTGACTTCGGTAAGATCGCGAAAGGTCTCCACCCCCCCGATGACGTTACCGGAATTGTCGCGCAAAAGGGCAGTGCTGATACTAATATGAATCTGTTTCTTGTCAGCGCGAACAATATAAATAGGCATGTTAACGATAGATTTCCCTGTTTTTATTGTTTGCTCAAGTATACAGCCGGATTCGCACACATTGGCCCTAAAGACCTCGTAACAGGGCCGACCGACCGCTTCTTCCGACGAGATACCGGTTATCCTCTCAGCCGCCTTATTAAACGATGTTATTTGTTTTTTGTTGTTTACTGTAAATACGCCATCGGCTATGCTGTTTAGTATAATGTTTTGATATTTTTCTATTGCAAGGTCATTTTTGCTCATTTCGTCCTCTCGAATGTTTGATAGCCCAATTTAGATTAAATATAATCTCTTTATTGTTATTTTCAAGTACAAAGGTGCATTATGTTCCCTTTTTGTTTTTTTATAGTTTCATGTTGTTCCGGGCACTTAAGGCAATGGAATATTGTGAATAGACAACCCATGTTATTTCAGTATATTGCAAGGAAAGTATATATATAATTTTTGGCACGATGGTTGCTAATAAGATATGAGTATCATGTCAAAGGTGGCTATCCCGATATTTGGCACACGGATTTCACCTGTGTTCGATTCGTGCCTTAGAGTGTCTGTCATAGAGATCAAAGGGAATCGCGAGACAGGGAGAGATGATATAATATTAGATGGCCTTAGTCTCGAGAAACGCTTAATGATATTTCAAGAGGCAGGCATTAATACACTTATTTGTGGTGGGATCAGCGGATATTTCTATAATTTGTTTGAGAGTGCCGGTATTCGGGTTATATCGGGAATAGCCGGTGACGTAGTGGAGGTCTTACGTGCCTTTAAAGAGGATAAGCTTGATCAGCCTTTTTTCTATATGCCCGGCTATTGTGGCAGACAGATTGGCAAAAGAGGAAAGAGTGGTCGATATCGTGGCAAAGGAGGGGGGAGAGGCGCAGGCCCTGGCGGGTACTGTATTTGCCCTGAGTGCGGACATAAGTTGACCCATCATAGAGGGACGCCGTGTTATAATGAAGGCTGCCCGGTTTGCGGGACAGCGATGAACCGGGAATCAATATAAGCAGTGCAGCTATTCAGCCACGAATGAACACGAATGGACTCGAATAAAGGGAAAAGCCCCCTAACAAAAGTAACCAAAATAAGCTCATCAAAAACTTTTTATGAAACCATTTTATTTGTGTAAATTCGTATTCATTCGTGGCTGAATATTTTCAAACGTATAAAATATAAAAAATGAGGTGAAGAGAGATGAAAATTGCGGTTACATCGACGGGTAAGACCCTGCAGTCCGATATTGATCCCAGGTTCGGGAGGGCTCAATATTTTATTATAGTTGATCCTGAAACACTCGATTTTGATGTAGTAGAGAACACTCAGAATTTAAATCTCCCGCAGGGCGCAGGGATTCAGGCAGGCAAGGCAATTGTGGACAATAAAGCCGAAGTAGTGATTACAGGCAATTGCGGCCCAAAGGCGTTTCAAGTTCTTTCGGCTGCCGGCGTAAAGGTCGTGGTTGGAGCCGGTGGACGTGTGATTGACGGAATTCAAAAATACAAGAATGGCGAGCTTAAGCCTGCCGACGGAGCAAATGTGGATGGGCATTGGGCTTGATGAAAAAGGAGGGAGTATTATAATGAAAATTGCTATTCCATTAGCACAAGGTAAACTTACCGCGCATTTTGGACATTGTGAGCAGTTTGCTTTGATGGATGTGGATAACGGAGACATAAAGAATAAAGAGTTATTGACGCCTCCCCCACATGAACCTGGTATTTTACCGCGATGGCTCCACGAGCTTGGCGCGAACTTGATTATTGCAGGCGGGATGGGGCAAAAGGCAATCAGTCTTTTTGACGAAGCGGGAATAAAGGTTATTACTGGAGCACCGGCCTTGTCCCCGGAAGAGTTGGTACAGCAATATCTGTCCGGAACAATGGCAACAGGCGCCAATGTATGTAATCATTAGTACCTGTTAGTTCGTGTCCAGCCGGCAAAGGCAAAGGATGTCTTTGCCGGTTTTATTTTGGGACAAAATCCACCATTAAAAAAGGGGTTCATAAAGAACCCCCCTTTTTTAATTTCAGAAAATTGTTTTACTTGACAGAATCTTTTAATGCTTTGCCGGCCTTGAATCTTACGGCATTGCAAGCTTTGATTTTCATGGCTGCGCCTGTCTGGGGATTTCTGCCGGTTCTGGCTTTACGCCGAATTTTTGAGAATGTACCAAACCCGACCAATGTGACCTTGCCGCTTTTTTTCTTCAATGCCTTGGTAACATTGGCAGTAAATGAATTGAGAGCCTTCATTGAGGCGGCCTTAGAAATCCCCGCGTCTTTTGCCATCTGGTCAACGAGTTCTGTTTTGGTCATGTTACTTCCCTCCTTTTTCAAGTTGTAATTAATAAGTTATTTTTGATAATCTCACAAAACAAATTTCAATTTGCTTGGTTTGAACATTTCAGTAGCAAAAAATGCACAAGCCAAGCTCATCAAAAAATATGTACGATTATCATTTCAATTTAGTTAATAAATATATAATAAGATTTTGGAAAGTCAAGGGGATAGCATGAATTTTAATTGAAAATCCTTGAAGAATAAGGTTTTGCTCCAAATAAATTTGGATAACTTATTGATTTATAAGCAATAATATTGTAACAATTTTTTTATTATTTTTACGGTGCATTTGTGTTTCTTATCAATTATTGATGACTATATTGATAATGAGTGTTTGCTTTGGGTATTAGCCCAACGGTACCTGACGAGAGGGAGTGCAATGAGTCCTTAATTGCCTTGCACGAAGTTTTTGATGGTAGTTTGCATGTCTGCATTCTACTTCTACATCGATAATTTTTCCATTTAACCTGCTGAAACCTTTCCAACCCACAGGATTTTTGGGTATGGACAAAAAATGGGCGAGCGTGAGGACACGGTCTTGCTTTGAATAAAGATTGAATATTTTCTTTTCTACCGCTTTAATACTCTTGCCCCAATCTTTTTCTGAGGTGGCTGCTCCACACAGATAGACCGAATCGATCATATTTGGCTTTATTCCCGCCAGAGCGCTTTGCACTACTTTTGCCCCCAGGCTGTGGCCTACTACAGTAATAGATTTATAATCCTTTGTAATTGAATTCTCTATATCTTTTCTGAGGATTTGCCCTGCTGCTTCCGCTTCTTTGATAGCGCTTTCATAGGCATGCTTGACTTCAAGAAATGAACCAAAAAATATCTTGGCCGACTGTGTAAACAGACTCCCCGAGAAAAGGGGAAGAGTTGCTAATCCCTTTTGAAGAATTCTGAACAGTATATCTATCTTTGAGTCTGCATCCCAATTAAAGTATAATAGATCAGCCGTCTTAAAGGCCCGATTCAGGCCTTTTTTCCACCTGTCTTTGTGGGTCTTATTCTGGATGGAGTCAGTAAAGCCGTGGACAAAGACTACAGACGCATCAGTCCTTTTTCTACGTTTAAGAATATAGTTTATATCAGGTGGTTTTTTCATCTGCAAAGGTCTGTTACGATACTACCCACACAGCCATGTTCTGTGCCTGCTGAATAATCTTGTTAGAGACGCTGCCAAAGAAAAGCTGCTTGGTCCGTGATATCCCTCGCCGTCCTATCATAATAGAGTTATAATTTTGATTTCTTGCAAATTTTAAAATTGAACCGGCGACTCCCATAGATTTAGTCTCAAGGTGCGTTTTTATGGAGTCCGCGGGAATTCTTTCTTTTATCAATCTCTTCTTGGCGTTGGCCAACAATTCTTCGGCATCTCTTACCAAACGGTCACGGAAGGGCGCTTCTATCTGTTCGGACTCAGAAATCCTTTCTTTTATTTCTTTTGGGAAAAGTGGTGTGAGAACATACAAAATAGTCACTTCTGCAAAATCGGATTCCTTCAAAAGCCACGCAGCATTATTGATGGCACGGTTGGAATTAGGAGAGCCGTCAATCGGAAGGAGTAATTTTTTTGATTTGATTTTTCCGTCTACCACACAGACAGTGATTTTTTTTGCGAGCTGAAGTATGTTGTTGGTAAGACTTCCTAAAAAGAGTTCTTCGATCCGGCTCATGCCGCGACGTCCTAATACGATAGCATCATATATTCCTCCTTTCTCCATTGAAAGGAATTCCCTTGGCAGCTCTGTGAATCGAGGCCTGACTAAAAAACGGAGGTTCTCTTCTTTTAAATTATGTTGCGTGAGGATATTCTTGGCCTCTTCCATACTATATGCCGCCCGTTCGCGACACTCCTTTTCGAATTTAGCAGCGGACTTTTGAATATGTTGTAATTCACGTAGATCCTGCCCCGGTTCTGTAAAAATAGGGGGAACAGGAGGAAGGATATGAAGAAGGTCTACGTATGCATCAGGATTGTCAGAAAAGACAAGTCCGATATAATTGAGTGCGTCTCGGCTTCCTGATGACCCATCGATGCCCATTAGAATATGTTTTTCTTTGTCTATGCTCATGTCCTCATCCCTCTCTGTATAAGTGACCAACATTGGATAAAGATGTTATGAATGAATTTAAGTTCCACCATAATGAATCGTTTTGGTCACATTGCTTCGCTAAAAGGGCTTATAGTAACAACCGGTACTGAAGCGTTTTTAATAACATAGTCTGCTACACTTCCTAATAGGATGCGCTCCAAACCCTTTCGGCCGTGAGTCCCTATAATGATAAGATCTATTCCGTTTTTTTCGGTAAATGTAAGAATCTCTTCCGGTGCATCACCTATGATTACCTTTGCTTCGTAATTTTGATAATCAGCACAAAAGTTGTCGCAAAATTCATCCATCATCTTTTCACCACCCGCGGCAACTTCACTGGAAAACTCAGTTAGTGTTGAATACGGCATATTAACAACTGTTAAGTAACTCAAATCGCGCACAACAAAAAGAAAATAGAGTTTGGCATCAAATTTTCTTGCAAAATCAATTGCATAAGGAACGACCTTTTTAGAACAATCGGAAAAATCAACAGGGAAAAGTATCTTTTTGAATCCTTCCATTGTGCCCTCCTTGTTTTTTAATAGGTTTCGGAACTACTCAGGTTTGTCAGGTTCACGGTTCACGGTTGCTCGCTTTGCTCTCTTCACATTTACAAGGCAGCATAGAGTTTCGTCGCTTTCACCTGCCCGCCATCGCTCTCGTCCGTCCGCCATCGGCTTTGCCTCAGGCAAGTGCCGGGCGGGCTCAGGCGAGGCGGGCGGGTCAGTTTAACCTTGAACCGTGAACCCCTGAACTTTGAACCTGAGCAGTTACAAGGTTTCAAGACAATAAGACTTTTTGCAGAATCTTCATGATAATGTCAATTAGAAAATAAATTATGATGTCAATCGAGTCAAAAATCGCTCAACTTAGGTATTACTCATTTGTATTCACTTTTTGTTTTTCTTGTTAAACTTCTTAGGGGTGGTATAAATTTTGTGTTCATGATAGATAGATTTATCTATATATGTTAAATATGTAACAGGTATTGCTATCAAACTGAGGGAGATCGTTGAAAAAAAAGACGACAGCTAAGTCAGACGAGCTTACAGTCATTACTACCCATTTGAATGCGGATTTTGACGCACTTGCTTCAATGCTGGCTGCGCAAAAGCTCTATCCCGAAGCATTAGTGGTGTTTGCGGGAGCCCAGGAAAGGAGCATTAGAGATTTTTTTGTGGATTCGGCCGCTTATCTATTCAACTGGGCAAAGATTAGAGAGATCGATCTTGATGCCGTGAAGCGTTTGGTTATTGTCGATACCCGCCAGAAGGGACGAATAGGAAAATTCGCCGATATTATAGATCGGCCGGGGCTTGACATTCACATTTATGATCACCACCCCCCGATGTCGGATGATATTACAGGCTCGGTCGAGGTGATCGAATATACCGGCGCCAATATTACTATATTGTCTCGCATACTCCGGGAAAGAAGAATTGAAATTACGCCTGAAGAGGCAACCATCATGGCTTTGGGCCTTTATGAAGATACCGGGTCGTTTACCTTTTCTTCCACTACGGAGAGCGACTTTGCAACAGCTGCATATCTTATTTCCAAGGGGGCAAATTTAAAAGTTGTTTCCAACCTGATTACACGGGAATTAGAACCGGAACAGGTAGCTATTCTAAACGAGATGCTTCAGGCTGCCACTCAATATGTGATTAATGGAATCGAAGTGGTGGTCACGATCGTTTCGTCTGAAAGCTATATTGGCGAACTGGCGGTATTGGTTCACAAGTTCAAGGACATGGATAACCTTGATGTTGTCTTTTTGCTCGCCAGAATGGAAGATAGGATATACCTAATAGCCCGCAGCAGGCTTAGTGAAGTGGATGTAAGTGCGATAGCCGCCACCTTCGGAGGTGGAGGGCACCCGTATGCAGCATCGGCCACCATTAAGGGGATGACCCTCGCGCAAGCAGAAGAAAAACTTATCGAGGTTTTGCAACAATGTGTGAATCCACGGTGGACAGCAAAGGAATTAATGTCTTTTCCCGTCATTCATGTCAGTCCTGCTTTAACAATAGAGGAAGCGCATGATACTCTCACGCGTTACAACATTAACGTGTTGCTTGTTATGGAGAATGAAGAGCTTTTGGGGACTATCTCGCGACAGATTGTTGAAAGGGCCCTCCATCACGGCCTCAAGACAGTTCCTGTCCGAGAATATATGAATATGGAGTTTTCTGCTATAGATGTGACAGGTTTGCTTCCGGAAATACAGGAGAAGATTGTTGAGAACAAGCAGCGGCTCCTCCCGGTGGTATCCAATGGAAAGGTGTTGGGCGTGATAACTCGGACCGACCTCCTGAACGCAATGGTAAGTGAGTCAGGGGGTGGGGTTCAACCTTCGTTTGATTCTAAATCTCGTTTTAAATGCACGCGAAAGCGAAACTTTGTGAAGTTTATGGAACAACGCCTTCCTCACGAGATATTTCGGCTCTTAAAAAATATTGGGGAAGTGGCAGACACCCTTGAATGCCAGGCGTATGCAGTAGGTGGATTTGTCAGAGACCTCTATCTTTACAGAGAGAATCTCGATATTGACATAGTGATTGAGGGTAACGGGATTAACTTTGCAAAGACCTTTGCCAAGTTATGGAAAGGGCGTGTGCGGTCTCACGAAAAATTCGGGACCGCGGTTATTGTATTGCCGAATGGGTCCAAGGTTGACGTTGCCACGGCACGGATAGAATATTATAAGGCCCCCGCGTCAATGCCGACTGTTGAACTTGGTTCAATCAAACTCGATCTTTATCGGAGAGATTTTACTATCAACACCCTTGCTGTTTGGCTTAATAGTGACGAGTTCGGGGCGTTGATAGATTTTTTTGGAGCACAAAAAGATATTAAAGATAAGACTATCCGCGTGTTGCATAACTTGAGCTTTGTGGAAGACCCCACGCGTGTATTTCGAGCAATACGGTTTGAGCAGCGTTTCGGGTTCAGGATAGGAAAACTTACTTCTAAGCTTATAGAGAATGCGGTCAAGATGGGGTTTTTGAAAAAATTGACCGGCAAAAGACTATTTGCTGAGTTGAGACTTATTCTGGAAGAAGAAGACCCTTTGTTGGCTGTGAAGAGGATGGACGAATACGGACTCCTTCACTTCATACACCCCAAAATTTTTTTCAACAACAATATGAAAAAATTGTTTGTAACTATTCGAGGAGTACTGTCGTGGTATAATTTGCTTTTTTTAGGAGAGTCTTGTAAGAAGTGGGTGACTTATCTTTTGGGACTTGTTTATTCGCTTAACCAAAAGGAAACCGATGAATTATGTTCCCATCTGGAGGTCCCTGAACGTTATCATGATTTTTTCCTTCGTGAGAAAGGAAAGGGAGAATTGTTTTTACAATGGTTTACGCGCCACCCGGATGCTTCTAACAGCGCTATTTATGCTGAGATCAGGCCGCTTTCCATAGAGACTCTTCTATTCATCATGGCAAAGGCAATAAGTGATAGGGCACGTATGGCAATTTCAACTTATATTACACACCTCAGGCCAATGAAGATTTTCTTGAGAGGCGAAGATTTGAAGGGGTTGGGGTTTGAGCCAGGTCCGATCTATCGTAAGATCTTGAATGCCGTACTCGATGCGAAGTTGAATGGCGAGGTAAAAACAAAGGCCGATGAAATAGATTTTGTGCGGAGTAATTGGGAGATAAATGTACACCAATAGGTTGTGGGAAATTTAGAACAGTTTATCTCACCGCAAAGGCGCAAAGAACGCAAAGTTTTTTTAATCTTTTCCTTTGAAAGGTTATCTTACGCTTTTATCATTTTAGGCCTTTCTTTGCGTTCTTTGCGCCTTTGCGGTGAACTAATACCACATTTTGAGATGTTAAGTTAGAATGGAGAGTTTACTGAATGGCAAAGAAGAGAATATTGAGCGGTATGCGTCCTACGGGCAGACTTCACCTTGGGAACCTCTTGGGGGCGTTGGCAAACTGGAAAAGGTTGCAGGACGATTATGACTGTTTTTTCTTTGTAGCGGACTGGCACGCACTGACAAGCGACTATGCTGATACGGATAACTTAAAGGACTATACCCACGAAATGCTCATTGACTGGCTGAGTGTTGGTTTGTCTCCTGATCGATCTACCCTATTTATTCAATCGCATCTGCAGGAACATGCCGAACTTTTTGTTCTGCTTTCCACTATAACTCCACTGGCATGGTTGGAAAGAAATCCTACTTACAAGGAACAAAAGGAGCAGGTAACTAACAAGGATTTATCAACATATGGTTTTCTCGGGTATCCGGTTCTGCAGGCCGCGGACATAATTATGTATAAGGCCAATGGTGTCCCTGTGGGGGTAGACCAGCTTCCACATGTGGAATTGACAAGGGAGATAGCGCGAAGATTTAACCATTTTTACGGAGAGGTCTTTCCGATTCCCGAGCCAATACTTACCGAGGTTCCAAAGCTCCTTGGAATTGACGGGCGCAAGATGAGTAAAAGCTATAACAATACAATCTATATATCGGAAAAATCGGAAGATATTAGCTCTAAAGTAAGTCAGATGGTTACCGATCCTCAACGTGCCCGGCGCAAAGATCCAGGCAATCCGGATGTCTGTAATGTATTCAGTTTCCATAAACTTTTTTCTGACAGAAGAATTATAGAAAGAGTTGATCGTGAATGCCGCATTGCGGGGATCGGGTGCGTGGAATGTAAGAAGATCATGGCTGACAATCTAATAAAGTTTCTCGCTCCAATTCGGGAACAACGCGACTATTACGAGAAGCATCCGGAAGTAGTCAGTGAGATCATACAAGAGGGGACCGCAAAGGCTGCCGCAGTGGCGCGCCGGACTATGGAAGAGGTGCGGTCGGCAATGAAGATTTGATGGGACAAGCTTCTTATAATGTAGAATTGGGGGAAGTCTTTGAAGGCCCTATGGACCTTCTTGTATACTTGGTTAAGAAGAACGATATCGATATCTACGATATTCCCATTGCGGTGATTACCGAACAATATTTAGGTTGTCTGGAGGTGATGCAGGAACTCTCTCTTGATGTATCCGGGGATTTTTTGGTAATGGCGGCAACCTTGATGCAGATAAAATCTCAAATGTTGATCCCCTCTTCACAAGACAACGAGGAAGATGAGGATTTAGAAGACCCCCGGATGGAGCTCGTGCAGCCGCTTGTGGAATATCTGCGATTGAAAGGCGCCGCCGAACAACTGTCACATATGTCCCTGTTAGACAGGGACACCTTTGTCCGGGACGCACAGGAGGAAGCGATAGAAGGCGATGTGACATTCAGGCCGTTGAGGCCGGTGGGGCTTTTTGAATTGATCGACGCATTTCAGCGTATACTTAAAGATGTTTCAAAAGAACATTTTGTTGATATAACGAAGGACGCCATTTCTGTAAGGCAAAGAATATCAGAACTCATGGAGATCCTTGAAGAAAGAAAGAATATCACGTTTCAGGAACTTTTTCTGGGAAAACATTCCAAAAAGATGCTGATTGTTACATTTTTGGCTATTCTGGAGATGATCAAGCTCCGGTTGATTCGCGTAATGCAACATATCGATTCCGGGATTATAAGGATTTATGCAGGACAGTCTTAGGCCTATTATAGAAAGTCTCATATTCGTGTCAGATGAACCGCTCAGTATTAAACAGCTTGAAGCGGTGGTGGGTGGTAGATCCCGCCAACAGATCAAGGACATACTGCAAGAGTTGACGGCCGAGTACGAGACAGAAAAGCGTGGATTTATACTCCAGGAAGTGGCGGGAGGGTATCAATTCCGTACCCGGCCCGAATACAGAGACTGGGTTATAAAACTGAAAAAGTCAAGTCCGGCTAAATTGAGCCGCGCGGCCCTTGAGACCCTCGCGATCATCGCCTATAAACAGCCTGTATTAAGAACCGATGTGGAACACCTGCGAGGGGTGGACAGCGGGGGGATTTTTAAGACACTTTTGGAACGGGATCTAATTCGAGTATTGGGGCGTAAGGACCTTCCGGGCCGTCCCATGGTGTACGGCACCACCAGGCGATTTTTGGAGGTCTTTGGATTAAATGACCTTGGTTGTCTTCCCACTTTAGAGGAGATGGAGCAATTGGAAGAGTCGTGGCCGAGCGGATCCAAGTCGTCTTAGCACGCGCGGGCGTCGCGTCCAGGAGAAAGTCCGAAGACCTTGTCCGCCAGGGACGTGTCACGGTCAATGGCAAAGTAGTCAAGGAACCCGGTTGCCCGGTCACATTTGGAAAGGATGACATCCGGGTGGATGGCCGTCCTGTCCGGTGCCTTGAATCAAAGATTACGTTAATCCTCAACAAACCAAAGGGAATGGTTACTACCGCAAGAGATCCGCAGGGCAGGCCCACTGTTATAGACCTTGTGGCTCGCCTGAAACAGCGCCTTTTCCCCATAGGAAGGCTCGATTATGACACTGAAGGCCTCCTTCTCCTTACCAATGATGGATCATTGGCCCAGAGCCTACAGCACCCCCGCTATGGGGTTGAAAAGGTCTACAAGGTAAAGATAAAGGGCCGTCCTGATTATTATGTTTTAAAACGTCTTTGTGAAGGAGTGATCTTAGACGGAAAAAAGACAGCGCCTGCCAGAGTAAAAAAAATCGGCACAACAAAAGAACACACATGGATCGAAATCGCCATTCACGAAGGGCGAAACCGTCAGATCAGGAGAATGTGCAAGGCCGTTGGTCATCCGGCGCTAAAGCTGAAACGGATCGGTTATGGTCCACTCAAGTTGGGAGACTTAAAGGTGGGAAGTTATCGAATATTGACAGCACGTGAGATCGCTATCCTGAAAGAAGCTGCGAAGCCTGGCAGGCAAAAAAAACGGATAAGATTAGCCCCCCCTGGATGAGCAAATCCAACGGTATGTCAAGGAGCGAAGATATGAGATCATATGCTTTGCGGATTTTGCGTTTATAACAAAAAAAGAGGAGAGCTATTCGCCGAGGGGGCATTGGGGTCAAATCTTTCTCCTTGAGAGCGCCGATTAAAACCGGCAAATAGTAGGGACTGGAAGTGTCCTACGGTGAAGAGTTAGCCACTCACATCGACCCTGAGTCATGCGTCAATGGTGGTAACATCAGGGGCGAAGCGTTGACAAGGGAA